>NZ_JBEYWV010000018.1:0-187503 GCF_040644575.1 Streptomyces sp. NPDC046939
CCCCACTCCCCCTCCCTCCCGGGCGGGGGCGCCCCGCGCCCCCCCCCCCCCCCCCCGACGGCGGACGCCGCGCGCGCTCGCGGCGCGCCCGCACCCCCGGGAGATCTCGTTGAACGCCCCCTACCGCTTGAACACCCCGCACGGCCTGCCCCCGCACGACGACCGGTCCGGCCCGAGCGTCCTCGGCTTCGGCGACAACACCATCGACCGCTTCCTGGACCGCGGCACCGACTACCCCGGCGGCAACTGCGTCAACGTCGCCGTCTACACCCGACGCCTCGGCCTGGACGCCGCGTACCTCGGGATGTTCGGCGACGACGAACTCGGCGCCTACCTGCGCGCGAGCGTGGCGGCGCAGGGCGTGTCGGTGGAGCGCAGCCCGGTCCTCCCCGGCACGACGTCGGTCTCGACGCTGCACGCGAAGGACGGTGACCGCACGTTCCTCGGCTACACGGAGAGCACGGTCCAGGGCGGGTGGGAGCCGACCCCCGCGCTGCTGGCGTACGCGGCGTCGTTCAGCCTCGTCCACTCCAGCGTCTACTCCGCGACCGAAGCGCACCTCCCCCGCCTCGCCGCGGCCGGCCCCCTCGTCAGCTTCGACTTCTCCGACGAGGACGAGTACCGCACCCCCGCCTACCTCGACCGCGTCTGCCCCCACGTCGACCTGGCGCTCCTGTCCTGCTCCCACCTGACCGAAGCCGCCACGCGTGCGCTGCTCGCCGACGTGGTGGGGCGCGGCGCGGGCATGGCCCTCGCCACGCGCGGCCTGTCCGGCGCGATGGTCCACGACGGCCGCACGACACTGACGGTCCCGGCCCGGCCCGCGGACCCCGCGACCATGCGCGACACGATGGGCTGCGGCGACGCGTTCCTGGCGGGCTTCATCGTCTCCCTCCTCCGCACCGGCTGGTCCCGCCGGACCCCGCCCCCGACCCCGGCCTCCCTTGACCATGCACTTGAGGCGGGCGCGGAGGCGGCGTACGAACAGTGCTTCGTGGAATCGGCGTTCGGCTGCGGGAGGCCGTCGCCGGTGGTCGTGGGGGGAGAGCGGGAGTGAGGGTCTCGCTGCAAGACCCCGTAGTCGGCGCCCCGCGTAGCTGAACACCCCACCGCCCAGTCGCTCCGGGGCGATGATGGAGGCCGTCGCCCCGGATTGGCCTGGCCGCATGCGGACATCCGTGGCTTGTTCGGCTTGTTCTGGGGAACTGTGCGGGTGTTCCGTGAAGCGCCGGCCGCTTCCGGCGTCCGATGGGGAGGGGACATGAGCGGGGGCACGGGCGGGTCCAGGGGCGTCGGGGCGGCCGGGTCCAGGTCTCACGCGTCGCTTCTTGAGCGGGAACACGAGGTGTCCGTGCTCTCCGGTGCCGTCCGGCAGGCCGCTGCCGGGCGGTCGGGGCTGCTTCTCGTCGACGGGCCGGTCGGCGTCGGCAAGAGCGCGCTGATGCGCCGCCTCGGTGAGGAAGGGCGCTACGTGGGGCTGCGGGTCCTCGCGGTGCGATGTGACCCCGAGGAGCGGGCCTCCGCGTTCGGTGTGGTGCGTCGGCTGTTGCGGCCCCTGTCGGCGGACAGTGCCGTCCCGGAGTACGAGCCCTGCTCTGACGGGGACGTGTCGTACGGCGTGCTGCAAGAACTGCACCGGTACGTCAGCCGTCTCGGCGCGCGGCAACCGCTGCTGCTCCTCGTCGACGACGCGCAGCACGCGGACACCGCCTCGCTGCGGTGGCTGGCGTACACGGCGCGGCGGCTGGCCGATGCGCCGGTGCTGCTGGCGGTGGCCCGGCGTACCGGGACCGGGGCGCGTTCGCCGCTCCTTGACGAGGTGGCCGCGCAGCCGCGGTGCCATGTTCTACGGCCCCGGCCGCTGAGCGCGGACGGTGTCGCGCGGGTCGTGCGGCAGGCCTCCGGTGGCCTTGACGAGGAGTTCGAACGAGCTTGTCTTGCCGTGACTCAGGGCAATCCGTTGCTGCTCAGCGGGCTGCTGCGGGCTTTGCGGGGCGATGGGCGGCCGATCGGTGCGGGGTGTCTGGCCGACGCCGGGGGTGGGAGCTCCCTTGTCCGGTTCTGCGCGCCCGTGCTGCGGGTGTTGCGCGACGAGGGCGCTGACGCGTTCGCCGCCGTCCGGGCGATGGCTGTGCTGGACGACGGGGCCCCGGCCGAGATGTGTGCGCGGCTGGCCGGGCTGGACACGGACGGCTTCGTGCGTGCCGTCCGTACGGTGGCCGCCGTCGGCCTGGTGACCGCCACGCCGGACGGGCGTGACTGGGCCTTCGGCCACCGTCTGGTGCGTGAGGCCGTGCTGGCGGACATGCCGTCCGGGGAGCGCGTACGGTCGCACCGCACGGCCGCGCGGCTGCTCCTCGACGGCGGCGCTTGCGCGGAGCGGGTGGCCGATCACCTGCGGGCGGCCAGTGAGCCGGTCACGGAGGTCTGGGCGGTCACGGTCCTGCGGGAGGCGGCACGCCGGGCGACGTCACAGGGTGAGTTGCCCCGGGCGGTGGAGCTGCTGCGGCTGTGCCTGCCGCCGGGCGCCGAGGGCGCGGCTACCTCGGTGGCACGGGACGCCCGAGACCGGGACAAGCCCGACTCACCCGACACCCGAGACGCGGACAAGTCCCTATCGCCCGACACCCGAGACGCGGACAAGTCCGTATCGCCCGAAGCCCGAGGCACCGCCAGCTCCGAACCGCAGCACACCCGAGGCGCCGCCACCTCGGGCTCGCCCAGTCTCCAGAGCGCCGCCAACCCTGAGCCCCACGCCGACCCACACTCCGCCCACCCCGAACCGACACACCCCCGCCCCGACCCCGAGTTGCTCGTCGAGCTGGGGCTCGTTGAGGCTCGGGTGTGTCCTGATGTCGGGGTGCGGCGGCTGGGGGGTGCGTTGCGGGGGCTCAGTGATCCGGGGCGGCGGCTCGCCGTGGTCACCGCGCTGGCGGGGGCGTTGATCCGTACCGAGCGCGCGCCGGATGCCGTACGGCTGCTCGAGGAGCACGCGGCCGGGCTCGGTGGGGCCGACGGGGAGGGCGGCAGGCTGTTGGAGGCTCAGCGGCTGTTGTTGTCGGCCTGGGACCGGCGGTCCTATCGCGCGTCGATGGACGAGACCGCCCTGGACTTGGGTCTGCCCGGTCGTACTCCGGGCGAGCGGGCCCTGCTCGCCGGGCGGGCGGTCGTCCGCGTCGCCCGCGCGGACGGGGTCGCCGAGGCGCTGGAGGCGGCGCGGCGGGTGGTGGAGCGGGGGTCGGCCGCGTCGGACTCCTCGGTGTTCCTGACGACCGCCGCGACGGCGCTGATGTACGCGGACCGGCCGGACGAGGCCGATCCGGTCTACCGGCGGCTCGTCGAGACGGCTTCCGGGACGCAGGCGGAGCCCTCGTTCGTCAGCCTGCTCTCACTCCGTGCCGACGCCGCCCGCAGGCTGGGGGCGCCCGCCGAGGCGCTGGCCGCGACCGGCGCCGCCCTCGCGTCCGCGCCGCGCGCACCGCAGGAGCAGACGAGCTTGATCTTCGCCCTGCCGTCCGCCGTCCGCGTCCACGCGCTGCTGGACCGGGGGGATCTCGCGGGCGCCGCCGAGCTGGCCGAGCGCCGGTTCGAGGCGGCTGCCGTGGACGCCTGGTCATGGAACGAGTTCCTGTGTGCGCGGGGCCGGCTGAGGCTCGTACAGGGGCGGGCGGAGGAGGCGCTCGCCGACCTGCTGGAGTGCGGTGCGCGCCAGCGGGAGTGGGGGCGCACCAGTCCGGCGGTGTCCCCGTGGTGGTTCTGGGCCGGCAGCGCGCACCTCGCCGTGGGGGAGGCCGAACGGGCCCGCGAACTGGCCGAGAGCGCCGTGTCGACGGCCCGGGACGCCGATCTGCCCGGCGCTCTCGGGACGGGCCTCGGGCTGCTCGCCGCCGTCCGCGGCGGCCGGGACGCACTGCCGCTGCTGAAGGAGGCGGAAGCGGTGCTGACGGGCACCCCGATGGCCTTGGAGCTGATCCGGGTGCAGGTGGCGCGCGGCAAGGTGCTGTACTCCCTCGGGCATGTCGACGCCGCCCGGAAGGTGCTGCGGCCCGCGCTGGACAAGGCGTACGTGCTGGAGGCCCGCCCGCTCCACCGGGAGGCGCGGCAGGCGCTGCTCGCGACGGGGGCCCGGCCGCGCAGGCCGGTGTCGAGCGGGCCCGCGTCCTTGACGCCCAGTGAGATGCAGGTGGCCCGGCACGCCGGCGAGGGGCTGAGCAATCCGGAGATCGCCGCGGCGCTCTTCGTCACGCAGCGCACCGTGGAGGTGCATCTGACGTCGGTCTACCGCAAGCTCGGGCTGTCCGGGCGGCGGGAGTTGCGTGCCGCTCTCGCGCGGACCGCCTCCGCCTGACGCGTCACGGGCCTGGGTGAGGCGGGCGGGGGATGCGGGCTCCGGTCCGCGGTCCCTGCCCGGACCGTGCCCGCTCATACGTGTCACCCCCTCCGTTCCCGCCCGACTTCCCGCCCGCGTCGGTCACCCACCGGGCCCCGCCCACTGGCTGCTTGCCCGAACCGTGCCCCCTATGGTCTGCTGATCCCACGATCAAGATCCGCATATCGGCATATCGGTATATCGGCGCGGCGGCGAAACGGACTGCGAGGCATCATCTGGTATGCGCCATTCCCTTGAACGCCCGGAATGCGCTTTGTCTCCCTCACCCATGGACGCGTCCGTCCACGCCTCCATGACCGACGTCCCGCCCGCCGCCCACCACCCGGCTCCCCCCGCATGACCGCACCCGTGATCGCCGAACCGCCGCCCCGAGGGGGCGACGTCGTGGCGGTGCCCGGTGACGCCCGGGCCGTGGTGCGGCGGCTCGCCTCCGGGTTGCGGGCCGGGCGCTCCTCCGCCGTGGCGGTGACCGGTCCACGCGGGCCGGTCCGTGACTCCCTGACCCGGCGGGCGACCGCCCTGGCGACGCTGGCGGGTGCCACGGTCCTGACCGGGCGCGGGACACCGGCCGAGCAGGACTGGCCGTACGGGGTGGTCGAGCAGCTGGCCGCCCGGCTGCCGGGGCCCCGGCTCGTCGCGCCCCTGCGCCAGGAGGCCGACGCGGAGCCGCCCCGTTCCGTCCGCGTGCAGGAGTTCGCGGAGCTGTTCCTGCGGGCGGCGCGACACCGGCCGCTGGTCCTCGTCGTCGACGACGCCCAGTGGGCGGACGCCGCCTCGCTCGACGTGCTGACCGCTGTGCTGCGGCGGATGCGGGGCACCGGCCTGTCCGTCGTCGTCACGGTGGACGGGGGCGCGCCCGACGCCGCCCCGCGCTGCACCGGCCTCCTGACCCTGCTGTCCTCGCCGACGGTGCACGGGCACGTGGTCCGGCTCGGTCCCGCCGCGGACCCCTCGGCCGTCGACCGCGACGGGAAGTGGCGTACGCCCGCCGAGCCGACCTGGGGTCTCGGCCCCGGCCCGCTGGCCCTGCTGCGCGGGCTCGCCGTGTGCCGTGACCTCTTCCCGCTGCACCTCGTCTACGCGCTCGCCGGGCTCGACGGGGCGCCCGCCGCCTCCCACCTGCGGGGTCTGCGGGCGGCGGGGCTCGTCACCGGGGACGCCCGGCCGCGGCTGACGGATGTGGTGAGCGCCGAGCGGGTGCTGTCCGCGATGCCCGACGCCGAACGCCGCGAACTGTTCGAGCGGGCGGCGGAGTTGGGGCACCGGGCCGCGCTGGGCGACGACAGGCTCGCCGGGCTGTTACTGCCCGCCCGGCCCTCGGGCGCCGCCTGGGCCGTCGACGTGCTGCGCCGGACGGCCGCCGCCCACCGGGCCCGGGGCGAGCACCGGCAGGCGGCACGGTGCCTCACCCGTGTCCTGCGGGAGCCGCTGAGCACCGAGGAGCGTGTCGCCGTACTGGTGGAGCTCGGCGCGGCGGCCTGCCTGACCGATCCCGAGGCCGGGGACCGCTTCCTCGTCCAGGCCCTGCACCTGACGGGTGACCGGCCCGATCCCCGGCAGCGCGCCCTGGCCGCCGATCTGCTGCTGGCCAGGGGGGACGCGGGCGCGGCGCGGCAGGCGCTGGCGAGCGCGTGCCGGGCGGCGGACGCGGACGGGCGGGAGCGGCGGATGCTGCGGGCGCTGCTGTGGTTCGCCGAGCAGGCCCAGGTGGACGCGGGCGGCCTGGACGGTCTGCTGCCGGACACCGAGCCGCTGCCGGAGGACCCGGACGATCCGAGCGGTCTGGCGGCGGTGGTGTGGCGGACGGCCGTGTCGGGGCGGGACGCCGCCCGGGTGCGGGAGCTCGGCCGGGCGGTCCTCGCCTCCCCCGACCGCGATCTGCCGCTGTATCCACGGGTGTTCACATGTCTGGCGCTCGCCACCACCGGTCTGACGGAGGAGGCGCTCGCGGGGCTCGACGGGTGTCTCGCCGAGGCCCGCCGCCGTCGTGTGCCGCCGCTCGTGGGGCTTGTACTGCTCGCCCGGTGCGAGATGCACCTGCGCCGCGGGGACACCGGCCGGGCGGGGCGGGATCTGGAGATGGCCGACAAGGCGATGCCGCCGGGCCGTTGGTATCCGGCGATGGAGTCGCTGTGCCGGTCGCTGCGGGCGCGGCTCGCGCTGGCCGCCGGTGATCTCGACGAGGCGGCCCGCGTCGTCGCGGCCGACTGCCCTCCGGGGTTCCGGCAGCAAGTCGCCTGGCCGCAATTGCTGTTCGCCCGCGCGGTCGTCCACCTGGCGGCCGGCCGGCCCGACGAGGCGGGCGCCGATCTGCGCGAGTGCGGCCGGTGGCTGCTGGCGCGGGGCTGGGCCAACCCACTGCTGGTGCCGTGGCGTTGCGTGGGGGTCGTGGCGCACGCGCGGGCCGGGCGCACGGCGGAGGCGGCACGGTTCAGCGCCGAGCTGCGCGACGTGGCCGACGCCTGGGGGACCCCGGCCGTCCGCGGCCTGGCCGATCTGGCCTCGGGCACGCTGGCGCGGGGGCCGACGGCCGTCCGGCTGCTGAAGCGGGCCGCCGCGCTGCTGCGTGAACCCGCCCTGCGCGCGCTGGCCGTGCGGCAGCTCGCGCTGGCCAGGGAGGGCCCGGCCGCGCCGGACCCGTAGGGGCGTGCGGCGCGCCGCCCGGTGACCGCCGCGCGGTTCTCGGACTGATCCCGTACGGCCGGAGCCCAGCGCCCGCCGGACAT
Source organism: Streptomyces sp. NPDC046939 (assembly GCF_040644575.1). Classification (NCBI taxonomy): domain Bacteria; kingdom Bacillati; phylum Actinomycetota; class Actinomycetes; order Kitasatosporales; family Streptomycetaceae; genus Streptomyces; species Streptomyces sp. NPDC046939. Next base: position 7,117 of record NZ_JBEYWV010000018.1, read on the forward strand.
GAAGGCCCCGGCCCGGAAAGGGGAGCACAGCACCGTGCTGCTGGAGCGAGATAACGATGTCAGATCCGTGCGCGCCGCTCTGGACGCCGCCGACGGCGGGCGCGGCGCGCTCCTCGTGGTCCGTGGCCGTCTGGGCGCCGGCAAGTCGGAGCTGCTCGAGGCCGTCGGTGACCTGGGGGCGGACCGGGGCGCCCTGGTCCTGCGGGCCCAGGGCGCGCCCTCGGAGACGGAGTTCGGCTTCGGCGTCGTACGGCAGCTGATCGAGCCGGTGCTGAGCCGCGTCCCCGGGGAGGAGGCGCGCGCCCTCTTCCGGGGGACGGCCGAGGGCGCCCGGGCCGTCCTGGCCGAGGACGCGCCCGCCGTCCGTCCGACGCCCTGGCCCGCCGAGGAGCTGAACCGGGCTCTGGCGGGGCTGACGGCGCTGGTCGCGGGCCTGGCCCGCGACCGTACGGTGGTGCTGCTGGTCGATGACGTGCACTGGGCCGACGCCGAGTCCCTGCGGATGCTCTGGCACCTGGCCCGTACCGTCCCCGTCCGGCGGATCCTGCTGGTGTGCGGCGTGCTGGCCGGGGACCTGCGCGCCGAACAGCCCCTCGTACGGGAGGTGCTGGCCCTGGCCCGGCACACGGTGGTCCCGGCGGACCTGGGGCACGAGGGGACCCGGTCCCTGGTGGAGGAGTACCTGGGCGCCCCGGCGGACGACACGTTCGTACGGGCGTGCCGCGAACGGTCCGGGGGGAACCCGCTGTTCCTCACCTCCGTGCTGGCCGAGGCCGTCTTCCACGGTCTGCGGCCCCTCGCGCGGCACGCGGCGGACGTGGCCGCGCTGCGGCCCGCGCTGCTGCGCCAGCGCCTGCGGCTCCATCTGGACGCGCTGCCCGGCCACGTCCGCAAGGCCGCGTTCGCCGTCACGGCGCTCGACCGGGACACCGCGCCGCATCTGCTGGACGAACTCACGGAACTGGACGCGGTGCGCCGCGCCGAGGCCCTGCGCGTGCTGCGGGAGAACGGCCTGGTCACCGAGGTCCCGCACCCGGCCTTCACCTCGTCCGTCGTGCGGGACGCCGTGGAGGAGAGCGTGCCGCCCGCCGAGCGCGCGGCGCTGCGCGCCCTCACCGCCGAGCTGCTGCACCGTTCGGGGCACCCGGCCGAGCAGGCGGCGGAGCACCTGATGAACGTCGTCACCCCGCAGGACCGGGACGCGCTGCACCTGTTGCGCACGGCGGCGGACAGCGCCCTGCGCCGGGGCGCGCCGCGGGACGCCGCACGCTATCTGCGCCGCGCCCTCCTGGACAGCGCCTCGGCGGGGCCGGACCGTGCCCGGCTGCTGATCGACCTCGCCACCGTCGAGCGGAGCTTCGCGACGACGCCGTCGGTGCGCCACGTCATGGAGGCCGTACCGATGCTGAGCGGCGTACGGGAGCGGGCGGCGGCTCTCACGCGGCTCGGCCCCGCCCTCATGGCCCCCGTCGCGTTCCCCGTGGACGACATGGTGCGGCGGGTGGCGGCCGAACTGGCCGCGTCCGGCACCGCCGACGCCGTGGACGAGGAGCTGGCCCTGCGTCTGGAGGCGCGGGAACGTCTGCTCGGGTCGCAGGACCCCGGACGCGTCAAGGCGTCGCTGCGGCGCCTCGCGGACCTGGGGCCGCGGCCGTCGATGGACAGTGCCGGGCGGCGGGAGCTGCTGACCGTGCTGATCCACATCGCCGGTGTCACCAACAGCGTGCCCGCCGCCGAACTCGCGGACCTGGCCACGCGTCTGCTGGAGCACGAGCCGCCCTCCCCCGCGCACACGCACACCGCCCTGCCGCTCGCGCTGAACGTCCTCGCGGCGGCGGACCGCACCGAAGGGGTCGCCTCCTGGCTGCGCGAGGCCTACCGCAGCGCGGAGAGCCGCAGGGGCGACGTCGAGATGGCGGTGATCCGCGCCGAACAGGCGCTGATCGCGCTCGCCGAGGGCGACATGGCGGGCGCCCGGGAGAGGCTGTGGGAGACCGACGGCCCGGCCGACGCGGAACCGGACGGCCTCCCGGCCGTGAGCGCGGCAGTCCTCGCCGTCGTGGCGCTGCGGACGGCCGCGCCGGAGCTGGCCGAACGCATCCTGACCCGGCACGGGCTCCACGAGGAGAACCAGTACCTCGCCGCCCTGGTGGCCATGGCCAAGGGGCACGTCGCGGCCCGCGCGGGCGACCACCGCGCGGCGCTCGACCACTATCTGATGGCCGGTCACCGCCAGGAGCAGATCGGCTGGGACAACCCGGTGATCCTCCCCTGGGCCGGGCACGCCGCGCTCATGCACCGGCGGCTCGGCGACACCGCGACCGCCGTCGGGCTCAGCCGCCGCGAGGTCGAGCGGTCCCGGGCGTGGGGCGCCCCCTCCGGCCTCGGCCGGGCCCTCGTGATGCTGGGCCGGGTGACGCCGGGCCGCCGCGGCACGGAGCTCCTCGAAGAGGCCGTCGATCTCCTGGAGGGGGCCGGACCGTACGAACTGTGCCTGGCGCTGCACGCGCTCGGACGCCGTGTCGAACCACGCCAGCGCGCACGCGGCAGGGCGCTGCTCCGCCGGGCCCTCGGCCTGTCCATCGAGTGCGGTGCCACCTGGCTGCACGAGAGCATGCGCGGCCACGCCGGGGAGCGCGCCCCGGCGCGGCCCGCGTCCGGCGCGTCGCTCACCCCCTCGGAGCACAAGGTGGCGCGGCTCGCCGCCTCCGGGCTGCGGAACCAGGAGATAGCCGAGGAGCTGTCCATATCGGTGCGCGCGGTGGAGAAGCACCTCACCAACAGCTACCGGAAACTGGGCATCAAGGGCCGCCCCGACCTGTCGGCCGCCCTCCCCGACGCGGGACCCGCCTGACCGGCCGATGGCCCCACCCGCCCCTCCCCCGAACCGAACCGCCTCCGGTGACGCGGCTCACCCGGACCGCACCATGACGCGAGGGGCGCGGACCGCACCACCGAACCCAGGACCACAGTGTTTCGGGGCCGCACACGCACCCGCTTGACCAGCGTCTCGGGCGATTTCTACGCTCCTCGACAGGCGACCAGGAGTGGTTCCGGAGGCATCCGGGCCTCCGGGGACACTGCTCGCCCCGAACCCCCCACTTCTGACCGAGAAAGACGTTGGTCCTCATGACAGCGACAACCACCCGTGTCCCGCATGCCACCGAGGATGTAACGCCCGCGCCCCGTACCGCCACAAGCGCGTACCCGCCGAAGGACCGCCGCCGCACCGCGCCCCGCCGTCCGTCCCGCACCGCCCACCTGGGCCCGGGGCTCGACGTCGTCGGGGCCGATCCCGGTTTCTGCCGGCTCTTCGGCCGCACCCCCGCCGAGACCTGCGGACGCCACCTGTACCACCTGTTGCACCCGAGCGCCCCGGCCGTCCTCGACCGGCACTTCGCCCGCCTCGCCGAAGGCCGCTGCGACCACATCACCGAACGGGTCGTGGGCCGCACCGCGGGCGGGCGCCTCTTCTCCTGCGAGCTGTCCGCCGCCGCCGTGCACGGTGTCTCCGGTGAGCTGACCGGTGTGATCGTGCTGGTCAGGCCCGACGAGGACGTTCCCGGCGAGGGCGGCGAGGCGCCGGCGGCGCAGCGCGGCGCACCTCTGCTCAGCAAGATCGACGCCCAGGTGCTCGAAGGCGTCGCGAGCGGCGCCTCCACCGTCCAGCTCGCGGCCCGGCTCCACCTCAGCCGGCAGGGCGTCGAGTACCACGTCGGTGTGATGCTGCGGAAGTTCAACGTGCCGAACCGGGCCGCGCTGGTGGCCCGCGCGCACGGCCTCGGCATGTTGTCGGCGGGGCTCTGGCCGCCGCGGGTGCCGCCGGAGTTCGTCAAGTAGGCGGAGCGGGTGGCCGTGCCGTCCGGGACGGCACGGCCACCGCCTCAGACCACCCGGCCCGACGGTTGCGGCGCCGGGTCGTACGCGTTCCCGCGCACGACGTCCCGCAGGCGCGCCGCGGCCGTCACCATGTCCCGGTGCGTGGTGTACAGGGCGTTGACGCCGAACCGCAGCAGGTCGGGGGCGCGCATGTCGACGATCACCCCGTCCCTCGCCAGCGCCTGCACGAGGCCGTACGCGTGCGGGTGGCGCAGGGAGACCTGGCTGCCGCGGCGCGCCGGGTCGGCCGGTGTCACCGCCTCGAAGCCGAGCGGCTCCAGGAGTTCACCGGCGCACCGCAGGAAGAAGCCGGTCAGGGACAGGCTCTTGGCGCGGACCTGGCCCAGGTCGACGCCGTCGAAGGCGGTGAGGGCCGCTTCGAGCGCGAGCAGGGACAGCACCGGCGGGGTGCCGATACGGGCCCGGGCGATCCCGGGCGCCGGTGTGTAGCCGGGGGCCATGGCGAACGGGTCGGCGTGGCCGGTCCAGCCGGTCAGCGGCGTCCGCAGGGCCTCGTGATGGCGGCGCGCCGCGTACAGGAAGGCGGGGGCGCCCGGCCCGCCGGAGAGGAACTTGTAGCCGCAGCCGACGGCCAGGTCGGCCCCGAGGTCGTCGACGTCCACCGGGAAGGCGCCCGCGGCATGGCACAGGTCCCACAGGACGAGCGCGCCGGCGCGGTGGGCGGCGCGGGTGAGCGCCCGCATGTCGTACAGCTCGCCGGTGCGGAAGTCGACGGGCGAGTAGCTGACGACGGCGACGCGGTGGCCCTCGGCCGCGAGGAACCGTTCGAGGTCCGCAGGTCGTACGTGTCGGACCTCCAGGCTCTCCCTGCGGGCGACGGCGTCGGCCAGATAGCGGTCCGTCGGGAAGTGGCCGGGGTCGGTGACCAGCAGGGGCCGGTCCGGGCGCAGCGCGGCGGCGGCGCCGAGCGCGCTGAACAGCTGCACGCTCGTCGAGTCGCCCGCGACCGTCTGCCCGGCCTCGGCGCCGATGAGACGGCCGATGGCGTCGCCGACCCGGAGGGGCGCGTCCCACCATCCGTGCTCGTTCCACGAGCGGATCAGACCGGTGCCCCACTGGCGGTGCACGACGTCGGTGAGGACCGGCGGCACCGCGGCGGGCAGCGGGCCGAGGGAGTTGCCGTCGAGGTAGACCACGCTCTCGGGCAGGAGGAAGCGGTCCCGGAGCGGGGCCAGGGGGTCGGCGGCGTCGAGCCGCGCGGCCTCCTCGCCGAGCGTGGCGGGCGCGACGGGGACGGTCGTCACGGTCGCACCGCCTCTCTGTGGGCCGCCGCCATCTCCCGGAGGGTGTCGGCGACCGCGCGGGCGCCGGGCGCGCCCGGCTCGATGAGCGTGTAGTGGCCGGTGCCGGGCAGCACGACCGTCCGCAGGTCGTGGTGGACGGCCGCGTAGTCGCTGAACTGGCTCAGCGGCACCTCCTCGTCGACGGCGCCGTGCAGCAGCACGGTGGGCACCCCGGTCGTGCCCGCGTCGCGCAGCAGCGTGAGCGGGTCGACGGAGCCCATCCGCTCCTCGAACACGTCTTCGCCGCCGAGGAGTTGGACGGCGGCGCCGTTGCTGAGGTCGTCGCGGCGGGTGGCGGCGAGGTCGGTCAGCGGGGCGAGCGCGAGGACGCTGGTCGGCAGGGTGCGGGTGTGCCAGGGCGAGTCGGCGGGGAGCAGTCCCCGGGCCGCGCACCACAGGGCGAGGTGGCCGCCGGAGCAGTGCCCGGCGAGGACGTACGGGCGGCCCTCGGGCAGGGTGTCCACGATCCGCGCGACGTCGTCGAACGTCTCCGGGTAGCCGCCCGCGCCGCCCGACCTGCGGAAGCCGGGGAGCAGGACGTCGAAGCCCTGCTGGGAGAGGTAGGCGGCGAACGGGGTGAGGTGCATGCGGTCGTAGCGCCAGTAGCCGCCGTGCAGGAGGATCACCAGCGGGGCGTCGGGGTCATCGGCCGGCCAGGAGTCGTAGACCTGGTGGGGATGGTCCCCGTAGCGGCCGTGCACCGGGGCCAGGACCGGCTTCAGGCTCAGGACCCGCCGCTCCTCCTCGGCGGCGAACGCGGAAATGGTCCGCTCAGAGCTCACCGCGCACCTCCCACAGCTCGGGGAAGACCGGGCGGGACGCGCGCCGCTCCAGCCAGGCGAGGCCGGAGGAGCCCGCGCTGCCCGGCTTCGCGCCCATGGCGCGGCGTACGACCATGACGTGGTCGAAGCGCCAACGCGCCACCAGTTCGGCGATGTCGGTGAGCGACTCGGCGAGGGCCGTCAGCCGGCGCTGCTCCGGGCAGGGCCCTTCGTAGACGCGGCGCCACACCTCCACCACGGCCGGGTCCGCGGCGTACGGGGCGGTCACGTCCCGCTCCAGGACGTGCTCCGGCACGGGCAGTCCCTGCCGGTGCAGGAAGCGCAGCACCTCGTCGTAGAGGGAGGTCGCGCGGTAGGTCTCGGCCAGGGCCTCGTGGACGGCGGGGTCGCCCCGGTGGCCGTTGAGCAGGCCCGCGTTCTTCTGGCCGAGGAGGAACTCCATGTGCCGGTACATGGCGGACTGGAAGCCCGACGCCCGGCCGAACGCGGCGCGGAATCCGTTGAACTGGGCGGGGGTGAGGGCGGCGATGGGCTTCCAGGAGGCGTTGAGCGCGGTCAGGGCGCGGGCGCTGCGGGTCAGCGCGTCCAGGGCCGCGTCGAGGTCGTCCTTGGCGAACGCCGTCCGGGCCGTCTGCCACTCGTGCGCGACCAGCGTGAACCACAGCTCCATCACCTGCGTGGTGACGAGGAAGCCCATCTCGTCCGCGGCCTCGGTCAGCGGCTGCTGCAGCGAGTTGAGCACGGACGCGTGCACGTAGTCGTCGTAGGGGCTCGGTCCGTGGAAGGGCCGGGTCAGGGTCTCGTCCGCGGCCGGCTCGGCGAGGGCGGACGTACGGTCGGTCATGGCTCTCCTTGTGCGGCGGTGCGGCGGTGCGGCGGCGGTGGTGTGGTTCTAGACGCCGAGGTGGGCGCCGCCCGAGGTGTCGATCCACTGGCCGGTCACCCAGCGGGCCTCGTCGCTCGCCACGAAGGACACGACGTCGGCGATGTCCGCCGGCTGCCCCAGGCGGCCGAAGACGGAGGCGTCCGAGTAGCGCTGCCGGATCTCCGGGATCGCGAGGGTGGGGTTGATCTCCGTCTCGGTGTAGCCCGGCGCGACGCTGTTCACCGTGATGCCCCGGGGGCCCAGCTCCTTGGCGAGGGCGAGGGTGAGGTAGTCCAGGGCGGCCTTGGTCATGGTGTAGGCGATGATCGCGGGGAAGCCGACGCGGGTGGCCACCGAGGAGATGTTGACGATGCGGCCGCCGTCGCGGAGCCGGTCGAGCCCGCGCTGGACGATGAAGAAGGGCGCCTTGGTGTTGATCGCGAAGACCCGGTCGTAGTCCTCCTCGGTCACGTGCGCGATGGTGCGCGGGACGGTGATCCCCGCGTTGTTGACGAGGATGTCCAGGCCCGGCTCGGCGCCCTGCTCGGCCAGGGCCCGGTCGAAGGCGTCCCACAGGGTGGCGGCGTCTCCGGCCACGCCGAGTTCGGCTTGGACGGCGAACGCGCGGCCGCCCTCGGCGTCGATCTCCTTGACCGTCCGCTCGGCCGCCTCGTGGTCGTGTCCGTAGTGGACCGCGACCAGGGCGCCCTCCCGGGCGAGGCGTCTGCTGATGGCCCGGCCGATGCCACGGCTGCCGCCGGTGACCAGCGCGGTCCTGCCCTCGTGCCGCTTGTCGGTGGTCAACTGCTGCTCCTAGCGCGTGAGTACGGGTGAACGGGTACGGCTGAACGGGTACGGGCACCGGTCAGGCGTCGAAGTCGAGCGTGACCTCGGGGCTGCGGGGCCGGGCCCGGCAGACGAGCGTGTAGCCCGCCGCCAGGTCGTCGGCGTCGAGGGCGTACTGGCCGCCGCCCAACGCCACTTCGCCGGTCAGGACCTTGGCGCGGCAACTGCCGCACACACCGTCGCGGCAGGCGTACGGCACGTCGGGGTGCGCCCGCAGCAGCGCGTCGAGGATCACATCCTCCTGCGGCTCCACCGTGACGGCGGCGCGGCGTCCGCCGAACAGCGCGGTGACGCGGGCGGTCCTGACGCCGGGCGGTGTGCCGGTCACGGGTTCGGTCACTGATTCGGCCGGTGGTTCGCGGCGCGTGTCCTGCCGTGTGTCCTGCCGCGTGCCGGGGGCGACCGTGAAGATTTCCGTGCGGACGGCCGCCGGGTCGGCGCCCCACGCGATCAACGCCTGCCGCACCGCCGTGACCAGGCCGTCGGGCCCGCACAGGGCGAACGTCGTGCCGGGCCCCGGGCGGGCGTCCAGCGCGGCGAGCAGCCGTGGCAGCTTCGCGGTGTCGACGCGTCCGCTGACCAGTTCGCTGGGGCGGTCCTCGCGGGTGAGGACGTGCAGCGCGGTGAACCGGTCGACGAACGCGTCCTTCAGCTCGGCGAGTTCGTCGGCGAGCAGGGCCGTCGCGGTCGTGGGCACCGCGTGGACGAGGGAGACCCGGCAGGCGGGGTCCGCGCGCAGCACCGCCGCCGCCATCGCGAGCAGCGGGGTGATGCCGGAGCCGCCCGCGACGAGCACGTGGTGCGCGCCGGGCAGGTCCGGCAGGGCGAACGCGTTGACGGGCGGGGAGAGTTCGAGGCGGTCGCCGGGGGCGAGGGCGGTCGTGGCGTACGCGCCGAAGCCGTCGGGGGCGCCCCGCTTGATCACCAGGCGGAAGGCGTCCGGGTCGCCGGGCGGCGGGCACACCGAGTAGCTGCGGCGCAGTTCGCCGCCGGCGACCCGGTGCCGTACGACGACGTGGTCGCCGGGGCGGTGCGCGAAGGTGTCCCGCAGTGCGTCGGGGACGTCCAGGGTGACGGCGACCGCTTCCTCGGTCAGTCGGCGCACGTCGGTGACGGCGAGCCGGTGCCAGCCGGTGCGCGAGGGACGGGGCGCGGTGGTGACGGTGGCGCCGGTGGTGACAGTGGCGGTGTTCATGGTGGGCCTCACACCCCGCTCAGGTGGGGGAACGTCTCCCGGCACGCCGTGCACCGCCGTACCGACTGGCAGCGGGTCGCGCCGAAGGGGCTGTGCGGCCGGGTGGCCCGCGATCCGCAGTGCGGGCAGGACACCCCGCCGAGCTCGACGAGGACCGGGCCGCCCGCCCCGGCGGTGGCGGGGGCGGGCGGCGCGATGCCGTGCGCCGCCAGCTTCTCCCGTCCGGCCGGGGTGATGCGGTCCGTCGACCACGGCGGTGACAACACCTGCCGTACGCGTCCGTCGGGGTGGCCGCAGGCGGCGAGGGTCTCCTCGACGGCGGAGGTGATCGCGGGCAGCGCCGGGCAGCCCAGGAACGTCGGCGTGATCTCCACCTCCAGCACTCCGTCGGCGTCCGGCGCCACGGAGTGGACCACCCCGAGGTCGCCGAGGCCGATCATCGGCAACTCCGGGTCCGGCAGCGCCTCGACCCGCGCCCGGACCTCCTCGGTGGAGCAGCGGCGGGCGCTCACCAGGTGCCTCCCGGGAACTGACGGCGCACCGACTGCAGTTCGGCGACGAGCGGCCCGAACTCCTCGGTGTGCAGACCGGTCCGCCCGCCGCGCGCCTGCCAGCGGGGCGCGGGCACGGTGAGCCCGGCGCGGGTGACGACCTCGCCCACCCGCTGCTCCCATGTCTGCCGCAAGGGGGCGGGCGAGGGGACGGTACCGGCCGCGACGAGACGGTTCACCACCTCGTCCTCGTCGAACAGTTCGGCGGTGTACGGCCATACGCGGTCGAGCCCGGCCTGCATGCGCCGGGCGCTCTCGGCCGTGCCGAGGCCGAGGCGACGCGTCCAGTTGTCGGCGTGCAGCCGGTGGAACGCCACCTCCTTGGCGGCCCGCGCCCCGAACCCGGCGAGGTCGGCGTCCGGGCAGGCGGCCAGCGCCTCGTAGTACAGGACCGCGTAGTGCGTGTAGGCGAGCTGGCGGGCCACGGTCACCGCGAAGTCCCCGTTCGGCAGCTCCGTCAGGAGGGCGTTGGTGAACTCGCGGTCGGAGCGGGTGTAGGCCAGGTCGTCCTCGGTGCGGCCGGTCCCGTCGAGCCGCCCGGCGCGGGTGAGGAGGGTCCGGGCGTGGCCGATCAGGTCGAGGGCGATGTTGGACAGCGCCAGGTCCTCCTCGATCGTCGGCGCCCGCGTGATCCACTGGCAGAGACGCTGCCCGAGGACGAGCGCGTCGTCGCCGAGGCGCAGCAGGTGCGTGGCGAGGTCGGGGTCGGGGCCGGTGCGGACGGCCTCCGTCGCGGGCGCCGCGTCACTGACCGTGTCACTGACCGTGGACACCGTCGTCCCCCTTCTCCTCCTGGCCGGAGCCGGTCAGCGGGGCGTACTGCTCCGGGTACCGGTACGGCTTGTGGCGGGCGTTGCCGAAGTACGGGTCGCGTTCGTCCGGGGACACCGCGTGCACGGCGTCCGAACGGACCACCCACAGCGACAGCGGGTCGCCCCGGCGGACGTACAGGTCGCGGGCGCGGCCGAGCGCCATGTCCGCGTCGTCGGCCCGGACCGATCCCATGTGCTGGTGTGCGAGGCCCCGGCGGGGCCGCAGGAAGACCTCCCAGGACGCGGGCGCGCCCTCGCGTCCCGTGCTCGCGGGCGTGCTGGTGCTCATGCGGGCTCCTCCGTACCGTCGCGGGCGTCCTCCCGGGCGGCGTACGCGGCGGCGGCCTCCCGCACCCACGCGCCGTCCTCGTGCGCGGCACGGCGGTGCGCGATGCGCTGCCGCGCCCAGTGCGTGTCGTCGCCGAGCGCGTCGCGGTACGTCGCCCAGTCGACCGGGGTGAAGTCGTAGTGGCCGCGCTCCTCGTTCCAGCGGATCGCCGGGTCCGGGAGGGTCAGGCCGAGGCGTTCGGCCTGCGGGACGACGCTGTCGACGAAGCGCTGGCGCAGTTCGTCGTTGGTGTGGTGCTTGATGCCCCAGGCGATGGCGCGACGGGAGACGGCGGCGCCGAGCGCGGCGGTACGCGCGTCGGCCCCGCCCGCCGTCTCCGTGTCCGGCGGGCCGAACATCAGCGCCACGGCGGGCAGCCACCAGCGGTCCACCGCGTCCTGCGCCATCCGCTTCTGCTCCGGTGTCCCCTCGCACAGGGCGCGCATCAGGTCGTAGCCCTGCCGTACGTGGAAGGCCTCCTCCTGGCACACGCGCCGCATCGCACGGGCGTAGGGGCCGTACGAGGTCCGGCACAAGGGCGCCTGGTTGATCACGGCGGCGCCGTCCGTCAGCCAGGCGACGGCGCCGGTGTCCGCCCACGTGAGCGCGGGGTGGTTGAAGGTCGCGGCGAACCGCTGCTGGCCCCGGTGCAGGGCGTCGAGCAACTCGGCCCGGTCCACACCCAGCGTCTCGGCCGCCGAGTACAGGTACAGGCCGTGCCCCGCCTCGTCCTGCACCTTGGCGATGAGCACGGACTTCCGGTGCAACGACGGCGCCCGGGTCAGCCAGGCCCCCTCGGGCTGCATCCCGATGATCTCGGAGTGGGCGTGCTGGGCGATCTGCCGCAACAACATCCGCCGATACCCGTCGGGCATCCAGTCCCGCGGCTCAATGGTCTCGCGAGCGGCGATGAGCGCGTCGAAGTGGGCGAGGAGTTCGTCCTGGGGGATGTCGTGCGCGGGTCGCGGGTCGACGGGTGGCGTGCCCTGCGGGGTGGCCGGCGATGCACCCTGCTGGGCGGCTGGCGACTCGCCCGGCCTTTGGGCGATCGGCTCGTCCCGGGGGACGGCGGGCGTCCCAACCCGAGCGGAAGCCGACGCCCCCTCTTGAGCGTCCGCGGACAGCCCGCCCTGCTGAGCAGCGGACGACGCGTCCCCGACGGCGGACGATCCACTCCGCTGGGCGGCGGACGCCTCGTCCCGAAGAGAAGCGAACAGCTCTCCCGAACCGGTGGAGGACGGCTCACCGCGCTGAGCAGCGGACGACTCGTCCCCGGCGGCGGACGATCCACGCCGCTGGCCGGTGGACGACTCGCCCGGCCTTTGGGCGATCGGCTCGTCCCGGGGGACGGCGGGCGTCCCGACCCGAGCGGAAGCCGACGCCCCCTCTTGAGCGTCCGCGGACAGCCCGCCCTGCTGAGCAGCGGACGACTCGTCCCCGGCGGCGGACGACCCACTCCGCTGGGCGGCGGACGCCTCATCCCGAAGAGAAGCGAACAGCTCTCCCGAACCGGTGGCGGACGGCTCGCCGCTCTGAGCAGCGGACGACTCGTCCCCAGTGGCGGCGGGCCGTTCGCTCCCCCGGTCGGTGAGCGCCTCGTCCCGGGCGGTGGGGGGTGCCCCGGCCATTGCCGTGTGCGGCGCGCTCATGCCGGGCCGCCCGTGTCCGTCCCCGCCATGGCACGACCCGCACCGGCGCCGCGGCCGGTCCGTGTCGTGGCGGGGCCGCGTCGGCGGTAGGCCGGGACCCGCACGCACTGCCTGGGCACTCGCATCACTCCCTCAGCGTCGACACCGCCGCGCGGTCACGAGTCGCGGGGCGGAACCTCCGTCACGGAAAGAGGACGCGCACGGGCCCCGCTATCCCCGCCCGTGCACGGACGGCGCGTGACAAAGGTCACGTCACCGCCGAGGGATGGTGACGCGTTCCGCGCGCCTCTGCATCGGGTGACACATCAGGCCCACAGGGCGGCCGGCGTGCCGCAGCGAAAGGGGAAGCCATGAGCACCATCAGGGAGTTGCTGGTCGAACTCACCGGCACGGCCGAGTACGCCGACCCCGGCGCCATCGGCGACGACGTCGACCTCGCCGCCAGCGGCATCGACTCGGGTGACCTGGTGCGTCTGGTCCTGCTCGTCGAGCAGCGGCTCGGCGTGGAGATCAGCGCCGAGGACATGGAGGGGCTCCGTACGATCGCCGATTACGAGCGGTTCGTGGCCGGGCGTGCGGTCGCGGGCGCTCCCGGCGGTGCGTGATGTGGCTGACGCAGCTCCTTGAGCGCAACCGCCAGTGCTTCCCGGACCGGACGGCGCTGGTCGACGAGGTGCGCAGCGTCACCTGGGCCGAGTTCCACGACCGTACGGCCGAACTGGCCCGCGGCCTGGCCGAGTCGGGCATCGGGCGCGGTGACCGGGTCGCCGTGCTGTCCAAGGACCGCATCGAGGTCCTGGAGAGCTACTTCGCGCTGGCCCGGCTCGGCGCCCTGTTCGTGCCGCTGAACCACAGCCTGGCCGGTCCGGAGGTGACGGGCATCGTCGAGCGCGTCGGCGCGGTCGCCGTACTCGGCGAGTCCGATCTGCTCGACCGGCACCCGGAGCTTCCTGCGTCGGTGCGCGTCAGGATCGCCCTGGACAAGCCGGAGTTCGCGGCGCTCGGCACCCTCGCGGCGGAGCGTGACCTGCCCGTCGTGGCCGACACCGACCCGATCGCCGTGCTGCACACGTCGGCAACGACGGGTCAGGCGAAGGGCGTCACGGTCGACTCGGCGTCGTTCCGGGCGATCGCCCTCGGCTGGCTGGTGATGGCCCGCCCCACCGACGACATCGTCATGGTCAACTGCTGCCCGCTGTACCACGGCAGCATGGTCGTGTCCCTGACGTACCTGGCCGCCGGTGCCACGGTGGTGCTGATGCCGGGCTTCACCCCGCAGCGCGCCCTCGCCGCGGTGGAACGGCACGGGGCCACGCACATGTGGCTGGTCCCACAGATGCTGCGCTTCATGCTCCAGGCGAAGGGCTCGCACACGACGGACCTGTCCTCGCTGCGGGAGATCCTGTACGGCGCCGCCCCGATGCCCCTCGACGTGTACGCCGAGGCCGTCCAGCGCCTCGGCTGCGGCTTCCGCCAGGTCTACGGCATGACCGAGGTCGGCGGCCCGTTCGTCACCCTGGGCCCCGACGAGCACCCCACTCCGGGCGACGTGACCGCCCGCATCCCTTGCGGCCGCGTCGTCCCGGGCATGTCGGCACGCGCGGTCGACGGGGCCGGGCGGGAGCTGCCGCGCGGGGAGATCGGCGAGATCGTCGTGCGCGGCCCGGGCCTCATGCAGGGCTACTGGAACGATCCGGCGGCCACGGAGGAGATCTTCCTCGACGGCTGGGTCAAGACGGGCGACCTGGGCTTCATGGACGAGGCGGGCCGTATCCATCTGGTGGACCGCAGCAAGGACCTCATCATCCGGGCGGGCCAGAACGTCTACCCCTCGGAGATCGAGCGCGCCCTGATGAGCCATCCGGCCGTCCGCGACGCCGCGGTCGTCGGCATGCCCGACGAGGACTACGGCGAGGTGCCGCTGGCGTACGTCGTGGCGGAGGACGGGACCGGCACCGCCGAACTCCTGTCCCACGTGGCCCAGTTGCTCGCGCCCTACAAGCGCCCGCGACGCGTCGAGTTCATCGAGCAGGTGCCGCGCAACCCCGCCGGGAAGATCGTCAAGAAGCTGCTGCGGGCCTGAGGGCATGTCCACGCAGGCACATCCAGGCGGGCCGTCGGTGACGGCCCGCCTGGTCGCGCACGACCGGTGGCGGGCAGGGGTCCTCGCGGAACTCGCGCTGCTGCGGCCGGTCCTGCGCACGGCGGCCGGGCTCGGCCTCGGCGTCGCCTCCATCGCGGATCCGGAGGCGGTCCCCGCGGGGCCCGCCGAGGAGGCCGGCGCGGCGGCCATGCTCCCGCACCGCCGGCGCGAGTTCCTGGCGGGCCGGCTCGCCGCCCGGCGCGCCCTGCGCGCGGTGGGCCTCGACTGCGGTGAGATCCCGCGGGCGGGCCGGCTGCCGCTGTTCCCGCCCGGACGCGCGGCGTCGATCTCGCACAGCGCGGGCGTCGCGGTGGCCGTGGCCCGCGCGCCGGGCCGGGACACGCCGCTCGGCTGTGACGTGGAGCTGAGCCCGCTGCCCGCCGCCGCGGCACGGCTGGTGCTGCGGGAGGACGAGGAGCATCTGCTGCGCGGCGCCTGGACGGTGACGTCCCTGTTCTCGGCGAAGGAAGCGGCGTGGAAGGCCCTGCGCCTCTCCCCCGACACCGACGCCGACGCCGACGCCTCAAGCCTGCGCGACCTGCGGGCACAGCCGTACGGGGACGGTGGTCTGCGGGTCGCACTGCGCGCGGCCCCTGAACGCGCCGTGCACGTCCGCGTGGCTCCGGTCGGACCGGGCGTCTTCAGCTACGTGCACGAGTGACCCGCCGGGGCGCGTGTGACGCTCCCCGGCGGGTCACGGCATGCTCACTCCTCCGCGCCGACCAGAACCGCCATGTTCCCCGCCGGGTGCCGGTTGTCGTGGATGAGCTGGTGGGCCAGGCCGATCTCCTCGAAGCCGAACGTCCGTGACAGGCACGGGTCGACGACGCCCTGGTCGATGAGGCGGGTGATCTCGCGGGCCTCGCGGGCGCTCGCGACGTGGGAGCCCTGGAGGCGCTTCTGCCGCATCCAGAGGAACCGCAGGTCCACGTCGCCGTTGTAGCCGGTGGTGCCGCCGCAGATGACGACCATGCCGCCGTTGTCGCACAGGTACATGGACGTGGGGATGGTGTCGGCGCCCGAGTGTTCGAGGACGATGCGCGGGGCCCGGCGCTCGCCGAGCACCTCCCAGAACCGCCGCCCGAAGGCGCGCGCCCCCTTGAGCCAGCGCCCCATAGCCTCCTGGTCGGAGGTGTCGGGGAGCCGCCCCCAGTGGTCGAACTCGCGCCGGTCGATCCAGCCCTGGGCACCGAGCTTCATGCAGTATTCGCCGCGCTCCTCGCTGGAGACGACCGCGACGGGGATGCCGCCGACGTGCCGGACGAGCTGGATGGCGATGCAGCCGAGACCGCCCGCGCCGCCCCAGATCAGTACGGGGTCGCCGGGCCGTACCGTGTGCGGCTCCCAGCCGAAGAGCTGGCGGTAGGCCGTCGCCGCAGTCGCCATGTAGCAGGCGGACGCGGCCCAGGACAGCTTCTTCGGCTTCGGGTGCAGCATGTAGTCGTCGACGACCGCGAACTGTGCGAAGGAGCCGTAGTTCTCCTCGTACCCCCACACCCGCTGGGTGGTGGAGAAGGCCGGGTCGGCGCCGAGGCGGATGTCCTCGGCCGACTCGTCCCAGCGGCTGGCGAGGACGACGACCTCGTCGCCGAGCGCGACGCCCCGCACGTCCTCGCCGACGGCCCACACGATGCCGGACAGGTCGGAGCCGCCGATGTGGAAGTCCTCGGTGGCGCCGGCCTTCTGCCGCGCGGCGATGACGTCGAGCGGTTCGCCGAGCGCCGCCCACACGTTGTTGTAGTTGACGCCGGCCGCCATCACCTTGACGAGCACCTGCCCGCGCCCGACGGGCGGCACGTCGACCACCTCGGTGCGGAAGGCGTCGACGGGCTGCCCGTAGCGTTCCTGGCGGATGAGGGAGGCGTACATCTGCTTGGGCGCGGTGCCGAGGGGCGGCGCGTCACCGAGTTCGTACAGGTTCTTGGTCGCGGTCGCGTGCACGGGAGACCCTTCGTGAGCGGGACGGGGACGAACGGACGAGACGGACGAGACGGTCGGGACGGTCAGGCGTCGGCCGGTCGCAGCGCCTTCGCGACGACCGCGCCGATACGGGCGACGGGCTCGGGTTCGGTCATCTCGTAGTGGCCGCAGGGCACCCGGTGGTCGTGGAGGGTGCCGTCGACGTACGGGCGCCAGGCATCGGCCTTGCCGGGCATGACCGCGAGGTCCCCGGAGCCGCCCGCCTCCTCCTGGGCGCTGAAGAACAGCACGTCCCCCTGGAAGACGCCGGGCGCGAACTGCGGGGCGATGCGCAGGTTGTTGCGCATGACCTCGGCGATGGCGGCCGCCTCGGCACGCGTGACGGGGGCGCTCGCGGCGTCGGCCGTGACCGCCGCGTCGATGCGGTCCAGTACGGCGTCGACCTCCGGCAGCTCCGCGCCCGGTTCGACGGGCAGCCCGGCCACCCGCATCAGGAGCGCCGCCACCTGCCGTTCGGCCGCGTCGGGGGCGTAGGCGGCGCCGTGCGGCTGGGGCGCGTCGAGCATGGCGAGCAGTTCCACCCGCTCGCCGCTCTCCTGCAACGCGCAGGCCATCGCGTGCGCCACGAAGCCGCCGTAGGACCAGCCGAGCAGCCGGTACGGGCCCTGCGGCTGCACCTCGCGCACGAGGCCGACGTAGTGGGCGACCATGGCGGCGGCGTCCGGCGCGGGCGGCCGGGTGCCGTCGAGCCCCGCGGCCTGGATGCCGTACACGGGCTGGTCGCCGCCGAGGTGGGGCAGGAGGCCGGTGTAGCGCCAGGAGACGCCCGCGCCCGGGTGGACGCAGAACAGCGGCGTGGCGCTCCCCTCCGTCCGCAGCGGCAGGAGCGGGCCCAGTGCGGCGGCCCCCTGCTCGCCTCCTTCCGTACCGGTCTCGTCGGCCGCCGCGAGGACGCCCGCCACCGTGGGCGCGGCCAGCAGGGTCGCGGCGGGGATGTCGAGGACCCCGGCGCGGCGCAGGTGGCCCGCGAGGAGCACGGCGCGCATCGAGTCGCCGCCGAGGTCGAAGAAGTTGTCGTGCACGCCGATGCCGCCGATGCCGAGGGTCTCCTCCCACAGCCGGGTCACGGCCTGTTCGCGCTCGGTGCGCGGCGGCACGTGCTCGGTCGTCAGGCGGGGGCGCGGGGCGAGGCCCGTGGCCGGTCCGGTCGCGGCGGGGGCGTCCGTCTCGTCGGATCCCGTACGGGCGCCGGGGGCGTCGATCCAGTGGTGGTGCCGTTCGAAGGCGTACCCGGGCAGCGGTACGCGCGTGGGCTCGCCCGGCACGTCGGGGAGCGCGGCGTCCACGCCCGCGCTCCACAGGCGGCCGAGCGCCTCGGTGAGGACGAAGCCGTCCGGGGCGTCGGCCTTGGCGTGCCGCATGGTGGTGACGGTGGCCGGTGTGTGATCGGCGAGTTGCGCTGCGGCGAGCTTGGTCATGGTGTCGCCGGGGCCGATCTCCACCAGGACGGGGGCCATGCGCTCCCACAGGGACGTGACGCCGTCGGTGAACCGGACGGTGTTGCGGGTGTGGTCGAGCCAGTGCCGTACGGAGGTGGCCTGTTCGTCGGTGACCCAGGTCCCGGTGACGTTGGTGACGTACGGGATGCGCGGCGGGCGCAGGGTGACGGTGCGCAGGTGGCTCTCGAACGTCTCCAGGACCGGGTCCAGGACGTGCGAGTGCGCGGCGGCGGGGATGCGCAGCCGGCGGAACGGCAGCTCCCTGCGCGTGAGTTCGGCCTCGAAGCGCGTGACCGCGTCGGCGTGTCCGGCGACGGTGCACGCGGCGGGCCCGTTCACGGCGGCCAGGGACAGGTCGTCGCCGAGGAGCGGCAGCACGTCCTCCGCCGGGGCCGCGACGCCGACCGTCGCGCCGCCCGCCGAGGCGATGAGCCGGATCCGCTCGGTGATGAGGGGCAGCATGGCGTCGAGGTCCATGACCCCGGCGAGGCAGGCGGCGGTGTACTCGCCGAGGGAGTGCCCGATGAGGGCGTCCGGGCGCACCCCTTCCTCCATGAGCGTGCGGGCGAGCGCGTACTCGGTCGCCACGAGACCGGCGAACAGGGCGGTGCTGTCGGGCTCGGGGTCGTCGAACAGGGTGGTGCGCAGATCGCCGCCGAGGACGGGCCGCAGGATGCCCGCGCACTCGTCGATGATGTCGCGGTAGACGGCGTGGTCGCGGTAGAGCTCCGCCCCCATGCCGGGGTACTGGGTGCCGCCGCCGGGCAGCAGGAAGGCCACGCGGGCGGGTTCGTCGGTCAGGGGTGGTGTGGCGGGGGCGGCGGTGCGCAGGGCGGCCAGCGCCTCGTCGCGGGAGGCGGCGGTCACGGTGAGGCGGTGGCGCAGCGCGGGCCGGTCCGTGCGCAGGGAGTGCGCCACGTCGTCCAGGCGCAGGTCCGGGCGGTGTTCGAGGTGGCGGGCGAGGGCGTCGGCCTGGCCGCGCAGGGCGCCCGCCGTGCGCGCGGACAGCGGGAGGACCAGGCGGCGGCCGTCCTCGGCCGGGCGGGTCCTGGCGGGCGTGACGGGCGGCGCCTCCTCCAGGATGACGTGGGCGTTGGTGCCGCCGATGCCGAAGGCGCTGACGGCGGCCCGGCGGGGGTGGCCGTCCGCCCGCCACTCCTCCAGGGCGGTGGGCACCCGGAACGGTCCGGCGGCGAAGTCGATCAGCGGGTTGGGCTGCTCGAAGTGCACGTTCGGCGGGATCTGCCGGTGTTCCAGGGCGAGTACGGCCTTGATGAGCCCGGCGATCCCGGCGGCGGCCCCGAGGTGGCCGATGTTGGTCTTCACCGAGCCGAGTGCGCAGAACCCGGTGCGGTCCGTGGTCTGCCGGAACGCCTCGGTCAGCGCGGACACCTCGATGGGGTCGCCGAGCTTGGTGGCGGTGCCGTGCGCCTCGACCAGGCCGATGGTGCCCGCGTCGACCATCGCCTGCGCCTGGGCGGCGAGGATCACCTCGGTCTGCCCGGCCGAGCTGGGCGCGCTGAAGCCGACCTTGCGGCGTCCGTCGTTGTTGACGGCGCTGCCCCGGATGACGGCGCGGATGCGGTCGCCGTCGGCGACGGCGTCCTCCAGGCGCTTGAGGACGACCGCCCCGACGCCGTCGCCGGAGGAGGTGCCGGCCGCGTCGGCGGCGAAGGCGCGGCAGTGGCCGTCGGGCGAGAAGGGGCCGTCGGGCACGTGCCGGTAGCCGAGGTGCGCGGAGGGGTTGAGGGAGACGGCGGCGGCGAGCGCGGTGTCGCACCGGTAGTCGAGGAGGTCCTGGCAGGCGGTGTGCACGGCGACGAGCGCCGTGGAGCAGGCCGTTTGCAGGGAGACGCTCGGGCCGGTGAGGCCCAGCTCGTAGGAGACGCGGGTGGCGAGCGTGCCGAGGGAGTTGGCGGTGGCCGCGTGCACCAGCGCCACCGATCCTGGCTGTCCGGCGAAGCGCGGGTGGACGTGGCCCGGGTAGTAGCGGCTGTCACCGCTGCCCGCGTACACGCCGACCGTGCCGGCCGCCTCACCGGCGGCGGGGCCGAGGCAGCCCGCGTCCTCCAGGGCGTGGTAGGCCGTCTCCAGGAGCAGGCGCTGCTGCGGGTCCACGACGGCGGCCTCGGCGGGGCTGTAGCCGAAGAACCCGGAGTCGAAGCGGTCGATGCCGTCGACGACCGACGCCATGCGGACGAGGGAGGGGTCGTCGAGGTCGGCGGGGTCGCCGCCCGCCGCGAGGAACTCCTCGTCGGTGACGGGCCGCACCGACTCCCGGCCCGCCGCGAGGTTGTCCCAGAAGGCGTCCAGGTCGTCGGCGCCGGGGAAGCGTCCCGCCATGCCGATGATGGCGACGGCGGGCGTCTCCTCGTGCTCGTACTGTTCGCCCTGCTCGTCCTGCTCGTCCTGCGGGGAGGTGGTGTCACGCATTCCCTCGGTCCTTCCCGTGCCGGGCGGAGCGGCGGGCCCGGGCCGCGCGCTGCCGCTGTGCTTGTTGCTTGGCCTTCTCCAGACCGCTCGGCTCCGGGCCGGCCGGGGCGTCCCGCCGCTGCGTCGGCTCGGCGGCCGCCGGGGCGGTCCCGGCGCTCGTCAGCGTCGACAGGTGGCGGGCGAGGTCGCGCACGGTGGGGTGCGCGAACAGGTCGACGACGGGGAGTTCGCAGCCGAACTCCTTGTTGATGGCGGTCTGGGCGGCGACCAGGAGCAGGGAGTTGCCGCCGAGGTCGAAGAAGTTCTCGTCGCGGCCCACCCGGTCGCGGCTCAGGACACCGCACCACAGGCGGGCCAGGTCGCTCTCCAGGCGCCGCAGCCGCTCCCCCGTGTCCGGGTCGGCCGGCCGCGCGGAGCTGCCCGCCGAGCGCAGCACCCACGCGTCACCCAGGCCGACGGCCCGGGCGGCGTCGGCCGCCGCGCCGTACAGGGCGCCCAGGTCGGTGCCCTCCTCCAGCGCGACCCGCGCGGCCGGACGCCGTACCTGCCGGGCGGGGCCCGCGACGTGGCTGCGCACCCAGGGGGCGCCGCGGTCGGCGCCGATCAGCAGGTGCGGCTCGTCGACGGTGCGGGCCAGGTCGAAGGAGCGCAGCGCGGCGGCGGTGTCGAGGACCCGGTAGCCGCGGGCCTCGCCGAGCGCGGCGAGCCCGTACCCGCGACTCATCCCGCGTTCGTGCCACAGGCTCCAGGCGAGGCTCTGTGCGGGCAGGCCGTGGGCGCGGCGGTGCAGGGCGAGGGCGTCGAGGAAGGCGTTGGCGGCGGCGTAGGCGGCGTTCATGGCGCCACCGAAGCTGCCGTTCACGGAGGAGAAGGTGGTGAAGGCGGTGACCGGGTGGTCGGCGGCGACGCGGTGCAGCGTCCACGCGCCGTGCGCCTTCGCCTCCACGGCCCGGTGCCAGGACGCGGCGTCCAGTTCCCGCACGGGCCGCTCGTCGCGGACCCCGGCGAGGTGCAGCACCGAGGTCAGGGGCGCGCCCCACGCCTGGGCGGCCTCGTCCACCGCGGCCCGCACCTGCGCCTCGTCGGTGACGTCGGCGCACGCGTAGCGGACCTCGCCGAGGGTGCGCAGGCGGCGCAGTACCTCGATACGGTCGGCCGTGGCGCCGCCCCCGGCCAGGTGCTCCGGCCAGGCGTCCTCGGCGGGCAGCTCGGTGCGGCCGAGCAGCAGCAGGCGGGTGCCGGGCGTCTTCAGCAGATGGGCCGCGACCTCTCCGCCGACGCCGCCGAGGCCGCCGGTGACCAGGTGGAACCCGTCGGCGTCGGCGGGCGGTTCGGCGCGCGGCGGCTCGTCGGGCAGCGGGGCCAGACGGCGTACGTACCGGTGGCCGTCGCGCCACGCGACCTCGGCGTCGGGCGACGCGTCCGCCGCCTCGGCGAGGAGTACGGGGACGATCCCCTCGGCGTCGTCGGGCGCCAGGTCCACGTGCACGCCGCGCAGCCAACCGAACTCCTCCGCGAGCGATTTCAGCAGGGCCCCGGCCATGGCGTGCGCCGGGGCGGCGTCCTCCCCGGGCGCCACGGCCTGGGCGCCCGCGCTCACGTACAGCAGGTCGACGGGGCGCTGCGGTCCGGGCCGGGCGGCGAGGGCGCGGGCGAGCGCGAGGAGGGAGCCGGGGCCGGTGTCGTCCAGGGGCGAGGCCGCGCCGGTGTGCAGCCCGCCGAGGTGCACGACGGCGTCGACCGGCCGCCCGTCGGCGTCCAACTGGGCGAGGAGGGCCGTGTGTGCGGAGTCCTCGGTGAGCCGCAGCCGGTAGTGCGCCGCGTCGGTCCGCTCGTACGCCGGGCCTTCGGAGACGACGGTGCACAGTCCGCCGTCCGCCCGTACCGCCTCGGCGAACCGCCGGGCGAGGTCGTGGGCGCGCGGGTCGCCGCCCGCGAGGACGAGGGTGTGGCGCCCGGCCGCGTGCGCGCGGGGCCGGTGCCGTTCGGCGCGCTGCCACACCGGGCGCAGGAACCAGTCGGGCAGCGTGGCGGCGGTGCCCATCAGCACCTGCGCCTCGCGGACCGCCTCGTCGAAGGCGCCCGCCTCGAAGCTCTTGCGCAGCTTGGTGCGCTGGATCTTGCCGATCTCGGTCTTCGGGATGGCGTCCTCGGCGACCGGGACGAGGAAGGCGGGGCTGACGCCGATCTCGCGGGTCACCTTGCCCGCGATCTCCCGCATGGCGGCGGCCGGGTCCTGGCCCGGGGCGAGGTGGAAGAAGAGCGCGAGTTCGTCGGTGGCCGCAGAGGGGTCGGAGCGCACGGCGACAGCGGCGGTGAAGCTCCGTACGACGCTGGGCAGTTCCTCGACGCAGGACTCGATCTCGTGGCTGTAGTGGTTGACGCCGTTGACGATGATGACGTCCTTGGCGCGGCCGGTGATGTACAGCTCGCCGTCGCGCAGGAACGCCAGGTCGCCGGTGTCGAACCAGCCGTCCTCGGTGAACGCCTCGGCGTTGGCCGCCGGGTTGTCGTAGTAGCCGCTGGTGACGGAGGCGCCGCGGACCTGGAACCGGCCGGCCTCGCCCTCGGCGAGCACGGTGCCGTCCTCGCCGACGACGCGCATGGCGAAGCCCGGGTAGGGGCGGCCGCAGCTCACGAACGACTCGTCGGAGCCGTCCGGTTCGCCCGGCAGCACGGCGTCGGTCACCACCGAGCAGGTCTCGGACATGCCCCAGCCGGGGTGCATCACGTCCTGCGGCAGCCCGAAGGGCCTCAGCGTGTGCAGGAAGCGGCGGGCGGCGGAGGCGACGACGACCTCGCCCGCGTTCATGACCAGCCGCATCGGCGACAGGTCCCAGGCGCGGTCGCGGAAGCGGTCGGCCTGCTCGGCCAGGAGCCCGAAGGCGAAGTTGGGCGCCCAGGTGACGGTGGCCCTGTGCCGGTCGGCGAGGTCCATCCAGCGGGTCGGGTCCTCCAGGATCCAGGAGGTGGGCGCGTGGATCTGGCGGCAGCCCAGGTAGACGTCGCGCAGGTGGAACATCACGACGCCGGTGACGTGGTCGAGCGGGATCCAGTTGAGGGTGGTGTCGCGCTCGCCGAGGCCGTTGAGCTGCGCGGTCGCGGCGGACCGGGTCAGCACGGCGCGGTGGCTCTGGCGCACGGCCTTGGGCAGACCGGTGCTGCCGGAGGTCATCAGGAGCAGCAGCAGGTCGTCGGGGCGCGCCTCGTACCAGTCGCGGTCCTCCGGTGCCTCGCGCAGCACGTCGGCGGTCGTCAGCCGCAGGCCGGGCCACTCGTGCCGCTCCGCGAGGTCCCGCAGGTCCGCCTCGCGGCCCGGGGAGCAGACGATCCAGGGGCGGCCGAGCATCTTCCAGATGCCCTCCAGCTTGGCCAGCGCCGCCGAGGCGGTGGTGTACGAGGCAGGCACGGTCAGCGGCACGGCGACGAAGCCGCCGAGGACGCAGCCCCACAGCACGGCGAGGAAGTCCTCGCTCGCGTCGCATTGGAGGATGACCTTGTCGCCGGGGCGCAGCCCGGCCCGCCGCAGCCCGCCGAGGACGCGGGACGCCTCCGTGACCAGCGAGGTGTATGTGCGCCGGTGCTCGCTGCCGTCGGCGTGGACGTGCACGACCTCGCCGTACGGGCTCTGCGCGGCCCGCACCAGCGCCTCGGCCCAACTGGACGCGGACGGCCCGGCGAACTCCGGGCCCTCGCTCAGGGCCGGGACGCGGGCGGCGGAAGGCCCGGTCGTGACCTGTGCTTCCGTCGGCTCCTGCGGACCGGAGCGGCGCGGGGCGCCGGCGTGGCGGCGGGGCAGTTCCTCGGGGACCTCCTCCACGGTGACGTCGGCGGCGGTGACACCGGGGAGACGGGAAAGGCGCTCGCGCCAGGAGTCGGCGGCCGTGCGGTCGACGAGGGGCAGGGCGCGCAGGGCGTCGGCGTCGACGGAGCCGTCGGCGGTACGGGGCAGCACGGCGACCGCGGTGACGCGGACGGCGTCCTTCCCCTCGGCACCGAGGAGTTGTTCGACGCGCTCGGCGGCGTCCGCCCGGCCGGGCACCACGAACAGGCGCGGGGGTTCGCCGTGCGGCCCGGGCAGGGCGACCGCGTCGCGGATGCCGGGGACGGACAGCGCCGTGCGCTCCACCTCCGCCACGGCGGCACGGGCGTCGTCCGGCGCGGCGTCGGCGGTACGCGGGGTGGGCGCCGGCAGGGCGTGGACGCGGATGTCGGGGTCGGCGCAGACGGCCGTCAGGACCTCGTGCAGGGCGCGGGCGAACGCCTCGGCGGTCCCGGCCTCGTAGAGGTCGGTCGCGTACTCGACGTGCAGGTCGAGGCCGTCGGGCGCGCCCTCGTCGTCGTACCGTTCGAGGACGTCGACGAAGAGGTCGAACTTGGCGGTGCCCGTGGCGGTGGGACGCAGCGGCAGCTCCTGCCCGTCGAGGCGGAGGACGGCGCGCGCGTTGTTCTGGAGCGCCAGCATCACCTGGAAGAGCGGGTGCCGGGCCGGGTGGCGCGGCGGGTTCACCTCCTCCACCAGCCGGTCGAAGGGCAGGTCCTGGTGGTCGAGGGCGCGCAGGTCGTGTGCGCGCACCCGGTCGACGAGGTCGCGGAAGGCGGGGTCGCCCGCGGTGTCGGCGCGCAGGACCAGCGTGTTGGTGAGCAGGCCGATCACCTCGTCCAGGGCGGGTTCGGAGCGGCCCGCGACCGGGGTGCCGACGACGATGTCCTCGCCCGCGCCGCAGCGGGTGAGCAGGGCGCCGACCGCCGCGTGCAGGACCATGAACAGGCTGGCGCCCGTGCGGTCCGCGAGCCGCAGCAGTCCCTGGTGCAGTCCGGCGTCCACCGTCTCCGTGACGTGCGCGCCTTCGCCGCGCGGGGACGCCGGGCGCGGCCGGTCACCGGGCAGGGTGCACTCCTGCGGCAGGCCCGCCAGCGTCTCGCGCCAGTGGGCCGTGAGGCGTTCGAGACGCCCCGGGCCCTCCGGTTCGGGGGTGAGGAGGGCGCGCTGCCACACGGCGTGGTCCGCGTACTGCACCGGCAGCGCGTCCCACACGGGCGCCCGGCCGGCGCGACGCGCCTCGTAGGCGGTGCTCAGATCGTCGGCGAAGGGGCGCAGCGACCAGCCGTCGGCCGCGCTGTGGTGCAGGACGAGCAGCAGCGTGCGCTCAGGGCCGCTGCCGAACAGGGCCGCCGTGAGCGGGCCTTCGCGGGTCAGGTCGAAGCGGTGCCGTGACGCGGCGGCGACGTGGGCGTCGATCTCCTCGGCGGGGCAGTCCACGCACCGCAGCCCGGGCCGCAGCTCCCCCGGCGGCAGGATGCGCTGGTACGGCGCTCCGTCGTGCTCGGCGAACAGGGTCCGCAGGCTCTCGTGCCGGTCGGCGACGTCACCGAGGGCCGCCCGCAGCGCCTCCGCGTCGACGGGCGCCCGCAGCGGGACGACGAGCGGGATGTTGTAGGTGGCGGCGCCGTCGTCGAGCCGGTTCAGGAACCACATGCGTTCCTGGGCGAAGGAGAGCGGTACGCGCTCCGGCCGGACCACGTCCCCGAGGGCGGGCAGCGGACGGACCGTGTCGCCCTGGGCGGTGAGCCGTTCGGCGAGCGCGGCGGGCGTCGGCCCGTCGAACAGGGCGGTGATGGGCACCTCGGTGCCGGTCTCCGCGCGCAGCCGGGCGAGGAGCCGGGTCGCGGAGAGGGAGTCGCCGCCGAGGTCGAAGAAGTTCGCGTCGACGCCCACGGTGTCGCCGGGCAGCCGCAGCACGTCCTCGTACAGCCGGCAGATCAGCGCCTGGCGGGGTGTGGTGGGGCGGGCGCCCGCCGCGGCGGCGGTGAAGTCCGGCGCGGGCAGGGCGGCGACGTCGAGCTTGCCGTTGGCGGTCAGCGGCAGCGCGTCGACGGGGACGCAGGCCGCCGGGACCATGTGCTCGGGCAGGTGCGCCGCGGCGTGGGCGCGCAGGTCGGCGGGGTCCGGCGCGGTGTCCCCGGCCGTGACCGTGTAGGCGACGAGCTGCCGCGCGCCGTTGTCGGCGCGGCGGACGACGACGGCGGCCCGGGTGACGCCCGGATGGCGGGCGAGGACGGCCTCGATCTCGCCGGGCTCGATGCGGAAGCCGCGCAACTGCACCTGCGCGTCGGACCGTCCGAGGTATTCGAGGGTGCCGTCGGCGCGGCGGCGCGCCAGGTCGCCGGAGCGGTACATGCGGCTGCCGGGCGGCCCGAAGGGGTCGTCGAGGAACCGTTCGGCGGTGAGGTCGGGCCGGTTCAGGTAGCCGACGGCCACCCCGGGCCCGGCCACGTACATCTCGCCGGTGGCGCCCGTCGGGACCGGCCGTCCCGCCGGGTCGAGGAGGTGCACGCGCAGGTCCGCGAGCGGCGTGCCGATGACGCTGCCGCGGCGGGCGTCGTCCAGGTCGGCGCGGGTGAGACGGTGGTGGGTGACGTGCACGGTGGTCTCGGTGATGCCGTACATGTTGACCAGCTGCGGGGCGTCGAGCCCGTACCGGTCGGCCCACGGGCGCAGCCGCTCGGGCCGCAGCGCCTCCCCGCCGAAGACGACGTAGCGCAGCGCGCCGGTCTCCGCCGCCGACTCCGCGTCGGCGTCGACCAGTTGCTCGAACGCGGACGGCGTCTGGTTCAGGACGGTGACGCCCTCGCGGCGCAGCAGCCGCAGGAAGTCCCGGGGCGAGCGGCTCACGGCGTACGGCACGACGACCAGGCGGCCGCCGTGCAGCAGGGCGCCCCACATCTCCCAGACGGAGAAGTCGAAGGCGTAGGAGTGGAACAGCGTCCACACGTCGTCCGGGCCGAAGTCGAAGTGGTGCGCGGCGGCGGTGAAGAGGCGGACGACGTTCGCGTGCGGGACCGGTACGCCCTTGGGGCGTCCGGTGGAGCCGGAGGTGTGGATGATGTACGCGATGTCGGACGGCCGGCGCGGGCCGCCGCGCTCGGCGTCGGTCAGGGCGTCGGCCGCCCGGTGGGCGAGGTCCTGCCGCACCCGCGGATCGTGGAGGGAGACCGTGGGGACGTCGGCGGCGAACGGCAGCTCCGCGCGGTCGGCGTCGGTGACGAGGAGGACGGGCCGCGCGTCCTCGACCACCAGACGCAGCCGCTCGGCCGGGTGGCCGGTGTCAAGGGGCAGGTAGGCGGCGCCCGTCTTCAGGACGGCCAGCAGGGCGGGCAGCAGGCCGGGGCCCCGCCGCATCGCGAGGGCCACCACCTGCCCGGGGCCCGCGCCCCGCTCGGCCAGCAGCCGGGCGAGCCGGTTGGCCTCGGCGTCCAGCTCCGCGTAGGTGAGGCTCTCGCCGTCGCAGGTCACGGCGGTCCGCTCCGGCACCTCGGCGGCGCACCGCTCGAACAGTTCGCTGAGGGTGCCGGTGACGGGTTCGGGGGCGGCTTGCGCGGGCGTGTCCCGCGGGTGCTCGCCCGGCAGCAGCAGGTCGAGGTCGCTCAGCGCCGAGGCCGGTTCGACGGCGGTCAGCCGGCGCAGGAGCAGCAGGAACCGGTCGCGGTGGAGGGCGAGTTCGTCCTCCTCGTACAGCGCCGGGTTGGCGTCGAAGGCCAGCCACAGTCCGTCGGGCTCCGCCCCGGGCCGTACGGAGACCTGGAGGTCGTCGACGGCGCCGCCGGACAGGTGGTGCCAGGTGGCGGCGTGCCCGCCGAAGTCCAGTGTCTCCGTGAACGGGACGATGTTGAGGACCGGCCCGTACATGCGGCGGCCGGTGCCGAGCAGGCCGAGGTCGCGGCGGAGGAACTCGCCCCGGTAGCGCTGGTGCTCCCGTACCGCCTTCAGTTCGGCGGCGACGGTGCGCGCCAGCTCCGCGACGGCTGTGCCGGGGGCGGCGGGCACGCGCAGCGGCAGGACGTCGGAGGCGGTGCCCGGCGTGCGCAGCGCGGCGCTGCCGAGGCGGCTCATGGTGGCCAGGCCCAGGACCAGGTCCTCGGCGCCGGTCATCCGGTGCAGGTAGGCGAGGACGGCGGTGGCCAGCAGGTCGGTGCGGGTGACGCCGAGCCGGGCGGCGGCCGCGTTCAGCGCCCCGGCCTCGGCGGAGGACAGTTCGGCGGTGCGGCGCAGGAACGGGGCGACGGGTGCGGCCGTCCGGCGGGTGAGGCGGGCGGGCTCGGGCAGTTCTGCCAGCCGCTCGGCCCAGTGGGCGCGATCGCGCTCGTACCGGTCGGAGGCGAGGTAGGCGGCCTCGTCGGTCCGGAGCCGGTCGACCGGGGCGAAGACGGTGGGGGCCGGCTCCTCGCCCGTGGCCAGCGCGTTGTAGGTGTCGGCGAGTCGACGCCCGAGCAGCTTGTAGCTGTAGCCGTCGAGCAGGATGTGATGGGCCCTCAGGAACCAGAGGTGCCGGTCGGGCGCGAGGGTGAGCAGGGCGTGCGAGAACAGCGGCCCCTTGTCGATGTCCACGGGCGCCGCGAGGTCGGTACGGATCCACTCCCAGGCGGCGCTCCCGGGGTCGTCCGCGCCGCTGACGTCGACGCGGTGCAGGGGCCAGTCGTCCGCGTCCGGCGCGGTCACGCATCGGGGCCCGTCGTCCGTGTCGAGAAAACGCAGCGCGAATGTGTCGGCCTCGCCGACAGCGCGCCGCAGCGCTTTCTCGAACAGCTCGGCATCGATAGGACCGTGTATTTCCACGGCCTCTCCGGTGTTGTAGGCGGCGCTGTCCGGAGAAAGCCGCTGTGCGTACCAAAGACCCTCCTGGGCTCCGGTCAGCGGTCGACGATCGTCCTCGTGGAGTGACATGGCACATCCCTCACGTGACAAGCCGTGATCACACGGTCGCGGAACATCCGGCCCGGTCGGACGGGACGCACCCCACCACCGGTTCTGACGGCTCATTACGGTGATCGACCCGGCAGGTCAGGGTCAAGGCGGACCGGTCCGGAGGAACGGGAATCCAGTGATTCCCCTAAAGCGAGCGTGCCGACGGGCGGGGGGAGTCTAGGGAAATCACGCGATATACGACCGGACCATGCCGTCAGGTTGCCCGGACGACCAGGCGACATGCACTCTCATGGCGACGCCGGATTCCTGATCTCCTTTTTCCTGAACTCCTGTTCCCTGCGCATGACCTGCGGTGCCGGGGCTCGTCACCGTAGAACGGAAAACACGAACGCGGAAGACGCGGAAGACAATGGACGAGAAACATGACTGACGGCATGAATGAACGTGCGCTGTGTCCGGCCGAGACGCTGTACGTGGGCCAGCGGAGCAGAGCGGTCCTCTCCTGCACGCTGAGCGGAGAGGTCGACACGGAGATCCTGTCGGCCGCGTTCGACGCCGTCACGGCCGCGCACCCGACCCTGCGGACCCGGATCGTGCCCGCCGGCCCGGCCGGACACGCCCTGCGGCTGCTCTCGGAGGACGCGAGGCCCCGCCTGGTCACACGCACCGGCGACCTCGATGACGCCTACGCCGAGGAGTTGAACGCCCCGCTGCCGGTCGGCGGACCGCTGACCCGCGCGGTGCTGGTCAGCGCGCCGGAGGGGGACCGGCACCTGTTCGTCCTGGTGGTGGACCACACGATCACGGACGGGCACAGCAGCATCGCGCTGCACAACAGCCTGTGGGACCGCTACCGGAGCCTGTCCGAGGGAAACGCGGACGCGAACCCCGAGGACGAGGCCGAATGGCCCCGCCCGGTCAGCGAGTTGCTGC
This sequence comes from Streptomyces sp. NPDC046939, assembly GCF_040644575.1. NCBI lineage: Bacteria > Bacillati > Actinomycetota > Actinomycetes > Kitasatosporales > Streptomycetaceae > Streptomyces > Streptomyces sp. NPDC046939. Next base: position 36,963 of record NZ_JBEYWV010000018.1, read on the forward strand.
CGCACAGCGACGAGGCCGACACGGCGAAGTACCTGGAACGGCGCGTGGAGCAGGCGGCCGCACACCAGGTGGACCTGGTCGCGTACGACGTACCGCACCCGGCGCCCGCCGAAGGACACATCGAGACCCGCCGGCTGACGCTGAGTGAGGAGGAGACCACCCGGCTCCGGGAGACCGCCCGCCGGACGGGTGTCTCCGTGCACGCGCTGGTGAGCGCCGCGGTCGTCCGCGCGGCCCGCCGCCGCTTGGACGGCGACGGCGCGCGCACCCTGGGCTGCCTGTCACCGGTCGACCTGCGCTCCCGTCTGACACCGCCGCTGCCGGCGTCCGTGATGGTGGCCGCGGTCACCACCCATCTGCAGACGGCCGAGGTCTCCCCGGAGACGGAACCGGTGGAACTGGCGCGGCTTCTGCACACCCGCCTGAGGAACTTCATCGACGCCGGGGAGTACACGCAGGAGCTGAGAATCACACCGGAGATCCCCCGCCACCCGACGCTGCAACTGGCCACCGTGATCGTCACGAACATGGGCGTGGTCCCCGGCCCCCGCCTCCCCGAGGGCCTGCGGGCCACCGACGTCCGGCTGGTCCCCGCCCGCGAGAACTACTTCCCGCAGGCGGGCCGCAGCCCGGTCATGGCGTGCGTGGTCTCCTTCGAGGGCCGCCTGGCCGTCGAGTTCCCCCACTTCACGTCCTGCTTCAGCCCGTCGTTCATGCGGGCGTTCCGCGACGACGTCCGCGAGGGGCTGCTCGCGTTCACGGACACCGCGGAACCGGACCTCGTAACCGCCCATCGGCTTCCCTGAGGAGCGCTCCCGCGAATGAACACCGTCAGCGACATCCCCACCCTCCCGGCGCTGCTCAGGCGCGCGCAGGCGGGTGACGAGCGCGCGATGAACACCCTGCTCGCCGACATCGCCCCGTATGTCGCGCGCATCTGCCGCTCCATCACCCACGACGACGGGGCCGACGCCGCGCAGGAAGCGCTCCTCGCCGTCTACCGCGGCCTGGGCTCGCTGCGCGAACCGGCGGCGTTCTACGGCTGGGTGCGCTCGGTGACCGTCCGCGAGGCCGTCCGCACCGTGAAGCGGCGCGGTGCGGAGACGGCCTGCTCCGACCTGGAGGTCGGCCGGGCGACGAACTCGCTGGACGCCGTGCACATCACCGACGTCCTGGACCGCCTCTCCGACGCCCACCGCCAGGTCCTCACCCTGCGCGCGTACGGCCTCAACGAGGAGGAGATGGCCGAGACCCTCTCCCTCCCCATAGGCACGGTCCGCTCCCGCCTCCACCGCGCCCGCCGCCGCTTCCAGGAGGCTTGGCAGCCGTCGGCGGCGTGAGCGGGGCCCCGGCCTGCCACCGTCGGGGCTTTCTGTGATGGGCCGCGGTCGGTGGGGCCACCGGCGCGAGGCATGGTGAGCCGGGACCCCTCGGTAGCGTGATCACCCGTTGCATGGGTGTGCATGCGACCGACCGGCCCGCGCGAGGGCCTCCGACGAAGAATGATGAGGCGGCGATGAGTGACCGGACGAAGCCCGAGGTCAGTGTTCCGGAGGGCGACGCCCCCGCCGAGCTGACCGTCCGGGACCTGGCCGTCGGGGACGGACCCGAGGTGCGACCTGGCATGGTGGTCAAGGTCCACTACGTCGGGGTGACCTTCGAGTCCGGGCAGGAGTTCGACGCCTCCTGGGACCGGGGCGAGCCGCTCAAATTCGCCCTGGGCGGCGGCAAGGTCATCAAGGGCCTGGACCGGGGGCTGAGGGGGATGAAGGTCGGCGGCCGGCGCGAGGTCATCGTTCCCCCGCGTCTCGGCTACGGCAAGCAGTCGCCGTCACCGTTGATCCCCGCGGGTTCGACCCTGGTCTTCGTGGTGGACCTGGTGGACGTGTACTCCGGCACGTCCGGGTGGACGAACGCCTGACGCTCGTACGGAACGCCCGTTCGCACCCCGCCCCCGGGACCGGCTGATCCGCATGTGGTGGTTGCTGAGGAAGCGGAGAGACCAGCGGCCGACAGGGGACGTTTCCCGGTTCAATGGCTCAGATCCATTGCGGAGGTTCCCAGGAGGTGGACGGTGCCCGCTCTTGTGCGGATGCCCTTGGAAGGCGGCGGGGCGATCCTGCTGGAGGAAGTGGAGGACGCCCCCGAGTCGGAAGGGCCGGTCAAAGCGGGGCGGTTGGGCGACGCGGTGCGCGAACTGCCCCGGACCCTGCACGAGTCGCTGGTACCCGTACGCGAGACGGCGAGGGCGGTCCTCGACCAGTTGAGGCAGGCGGGCCCCCAGGAGGTGGAGGTGGAGTTCGGGGTGAATCTGTCGGCGAAGGCCGGCGCGGTGATCACGGCCGGGGAGGCCGCCCTCCACCTCAAGGTCCGCATGGTGTGGGAGCGCGGCGACTCCGGGCAGGACACACCGTGACGAAGCGAGGAGCGCGTCCGCACAGGGCCGGAACGGCCGCCTGATGACCTCCGGGAGGGACGCGAACAGCCTCGCCGGCGCGGCCGGACCGGCCCTCCACGAAGGCGTCTTCCAAGTCCTCGCGCCGGGCGGAGGCGTCGCCGGGGCGGGGTTCCTGACCGCGGACGGGGCAGGGTTCACCTGCGCGCACGTCGTCGAGGCCGCGGGGCAGCGCCCCGGAGGACAGGTGGAGGTGCTCTTCCCCCTCCTGCCGGACACACCGCGGGTCACGGCGGAGGTGGTCACCGGGCAGTGGCGGGCGCCGGATGCCGAGGACGTCGCCGTGCTCCGCCTCCACTCGGTGCCGCCCGGGGCCCGGAGCATGCCCGTGGGCGCGAGCGCGGGCTCCCACGGGCACCGGGTCCTGTCGTACGGATTCCCCGCCCAGGCGCCCCCGGGCGGCCGCTTCGGCTACGGCGTGGCGGGAGGTGTGGTGCCCGGGAGCGGCGCCACGGGACGGCTGCTGCAGCTGACGCAGGCCAACGACCTCACCACCGGATTCAGCGGCGGACCGGTCGTGGACGCGCTGACCGGCCTGACGATCGGCATGGTCACCTCGATCACCTCCCCCGACCGGTACCTGAAAGGGCTCGGCGTCGCCTTCGCCACCCCGGCCGAGGTGCTGCGGGACGTGCGGCCCGAGCTGGCCGAGGACACGGCATGCCCGTATCCGGGCTTGGAGCCGTTCACCGACGAGCAGGCCGACTGGTTCCACGGCCGTGGGGCCGCGGTGGAGCGCGTGCTCACGGCACTGCGGGGGAACCGACGGCTGCTGATGCTGCTCGGCCCCTCAGGGGCGGGAAAGTCCTCCCTGGTCAACGCGGGTGTGCTGCCCGCCCTCGCCAAGGGCGGCATCCCGGGCGGCGACCGCTGGCTGACCCTCCGTGCCCGCCCCGGCCAGGACCTCCTCGCCGAGCTGGCGGACTCCGGCCTCCCCGGCGCGGCGGTCGACGGCCTGACGAGCGCGGTGCGCGCCCGCCTCGACGCCGAGCCGGACCACGACCATCTGCTCCTCGTCATCGACCAGTTCGAGGAACTCCTCACCCAGTCGGGCGGCCCTTCGCGGACACCCCCCGAGGACCGGCGTCTGCGCGCCGTCGACCAGCTCGTGGAGCTGAGCGGGTCCCACGCCGCCGTCACCGTGCTCCTGGTCATGCGCAACGACTTCTACGCTCCGCTCAGCAGCTTCGCCCCCGACCTGATGACCGCCGCCCTGCCCGGGCTGTGCAACGTTCCCGAGACGCTGAACCGCCGCGACCTGCAAGAGATCATCACGCGGCCCGCCGCTGCCGTCGGTCTGCCTCTCGCACCCGGCCTCGCGGACCGGATCGTCGACGACATGCTGGAGACCGACCCGGTGACACGGCAGGCACCGGTCACACTGCTCCCGCCTCTGCAACTGACTCTGCGCCGACTGTGCTCGCGCCGCGACGGCGGCGGCCGCCTCACCCACGAGGCCTACGAGCAGTTGGGCAAGGTGACGGGCGGCCTCTCGCACCTGTGCAACCACGCCCTCGACCAGCTGCCCCCGGAACAGCGGCCCACCGCCCGACGGATCCTCACCGCCCTCGTGCGGCCCGCCGACGAGGCCGGCGGCATCCCCGCCACCCGTCGGCGCGTCCCCCTCACCCGCTTGCGCGCCCTGGCCGCCGACCCCGTCACCGGCACCGGCACCGGCACCGGTGACGCCTTCGACGACGCCGTCGCGGCGCTCACCCACTACCGCATCATCACCACCGACGGCGCCGCCACACCCGTCGGCGAGCCCCCTGGCGAACCGGCGGCGGAACTCATCCATGACGCGCTGATCCGCGGCTGGGCCGACCTGCGTGACTGGGTCGCCGAGGACCGGCAGTTCCACGTCTGGCTGCAGCGCGCCACCGACCAGCAGGCCAGCCGCGCGCGGAGCGGGCACCCCGGGGACCTCCTGAACGGCTCCCTCCTCGCGGAGGGAGAGGAATGGGCGGAGCAGCGCCCGCTCCCGGAGGACATCACCGCGCTCCTCGAGACCAGTCGGCAGCATCAGCGCTCACAGTTGCGCCGCACCAAACGCCTCAACGTCTTCCTCGCCACGGCACTGACCCTCGCCCTGATCGCCGCCGGCATCGCCTTCCAGCAGCGGCAGACCGTCGTCGGTCAGCGCGACCGCGCGGCCTCCGCCCAGGTGGCGGGCGTCGCCGAGTCGCTTCGCCGCACCGACCCCCGGCTCGCCCGACGACTGGCGGTGGCCTCCGCCCGCCTCGGCGACACACCCGAGTCGCGGGCCGCACTGTTCACCCTGAGCAATCAGCAGGAGAACGAGGTCCTCAGGCTTCCCGGCTTCGTCGTCTCGACCTCCGCCCTCGACGGGACCGGGCACACCCTCATCGCCGCCGGCGGCACCCGAGTAGGCATCTGGAACGTCGACACCCGCCGGCAGACCGGCCACTACGACGCCCGGTCCACAGTTCGCTACGTCACGCTGTCCGACGACGGCAGAACGGCCGCCGTGAGCACCGAGGACGGCAGGACCCGCCTCCTCGACGCCACCGACGCACGTCCCCTCGGCACGCACACCTACCCCAGCGGCCGGGACGTGCATCTGCCGAGAGTGGCGCTCAGCCCGCACGGCACCTATCTGCGGACCGAGGGGCTCGACGCCGACGCGAAGCCCACCATGACGATCTGGGACACCCGCACGGCCAAGAAGATCATCACCATGCCAGGCATGGCAGGGGGAGCCTTCCCTGTCTGGAACACCTCGTTCTCACCGGACGAACGCATACTCTCCCTGCCCCGCCCCGACGGCAAAGGGCAGCCGTTCACCTGGTACGACACCCGAACGATGGAGAAGGTCCCCGTTCCGGACCTCAAGCTGAGCAGCACAGAGATCCCCGGCCCGGTCGTCTTCAGCCCGGACGGCAAACTCGCCGCCCTGCCCGGGAAGAGCGGGAGGGTCCACGTGTACTACCGCAAGGAGGGTTACTGGGCTTCGGAGTTCACCAGGGGTGACGACCCCTCTCTGTATCCCCTCCGCTTCAGCCAGGACAGCCAGTACCTCGCACAGGGCGGTGTCGTCTGGAGAACGGCTCTACTGGGTCAGACGACGCCCCTCATGCACTACTCGACCACCGAGAGCGAGTGCTTCAGCGACTCGGGGCTGGTGTTCAACGCCGACGCTTCCGAACTGCGGTGCGTCGGCATCGACGGCGCCGTCCGTTCACTCGACACCACCAGAGTCACCAAGGCGCCGAAGGGAACGGGCGCCTTCTACACAGTGAGCGCCGTCAGCGACGACCGGCGCACCCTCGCGCTCCTGAACAGCAGCGACATGGAGATCTGGTCCTTGCCGACCCGCACGAAACGAGCCACACTCCCCAGTCCGGGCCCGGCAGTCGGCAACCCCACCCTCAGCGCCGACGGACGGCTCCTGGCCGTCCAGAGCGGCGTCGCCGAAGTCGAGATCTGGGACCTGCGCACAAAGAACAAGCTCGGCACTTTCCGCACTCCGCTGGATGAGAAACAGCGCAGCGGGGCGCTGCAGGATGTCGCCTTCTCACCCGACAACCGGTCGTTCGCGGCCCAGGCGGTGATGCCCGACGGGACCAACGCGCTCAGGTTCTGGGACCTGACCACCAGGCACCGGATCCGGGACGTCCGCGCCAAGCTCGGCTACGACGGCAACGGCGCGGCCGTCTTCTTCGACCCCAGCGGCACATCCGTGATCGCCGCGCCCAACTTCGGGCGGGTCGCGTTCCCCTCCGGCCGCATCCTCACCAAGGGCGCCGGGAACCTGCAGATGAACGCCATCAGCGACGACGGCTCCACGGTCTACTCCTATCCGCAGGGCTACCAGCCCTACCTCAGAACCCTGGACGCCCGAACCCTGCTGCCCGCAGGAGAGGACCTGCGCACCGGGGCGGTGTCCAGCGACTCCGACCGCACCATCGCCGTCTCGCCCGACGGACGCCTCTTCGCCACGCTCCAGCAAGAGGCGGGCGAGCAGGCGCAGATGACCGTGTGGGACAGCCGCGGCCACAACAGACTCGGCCCTCCGCTCACGGTCACCATGGACCCCTTCGCCTCGGTCGTCGCGGTCACTTTCGCACCCGACGGTTCGACACTGACGAGCGTGGACAAGCACGGCAGGTTTCTCACACACACCGTGTCGCCCGCGACATTGCTCCAGGACCTCTGCGCCAGAAGCGGCTCCCTCACCGAGCAGGAATGGGAGGCCCACATCGCCGACGTCCCCTACCGCGAGACCTGCTGATCCACAGAGCGGGACCCTGCGCCTCGCTTCCGCCCGTGCCGTCCGCGCGACGCCCCTCGTTGACAGCAAGTTCACAAAGTGGTCATATTTTCTCCACTCGAACAAGGGGACGCCTCGCGCTTCACCGACGCGAGCAGCCGTCCCGTCCGGGTCGGCATCACCATGCATGCCAGGGGAGGGGCGCGCGTGGCGCCTTCCGGGCGGTACGCGTCCGCACACGTATGAAGATCGCTTTTCTCATCCACAACGCCTACGGCATCGGCGGCACCATCCGCGCCACCGCCAACCTCGCGAGCGCGCTCGCCGGGCGCGGCCACGAGGTCGAGATCGTCTCGGTCATCCGCGGCGTGGACACCCCGCACCTGCCGGTCAGCGCGAAGGTACGGCTGCGCCCGCTGATCGACATCCGCAAGGACTCCGACACCCGGGAGACCGACCACCCCCTCCACCAGCAGCCCAGCGCCCTGCTGCCGGAGCCGGAGGGGTCGCTGAAGGTCTTCACCCGCCTCGCCGACCTGCGCGTCGAGCAGTACCTGACCGCCACCGACGCGGACATCGTCATCGCCACCCGCCCCGGATTCCTCGTCTACTTGGCGCAGTTCGCCCCGGACGCCGGTTTCCTGCGGATCGGGCAGGAGCACATGACGTACTCCTCCCACGAGCCCGCCGTACGTGAGGCGATGGACGCCGCGATCCCGCGGCTGGACGCCTACCTCACCGTCACCGCGCAGGACGCCGCCACCCACAACGAACTGCTGCCGAAGACGCCGCGCGTGCTGCGTTGCCTGCCCAACGTCGTCCCCGTGCCGAGGACCGAACCCTCCGACGGGCAGTCCCGGCTCATCGTCGCCGCGGGCCGCCTCCACGAGGACAAACGGTTCGACGTCCTCATCCGCGCCTTCTCCCACCTCGCCGACGAACGCCCCGAGTGGAACCTGCGCGTCTACGGCCGCGGCCCGGACCGCGCCCGGCTGCGTACCCTCATCGACGACCTCGGCCTGAGCGACCGCGCCTTCCTCATGGGCCCGCACTCCCCCATCGAGACCGAGTGGGCCAAGGCCGCCATCGCCGTGTCCGCCTCCAAGGCCGAGTCCTTCGGCCTGACCCTGGTCGAGGCCATGCACTGCGGCGTCCCCGTCATCTCCACCGACTGCCCCATCGGCCCACGCGAGATCATCACCGACGGCACCGACGGCCTGCTCATACCCGTCGACGACGAAGCCGCCCTGCACACCGCGCTGGCCAAGCTCATCGACGACCCCGCCCGCCGCCGCGCCCTCGGCACCGCCGCCCGCGCCACCGCCCAGACCTACGCGCCCAAGGCCGTCTCCGCCCAGTTCGAGGACGTCATACGCGAACTGCGCCCCGGCCTGCTGCCCGCACCGGCGCCCGCGCCCAAGGCCCCCGCCGCCCGCGCCGTCATCAAACCCACCCCGACCGCCGTCCGGCGCCTGCGCCGCACCGCCGCCGCGCTGGTCCGCCCCCTGCGCCGCACCGCGACAGCCGTGAAACCGGCCGCCAAGCCGACCCCGGTCCAGGCGGCCCCAACACCGCTCAAGGCACTGCGCCCCAAGGCCACCTGCCGCGCCACCGCCGACGGCTCCCTCCTGATCAGCCTGGCCCGCGGCGGCGTCACGGGCCGGGAGCTGACCCTGACCGCCCGGCTGCGCGGCACCGACGGCACCGGCCCCGGCGAACGCCTCACCCTCCCCCTCACCCCGCCCCCCTCCGGCAAGGGCCCCCTCACCGCCACCCTCGCCCGCGCCGAGCACCAACTCGCCGAAGGGCGCTGGGACTTCCACGTCGAACGTGCCGACGACGGCAAACGCGCCCGCCTCGCCGTCACCCTCGTCGAACAGGCCCGCCTCCTCACCCTCCCCCTCCTCACCGCACCCCACGGCGTCTCCGCCTGGATCCCCTACACCACCACCGGCGGCGCCCTGACCCTGCGCACCTGGCTGCGCCGCGCCCACGCCGAACTCACCCAGGTCCGCGTCGGCGACGACCACCTCACCCTCGCCGCCACCCTCCACGGCGACGCCCGCACCCCCACCCTGCTCACCCTCACCGCCCCCGACGCACCGACGGCCGTCCACGACATACCCGTCATCGCCAGCGACCACCGCCACTTCGCCTGCACCATCCCCTACCGCGACCTGCTCACCCGCCACGTTGGCTCCCCCACCACCTGGCACATCACCGTCACCACCGACACCGGGCCCATCCCCCTCGGCCGCCTCACCGGCGACAACGTCGACCGCAAACGCACCGACACCCACCCCGCCCGCACCCTCACCCACGCCACGCACGGCCCCCTGTCGCTCCAACCCCGCTTCGACCCCTCCAACGACCTCACCCTCCACCTCAAGGGGGCGGTCACGGCGTAGGCCGTGTCTCCTGGAGCAGCCCGCGCGCCTCGTGATCGACTTCCCTTGCCCCGACGACGCCACCCGCCTAAAGTGAATGCGCTTTCATAGGCTCAGGCCCCTGCCGGGCCGCAACGGACTCAGGGGATCCCACCCAGTGAGCTCAGCTCCCACGGTGTACGACGTCGCCGAACGCTCCGGCGTCTCCATCGCCACCGTGTCCCGCGTCTACCGCACCCCCGACACGGTCCGCGCACAGACCCGCGAGCGGGTCCTCGCGGCCGCCCGGGAACTCGGCTACGTGCCCAGCGGCAACGCCCGCGGCCTCGCCAGCCGCTCCACCGGCGTGCTCGGCCTGTGCCTGCCCGACTACTCCGACCCGGACATCGAGTCGGAGGCGGAGCACGGCGCGGGCGACGAGGCCGAGGACGACGCCGCGATGCTCTACGCCGATCAGATCATCCGCGGCATGGAACGGGCCGCACGCCGCCACGGCTACGCGCTGCTGATCGCGGCCTCGTCCAAGGGCGGCCCGGAGAGCCAGGTGGCGAAGGTGGCGGGTCGCGTCGACGGGTTCGCCGTGATGGCCCGCACCGTGCCGACGGAGGACCTGGAGGTCATCGCGCAGCGCCAGCCGGTGGTCATGCTGGCCGGGCCCCGCGAGTCCGACGACCTCGACCACATGGACCACGTGGAGGTCGCCAACGCCGACGGCCAGCGCGACCTCACCCGCCATCTCATCGAGGACCACGGACTGCGCCGGCTCACCTACGTCGGCGCCGCCGAGGACTCACCGGACGTACGGGCCCGTTTCCGCGGGTACGTGGAGGCGTGTCGCGCCGCCGGAATCCCCGCGCCCGACGAACCCGATGTCAGCGTCGGCATGATGACGCAGGCCGAGGGCGCCCGCGCCGCCGACGCCCTGCTCGACCGGCCCGGCGAACGGCCGCAGGCCGTGCTGTTCGCCAACGACCAACTGGCGGTCGGCGCCCTGCACGCCTTCGAGCGCCGGGGCGTACGGGCGCCGGAGGACATCGCGGTCACCGGCTTCGACGGCATCGCGCTCGGCCGCCTGGTACGGCCCGCGCTCACCACCGTGCACCAGCCGATGCGGCAGATGGGCGAGGAGGCGGTGGAGCTGCTCGTACGCCGTCTGACCGGGCACCGGGGCGCCAGGCCGGTCTCGAAGGTGCTGCCGGTGTCGGTCGTCCGCCGGGCCAGTTGCGGATGTGCGGGGCACGTGAACTAGGCAACGCAGGCACCCCACCGGGGCTGCGTGCGGGTTGCCCCGACGCCTCACGCCACGACGCCTCACGCCCCGTCACCCAGCGCGCTTCACCTCACGTCAACATACGGGCGAAGAAGTCCGCGGTCGCGGCGTCCAGTCCGGCCCGCTCCGTCCGCGTGCCCTCGTACTCGAAGTGTCCGGCCTCCAGCACCTTCAGCTCCCGCTCCCCGGCCAGCGCGTTGTACACGGCGAACTGGCCGGGCGGCGGCACCGACGGGTCGAAGAGCGCCGCGGCCACCAATACCGGCTTGGAGAGCCGGGCGGCCGCCGTCGCCGCGTCGAAGTAGCCGAGCACATCGACGACCTCGGGGTGCTCCGCGTGGTACCGGCGTACCGCCGCCCCGCTGCCGACGCACTCCAGGGTCAGCCGCAGCGGGTGGTTGCCGAACGTCGGCACGGTCAGCCGCCCCGCGGCGAACCGCTCGTCCCACGGCAGCGCGAGCGCGCCGAGGCCGCCGCCGAAGCTCTCACCGAGGTACCCCAGGCGCGGCTGCGGCCCGTCCAGTCCTGGCACCAGTTCCAGCAGCGCCGACGCGGCACACCACAGGTCGGCGACGCATTCGCCGATGACATAGGTGTCCCGCGCGGCGATCCCGTGCAGGACGTGCTCCGCGGCGAGCGACGGTACGCCGGGCAGCAGGCCGCGGTCGGCCATTCCGCGCACGCACGGCAGGATCGCCGCGGACCGGGGCATCGGCAGCGGCACGTCGGGGCCGACCTGGTCGCGGCCTCCGTAGCCGTGCCCGATGACGAAGCCGTGTTCCGCCTCCCCCTCGGCGGGCAGCACGAGCCAGCCGCCGAGCCGGACGCCGCCCACGGAGGCGTACGACACCTCGTGGACGCGTACCCCGTCCCGCACCTCCACGAGCCGTCCCACCTCGGGCTTCGGGTCCACCGCGCGGGCCGCCTCGTGGCGCGAGCGCCAGAACGCGTCGAAGTCGGTCGGCGCCGCTTCGGGCGCGGGGACGCGCAGCAGTTCGTCCAGCCCCAGGCCGTAGGAGGGGTCGAAGGGGAAGTCGTGCGCGAAGTCGCGCGCCGAGCGGCCTCCGTCGGTGACCGTGCTGTGCGTCATGACGGAGACCTTAAAAGACCTTGGAAACCACCGACCAGGATGTCGCTGCCGTTACAAGAGCGTGACCAAGCCCCTCTTGCCACACGAGTGGGGTTCTTACAGAGTTATGTATGCGCTTACAAACAGCGCTTACATTCCACGGTCCGCTCAAGGAGGAGCCGTCCATGAACCGCCGAACCACCACCGCCGCGATCGGCGTCACCCTGGCGTCCGCACTCACCCTGACCGCTTGCGGCGGCTCCGGCGGCGAGCAGGTCACGGCCGACGCGAAGCAGACGCTCACGGTGTGGGCCATGGGCACCGAGGGCGAGAAGCTCGCCGACGTCGCCAAGGTCTACGAGAAGGCGAACCCGAACATCACGGTCAAGGTGACCCCGATCGGCTGGGACGTCGCCCACCAAAAGCTGGTCTCCGCGGCCGCCGCGAACAACCTGCCCGACGTGATGCAGATGGGCGGCAGCTACCTCACCGAGTTCGCGGACATGGGCGCCCTGGAGAAGGTGGACACCAAGACCTTCAAGGAGAAGGACTACTTCCCGGCAGGCTGGAAGCAGGGCCGGTACGACGGTGACGTCTACGGTGTGCCGTGGTACGTCGACACCCGCGCCCTCTTCTACCGCACCGACCTGGCGAAGAAGGCCGGCATCGACAAGGCGCCGGCCACCATGGCCGAGCTGCGGCAGGCCGCCGAGAAGTTCCAGGACAAGGCCGGCACCAAGTGGGGCCTGTCCATCCAGCCGGGCGGCCTCGACACCGTGCAGAGCTTCTACCAGTTCCTGTACTCGGCGGGCGGCGAGCTCGTCACCGAGGACGGCAAGGCTGTCGCCAACAGCCCGCAGGCAGTCAAGGCCCTGGAGAACTACGGCGGTTACTTCAAGGAGGGCCTGAGCGAGAAGTCCGTGCGTCCGGGCTACGACGTGACCAAGGACTTCGACAACGGCTCCGTACCGATGTTCTTCGGCGGCCCCTGGCACATGGGTCTGCTGGACGACAACTACCCGGACCTGAAGGGCAAGTGGGCCGTCGCCAACGTGCCCGCCGACGAGACCTCCGCCTCCATGGCCGGCGGCTCGGCGCTGACGATCTCCGCCGACAGCGAGCACAAGGCCGCCGCCAAGGAGTTCGTCACGTACCTCACCGGCACCAAGGGCCAGGCCGACTGGTACCGGCGCACCAAGGACCTCCCGGCCAACGTGAACGCCTGGAACTCCGGTGAGCTGGCCACCGACCCGAACCTGAAGATCTGGAAGACCCAGATGGAGTCGGCGAAGGCCGCCCCGGCCCAGCCGAAGTGGACCGAGATCACCTCGAAGGTCGACACCGCGATCGAGAAGGTCACCCAGGGCAAGGCCTCGGCGAAGAGCGCGCTCGACGCGGCCAACACCGAGATCGAAGGCCTCGTACAGAAGTAGCTCGTACAGAGGTGGCTCCCGCGGAAATAGCTCCTGCGGAAGTTCACCCGTGCGGAAGCAGCCCGGGCAGAAGTTCGCTCGTGCGGAAGCGACCGCACCATCGAGGCGGCGGTCGTCGCCGCCTCCAGTAGCAAGTCCCCCACCCCGGCTCCCCGCACGCTCCCCCTCCCGACCAGGACGCGCGCGGGACGCCGGAAGCCCGAAGGACGGACCATGTCCACCACGACACCCACTCCCGCGCCGTCCGGAGCCGTCGAGGCTCCGGACGGTGAGCCCCAGGACGGCGGCGGCAGGAAGCGGCGCGGAAGGCGCTCGACCGGGAAGCAGAACCTGGCCGGCTGGCTGTTCTCCACCCCGTTCCTCGCGCTGTTCGCGGTCTTCATGCTCTTCCCGATCGTCGCGACGCTCGTGATGAGCTTCACCGACTTCGCGCAGCGCAACGTCCGGCGACCGCTCGACGCGGAGTTCGTCGGCTTCGACAACTACGTGAAGCTGTTCAGCGACGACCAGTTCCTGCGGGCGCTGTTCAACACCGCGTACTTCGTGGTCGTCGGGGTGCCGCTGACCATCGGTCTCGGGTTGTTCGTCGCGTTGCTGCTCAACAACGGGATCGACCGGGCCCGCACGTTCTTCCGCGTCGGTTTCTACGCTCCCGTGGTCACCACCATCGTCGCCGTGGCGATCGTGTGGCGGTTCGTGCTCGATCCGTCCGACGGGCTGATCGCCGGACTCGGCGACGAACTCGGATTCACGGCACCGGACTTCCTCGGTTCGGAGACCTGGGCCATGCCGTCGCTGATCCTGATGGCGGTGTGGCGCAACCTCGGCACCGTGATGGTCCTGATCATCGCCGGTCTGCAGGCCGTCCCGACGGAGGTCCGCGAGGCCGCCCGGCTCGACGGGGCGAACACCTGGCAGGAGCTGCGCCGGATCACCGTGCCGCTGCTGCGCCCGACGCTGCTGTACGCCACGGTCATCACCACGATCGGCTACCTCAACGTCTTCGAGGAGCCGTTCGTGATGACCCAGGGCGGCCCGTCCGACGCCACGCTGACCGTGTCGCTGGACATGTACAAGCAGGGGTTCAGCTTCTTCAACATGGGCTACGCGAGCGCGATGGCGTACGTCCTCTTCGTCGTGATCATGGGCATCACGGTGCTGCAACTGCGACTGATGAAGGACAACACGAAATGAGCGCCGTCACCCCCACCGGCCGCCGCTCCGGCGGGCGGGCCCGCAGGCCCCTGCTCTACGTCGTCGCCTCGCTCGGCCTGCTGGTCATGGCCGCGCCCTTCCTCTGGATGGCGCTCAGCGCCTTCAAGACGAAGAAGGACCTCACCGCCAGCCCTCCGGTGTGGATCCCGTCCGAGTGGACCCTGCGGAACTTCCGGGATCTGCTCGACCAGCTCGACATGGGCCGCTACTTCCTGAACTCGGTGATCGTCGCGGTCCTCGTGACCGTGTGCAATCTGCTGTTCTGCTCGATGCTCGGTTACGCGCTGGCCAAGCTCAACTTCAGCGGCCGCTCGAAGGTCTTCGGCGTCGTGCTCGCCGCCCTGATGGTGCCGGCGAACCTGATGGTCCTGCCGCTGTTCGTCCTGGTCAACCAGCTCAACCTCCTGGACACCTACGCGGGTCTGGTGCTGCCCTTCGCCGCCGGCGCCTTCGGTGTCTTCCTGATGCGGCAGTTCATGCAGTCCATCCCGGACGAGCTGCTCGAAGCGGCCCGGATGGACGGCGCGGGCGAGTGGTACATCTTCTGGCGCATCGTGCTCCCGCTGGTCAAGCCGGCCCTCGCGACGCTGACGATCTTCACGTTCCTCGGGTCCTGGAACAACTTCATCTGGCCGCTCATCGCGACCAACGACCCGGACAAGTACACCCTCCCGGTGGCCCTCGCGACGTTCGCCAACGACCCGAACCGCACGGTCGGCGGAGGCAACGGAATGCTCATGGCGGGCTCGCTGCTCGTCGTCCTGCCCGTGCTCCTCGTCTTCGCCGTCCTGCAACGGCATTTCACCCAGGGCATCGCCACCGCCGGCATGAAGTGACCGGCCCTCCCCCACGCACGTAGCCCATCCCCCACGCACGCAGAAAGACAGGCACCACCATGACGTCCACCCCTGCCCGCACGCCCTTCCCCGACGGCTTCCTGTGGGGCGCCTCCACCGCCGCCCACCAGATCGAGGGCAACAACGTCAACAGCGACTGGTGGCGCAAGGAGCACGACCCGGCGGCGAAGATCCACCAGCCGAGCCTGGACGCCTGCGACAGCTACCACCGCTGGGACCAGGACATGGACCTGCTGGCCGAACTCGGCTTCACCGACTACCGGTTCAGCGTCGAGTGGGCTCGCATCGAACCGGCCCGCGGCCACTTCTCGCGCGCCGAGATCGCCCACTACCGCCGCATGGTCGACGGCGCGCTCGCCCGCGGCCTGCGCCCGATGATCACGCTGCACCACTTCACGATCCCGCAGTGGTTCGAGGACCTGGGCGGCTTCACCGCCGACGGCGCCGTGGAACTGTTCGCACGGTACGTGGAGGAGTGCGCGCCGATCATCGCGGACGGCGTCAGCCACGTGTGCACCATCAACGAGCCGAACATGATCGCCGTGATGGCCGGGCTCGCCAAACGCGGCGACCAGGGCTTTCCGCCCGCCGGTCTGCCCTTCCCCGACGAGGAGACCACCCACGCGGTCATCGCGGCGCACCACGCCGCGGTGAAGGCGGTGCGCGCCGTCGACCCGGAGATACAGGTGGGCTGGACCATCGCCAACCAGGTCTACCAGGCGCTGCCCGGCGCCGAGGAGGTCACGGCCGCGTACCGCCATCCGCGCGAGGACGTCTTCATCGAGGCGGCGCGCGGCGACGACTGGATCGGCGTGCAGTCCTACACCCGTACGAAGATCGGCACGGACGGCCCCGTCCCGGCCCCCGCCGACGCCGAGCGCACGCTCACGTCGTGGGAGTACTACCCCGAGGCCGTCGGTCACGCGCTGCGGCACACCGCCGAGGTCATCGGCCCGGACATGCCGTTGATCGTCACCGAGAACGGCATCGCCACGGCCGACGAGCAGCGCCGCGTCGACTACTACGCGGGCGCCCTCGACGCCGTCGCGGCCTGCCTCGACGACGGGCTCGACGTCCGCGGCTACCTCGCCTGGAGCGCCCTCGACAACTACGAGTGGGGCACCTACGAGGCGACGTTCGGCCTCATCGGCTGGGACCCGGAGACCTTCGCCCGTACGCCCAAGCCCGCCGCCCACTGGCTGGGCGGACTCGGCCGGGAGCGGATCCTGCCGCGCCTCTGACCACGACCGGAAAGCCGAGCACGACCGGCAAACCGAGCACGACCACCGGCCTGGGGCCGGACCCAGTCCCCCGTTGTCCCGCCCCTGAGGCCCGCGAACCTGACCTCGCGGGCCGTCGGGCGGGGTCGGCGCACCCCTGACATGCGCCGGCCCCGCCCTCCCCTCTCCCCCGCACGAGCACCACGAGCACCACGAGCACCACGAACTTCCCTTCCCCGTCTCTCCATCTCCCCCTTTCGGAAGAAGGACCTTCATGGACCGCCGTACGTTCCTGACCGCGGCGAGCGCCGGTGGCGCCGCCCTGGCACTGGGCGCCACGCCGCTCGCCTCGGCCGCCCCCGCTCCGTCGCTGCTGCGCACCTGGTTCCGTTCGACGTACCGCTCGATCGAGGCGATGACCACCGGGCTCGGCCTCGTCGCGGACAAGGCCGACGCGAGCGGGTCCGGCGCCCCGGTGCCGTCCGTGCAGACCTCGCCGACGAACATCGGCTGCGGGCTCTGGTCGACGGCCGCCGCCGGTGGTCTCGGTGTCATCGACCGGGCCACGATGGAGCGCAGGCTCGCGCGGACCGTCGCGGCGGTCGAGAAGCTGGAGCGGGCGCACGGGTTCTGGTTCAACTGGTACGACGCCCATGACGGGTCGGTCCTGACGGCGTGGCCCGAGACAGGGGACACCGTCCGGCCGTTCCTGTCCTCCGTGGACAACGCCTGGCTCGTCACGGGCCTGCGCATCGCCGCCCACGCCTCCCCGGCGCTGCGCCCGCGCGTCGCGCGGTTGCTCGCCGACGCCGACTGGTCGTACTACTACACGCCCTACGACGCGGCCGACCCGGTCGCGGGCCCCGGTCAGCTCCGCGGCGGCTTCTGGCCCGACAAGCCCGGCAAGGGCGAACCGACGGGACACCACTACGGCGCCCTCAACACCGAGCCGCGGATGGCCAGTTACCTCGGCATCGCCGACGGCAGCCTGCCCACCGAACACTACTGGCACCTGCTGCGCACGATGCCGCCCGGCGCGGGCCAGGAGCAGGAACCCGAGGGCTCGTACGGCACGTTCGACGGGATCCGCGTCTGGCAGGGCCACTACACCTACCGGGGCCGCAAGCTGGTGCCCACATGGGGCGGGTCGATGTTCGAGGCGCTGATGGTGCCGCTGTTCGTGCCGGAGGCGGAGTGGTCCCCGCGCTCATGGGGCGTGACGCACACCCGTTACGTCCGTAGTCAGATCGAGCACGGGCTGGTGGAGGCGGAGTACGGCTACTGGGGCTTCTCCCCCGCCAACATCCCCGAGGGCGGCTACCGCGAGTACGGCGTCGACGCCCTCGGCATGCAGGAAGAGGGCTACAACTCCCTCGGCGTCGTCACCCCGCACGCCTCCTTCCTCGCGTTTCCCTACGCCCGCGCGGAGGCGCTCGCGAACCTCCAGGCGCTCGACGCGGACTTCGGCGCGTACGACGACCGCTACGGCTTCCGCGACTCGGTCAACGTGACGACGGGCCGGGTCAGCGACTTCGTGCTGGCCCTGGACCAGGGCATGATCGCAGCGGCCCTCGCCCAGGAGCTGAGCCCCGGTCTGCTGCAACGGCCCTTCCGCACGGGCGGCTTCGCCTCGCGGGTGCGCCCCCTCCTGAGGAAGGAGCGCTTCTCCATCTGAGCCGACCGGAATCCAGCCGCAACCCGCACGAAACCCTCCGCCGCACCGTGCTTCGTACACTCGGCGTACGGGGCCCGGGGAACTGGATCCCGCACGCACACCCGCGGACAACCGCTCACGTGGGGAACGATCCTGGCGCATCGTTCCGGTCCGCGGCCCGGCCACCTGTGCGCCGCGAGGGGGCAGCACGCTCACCTTCTCCACCGTCCACGGCTACCGCCGCGCCTACCGGATCACCGGCGAAGGCCCCGCCGTCCTGCTCATCCACGGCGTCGGCGCGACCTCCGCGCAGTGGGAGGACTGCATCGCGGCCCTCGCGCGCCGGCACACCGTCCTCGCTCCCGACCTGCTCGGGCACGGCGATTCGGCGAAGCCGCGCGCCGACTACTCGGTCGCCGCGTACGCCAACGGTCTCCGTGACCTCCTCGGCGTACTCGGCATCGACCGCGTCACCCTCGTCGGGCACTCCTTCGGCGGCGGGGTCGCCATGCAGTTCGCCTACCAGTTCCCCGAGCGCGTCGACCGGCTGGTCCTCGTCTCGACAGGCGGGGTCGGACGCCAGGTCACCCCCATCCTGCGGGCCGCGACGCTGCCCGGCGCGGGGCTCGCGCTCGGCCTGCTGAAGGTGCCCGGCGCGCGGTGGCAGATCGGCGCGTTCATCCGCACCCTCCAGTTGCTGGACACCGGGCTCGGTGTGGACGCGGCCGACCTCGTCAACGTGGTCGACGCCCTGCCCGACCAGAGCTCCCGCGCCGCCTTCACGCGGACGCTGCGAGCCGTCGCCGACTGGCGCGGCCAAGTGATCACCATGCTGGACCGCTGCTATCTGGTCCAGGGCATACCCACCCTCCTCGTCTGGGGCGACCGCGACAGCGTGCTGCCCGTGGCCCACGCGCATCTCGCCCACCAGGCGATGCCCGGCAGCCGGCTGGAGATCTTCCCCGGCGCCGGGCACTTCCCCCACCACACCGACCCCGCACGGTTCGTCCGGCTCCTGGAGGACTTCATCGCCACCACCACTCCCGGCGACTGGAGCGTCGAGCAGTGGCGCGAACTGCTCCGCGCGGGACGCCCCGAGGAGGAGCACGCGCCCGCCGTGGCACGCGCGTACAGCAAGGCCAGCGAACGCAGCGCGACGTGAGGGCGCCCATGGGCGCGTTCCGCGCTCGTCACGCGAGGGCGCGGATCGCCTCGACGGTCCGGTCCACGCTGAGGGACCCGTTCGCGCAGTCGCGCAGCAGGGCCGTCACCCGCTCGTCCTGGTACTCGCGCAGGGGCGCGGGCGGGGCCTCGGGCGCCGCGGCGGCTCCGTCGAGGTCGTCGCGGGTCAGGAGGTGGTCCGCCAGGGCGGCGCAGGAACGGTGCTGGAAGATGACGTCCGGCTTGAGCGGGACGCCGAAGACCTTCCCGGCGCGGCGGGCCAGGCGGACGTAGATGATGGAGTTCAGGCCGAGCTGCCGGAACGACGCGTCGTCGGCGAAGCCCAGCGCCTCGTCGCCGATCTCCGGCTGGAGGACCTCGCGCTTGATCCGCTCGATCAGGTCCCGGCGCGGGTCCAGGTCCTGGCGTGGGTCCAGGTCCCGGCGTGGGTCGGGCGCGGGCTCCTCCGCGGCGGTGATCCGGTCGATGAGCGAGGTCAGCACCTTCGATTCGCCCAGTTCCGTGAAGGCCGACACGCCCGCGTCCCGCAGGTATCCGATGCAGTCGGTCCAGCGGACGGGCTTGGCGATCTGCTCGGCGAGCAGATCGCGGACTTCCCGCGCATCGGGGCCGAAGGGCCGGCCGGTCACGTTGGAGATGACCGGTGTCCGCAGTTCGCCCACGTCGACCGAGGCCAGCACCTCGCGGAAGCGCGCGGCGGCCGGGGCCATCGCCGGTGCGTGGAAGGGGCCGCTGACCCGGACCGGGACGAAGCCCCGGACGCCCTCCGTCTTCTCGAAGACCGGCCGGAGCCGCGCCAGTTCCTCCCGGCTGCCGGAGAGCACGAACTGCTCGGGCGCGTTGTAGTTGGCGATGACGACGCCCGTGGCATCGTGCCGCTTCAGGGTCTCCTCGACGATCCGCTCGGAGACGCCGACGACCGCGGCCATCGCGCCGCCGCTGACTTGGCTCATCAGTTCCCCGCGGCGTCGCACCAGCGTCAGGCCGGTCTCGAAGTCGAAGGCGCCGGCCGCGAACAGTGCGCTGTACTCGCCGAGGCTGTGTCCCGCGAAGAAGTCGGCGGGCGGCAGGTCCTCTTGCGCCGCCGCCCAGTGCAGCGCGTTGACGACGTAGATCGCGGGCTGCGCGTACGCGGTCTCGGCCAGCCGTCGTTCCGGGTTGTCCAGGCAGAGCTCCTCGATCGAGTATCCGAGCACCCGGTCGGCGCGGTCACGGAGGTCGGGGAACCGTGCGAACAGGCTGCGTCCCATCCCCTTCTTCTGGGTGCCCTGGCCTGGGAAGACGTAGCAGCGCATCAGATCCTTCCGCCCCCGAGATCGATGTCGGCCTGCGGCGTCGGCCATTCGGGAAGCTCTACGATCCGGACCACGGCGCACGTCCAGGTGAAGCCCGCGCCGACGCCGAGCAGCATGCAGAGGTCGCCGGCGTCCACGGCCCGCTCCTCCACGAGGTGGCCGAGTCCGGCGATCTGGTCGCCCGCGCCGAGGTGGCCGACGGTGCGGCCCCAGGACCAGGTCGTGAGGTCGAGGTCGATGTCGAGTGCGGCGAGGACCTCGCGCTGCAGCACGGTGCGCCCGAAGTGCGGAACGACGAACCGGGCCACGTCGCTCTGACGGACGCCCGCGTCGTGCAGGGCTCGCTCGACGCAACTGCTGAGACCGGCCCGGAATCGGCGGGTGAACTCGTCCAGCTCCACGTCTCCCAGGTACTGCAGTTTGCGCACGCGCAGGTCGACGGGGTGCGTGGGGTCGTGGTGAGGCGTGAAGGGCGCGTCGCCACGGTGCAGGCCCTCCAGGGTGGGATCCGACACCGTGGAGGTGCTCAGCACCTGGGCGAACCCGGACCTCTTGCTGAGCACCATCGCCGACGCGCCGTCGCCGGGGACGATGCCGATGTCGCTGTTCCAGCGGTCGATCGCGGGCGGACTGACCTTGTCGGCGGTGGTCACAAGGGCCGCCACGTCGTCGGTGGCGGCGAGGGAGCGGGCCGCGATGTCCAGCGCGGTCATGCAGCCGTTGGAGGCGTTCTTGACCTCGAAGGCGAGCGCCGAATGGTCCCCGAGCACCTCGCGGTGGATGTAGGAGGCCGTCGGGTAGAGCTCGAGGCCCTGGAAGTACACGCAGGCGTGCAGCAGCAGCGCGACGTCCTCGGCCCGATGGCCCGACCGTGCCAGGGCGTTCCTGGCGGCGGCCACCGCCATCTCGGGCGGGGCTTCGTCCGTGGCCTCGCAGACCGACTCCAGCTGCGTGTCCTCGGCGTCCTGGGCGTCGAACCGGCCGTCGGAGACGGCTTGTTCCACCTTGGTCGCCGGGGGCAGGTAGGTGGCGACACCCGCGATGAACAGGGCCTCTGTCTTCACTTCTCGTTGCCTTTCAGGGTGGTGGCGTCGTGGAGCAGGAGCCCGACGATCGCGTCGGGGGTCGGGTGGTCGAACACCAGGGTGGCGGGCAGCGTGGTGTCCAGCCGCTTGGCGAGGCGCTTGCGCAACTGGACCATGGTGAGCGAGTCGATCCCGAGGGAACGCAGTGCTCTGTCGGCCGGCACGCTGTCGGGTCCGGGCAGGCCGAGTACGTCGGCGGCCTCGCTGCGGACGAGGCCGAGCAGGAGAGCCGCTCGTTCGGCTTCGGAGGCGGTCGCCATCCGCGTGTCGAACGACTCCTCGGTCTCGGTGACTTCGGCGTCCCGCCTGTCAGTGGTGCGCCTCAGCATGTCGCGCAGCAAGGGAGGCGCTTCCGCGTCGCCGAGTGCGTGGCGCAACGACGCCAGTTCCAGGCGCACGGGCATCAGGTGGGGCTCGGGCCGCGCGAGCGCCACGTCCAGGGCATGCAGGCCCTCGGCCAAGGTCAGCGCGCCGATCCCCTGCCGCCGCAGGCGTCCGAGCTCGGCCTTGCCGAGGTGGGCGGTCATGCCCACTCCGGCCTGTTCCCAGAGCCCGAACGCGAGGCTGAGTCCAGGCAGGCCCCGCTTGCGCCGGTTCGCCGCCAGGGCGTCGAGCGTCGCGTTCGCCGCGGCGTACCCGCTCTGTCCCGCTGTGCCCAGCGTTCCGGCCGCCGAGGAGAAGAGGACGAACGCGGCCAGGTCAAGGCGCTCCGTCAACTCGTCAAGGAGGCGTGCGCCCTCGACCTTGGGTGCCATCACCCGGTGCAGCCGCTCCGCGGTGAAGCCCTCCACCAGGCCGTCGTCGAGCACGCCGGCGAGATGGAACACGGCCGTGAGGGGGTGGTGTGGGTCGATCCCATCCAGTACGGCGGCCACTGCGGCCCGGTCCGCGACGTCGCCCGCGACCAGGTCCACCCGCTCGGCGCCCGCGGCTTCCAGCTCCCGCACGAACGTACCGGCTCCGGGGGCGTTGCCACCGCGCCGCGACAGCAGCACGAGCCGCCGTGCTCCGTGCGCGCGGACCAGGTGCGCGGCGAGCGCGCTGCCGAGCTCGCCGAGACCGCCGGTGATCAGCACGGTGCCGTCCGGGTCGAGGGCGCGTGGCAAGGTCAGCACGGTCCTATGTGCGGCATTCTGCCGCGCGTGGCGCAGGGCGTACGGCGCGTCGCGTACGTCGAAGGCGCTGAACGTCCTGTTGTCCGGCTTCGCGTCGTACGGGGAAGGGTCGGCGGCCACCTGCGCGAAGGTGAGGTTCGCGGGCATCGGCCTGAGGGCGGCAGCGTCCACCCTGATCCGATTGCCGAGCGCGCCTGCCGCACTGCCCATGACCCGGTCACCCGGGCGCAGGGAGGTGACGCCGCTACCAACCTCCACGACGATCCCCGCGAACCCCAGGACCTGAGCGTGCCCCGGGCTCACCCCGGCGGCGCGCACCTCGACGCGGACCTCCCCCGGCCCGACCGGCTCCGGCGCGCCCTCGTCGTGCGGGGCGGCGGCCACATCGACCTGATCGTCTTCCCGCTGACACAGGTGCCAGCTTCCTTCATCCGGCAGGACGAGCGCGTCGACCTCGCCTGCGGTCGGCCTCGCCCGTGGCACGTAAACGGTCTCGCCGCGCAGCACGCACTCCGGCTCGCCGCCGCTCGCGATCACGCGTGCCAGGGGCCGGAAGTCCGGGGTACCGGGATCGAGGTCGATCAGGCGCAGGACGCGCTCAGGTTGTTCCGTGCGGGCTGTACGCACCATGCCCCACACGGCGGCATCGGCCCAATTGCCCACCCCGTCGCCGGGGTTCGAGGACACGGCGTCACGGGTGATCCAGACCAGTTCGGTGCCCTGGAGCCGGGCATCGCCGAGGCACAACTGAAGCGTCCGCAGCGTTTCGGCGGCGGTGCGTTCCGCGTCGTACCACTGAGCGGACGCGCCGCCAGGCAGCGCGAACAGCAGCCGTCGCGGCGTGTCCGCCCGGACGTCGAGCCGCTTCACGAGGGCGTCCAGGTCGGGTACGACGTCGGCGCCGAGCCCCGCGCCCAACTCGGCGTCACCGACCACGAGGTTGCCCGCAGGGTCGAAGGTCTCGGCCACGGGGTCCACGGGGTCCACGGGTGCGAAGCCGACGCGGTAGAGGTGCTCGGCGAACGGGTGTCCGCGACGTCTGCCGTGCTGGAACTGGAGCCCGCCGATCCGGGCCACCAGGTGGCCTGCCGGGTCCGTCAGCCACACGGTGGCAGGGGCGAGGCCCTCGTCCCCGCCGGACGCGAACGACACGCGTACGGTCAGTTCTCTGCCCCCGGCACGGAATAGCTCGACGTCCGACCAGATGAACGGGACGAGCGGCCCATGAGCCGCACCCGCCTCCATCAGCCCGGCGACGACGACCTGCAGTGCCGCGTCGAACAGTGCCGGATGCAGGCCGTGGCCGGCCGGGTCCAGCGCGTCCGGAAGGGACACCCGCGCGTAGTAGACGCCGTCGCGGCGGGCGAGTTCGCGCAGTCCCCGGAAAGCCGGGCCGTAGTCGAGCCCGTTCGCGAGGGCTCGTCCGTGGAAGGCTTCGACGTCGAGCGGCTGGGCCTCGGGCACCGGCCAGTTCTCGATGTCCGGCGGCGGCGTCGTGGCGTCGGCGCGCGCGTGGGTCACGCACTCTCCGGTCACGTGCTGCTGCCAGGTCAGCGGCTCGTCCGTGTCCTCGGGCTGACTGTGGAACGCGAAGGGGCGCCGCCCGTGCGCGTCCGGATCGCCGACGGTGGCCTGAATGCGCAGCGCGCGGCCCGGAAGGAGGACGACCGGCTCAAGCAGCGTCAGGTCCGCCACGGCGTCGGCGCCCGCGGTCCGGGCGGCGAACAGCGCGGCGTCGATCAAGCCCGCGCCCGGCACGTAGACCTGCCCGCCGACGACATGATCGGCCAGCCACGGGGAGTCGTCCAGCGACAGCCGGCCGGTGAACAGGTGACCGCCGCCGCCGGCGAGAGTCGTGATCGCGCCGAACCACGGGTGTTCGTGTGTGGGCTGACTGCCTGTCACCGTAACGAGCCCGGCCGGTAGCTCGCCGAGCCAGAAGCGCTGGCGTTGGAACGCGTACGTCGGGACGTCGACCTTGCGGGCGCCACGGGATCCGAGGACGCGCTCCCAGTCCAGAGGGAAGCCCCGCTCGAACAACGTGGCGGCCGCTCGCCAGAGTTGGTCCATCCCGCCCGATCCACTCTCATCAGCGGGCGGACCGACCTCGATGAAGACTCCGAAGCCGTCACCGCGCAGCCGCTCCAACGCGTGGTCGGTCCGGCTCGAATGGAAGGGGATGGAAGCCCGGGAAGGGACGATCCCTGGCATCGCGCCGCCGTCCGCGTCCCCCGAGCGCGCGCGAGCACGACGGGCGACGACGCGGGCGCCGTCCTCCAGGCTCAGCGCCCCGCTCACCACCGCGGCGGCGACCTCACCCTGCGCGTCGCCCACCACCGCCGCCGGTTCCACGCCCCAGCTGCGCCACAGCGCCGCATGTCCGAGGGAGGTCGCGAACAGTATGCACGGCAGCACGTCCTCACCGTTCGCGTCCTCCTCGCCGCGCAACACCTTGAGCACGGACCAGCCGGTCAACGGCGAGAGGACCGCGTCGCACTCCGCCACGGTGTCGCGGAACACCGCACTCTGCTCAAGGAGTTTCCGGCTCGTCCCTGGCGGCTGCGCATCCTGACCGCCACCGCCACCGCCACCGCCACCGCCGTCGCCGTCGCCGTCGCCAAAGACGAAGGCGACCTTCCCCCGCGCCGTGCCGGAGGCAGGCTCGACCGCCCGCAAGGCTTCGGCGGCATCCGTGGCGTTGCCCGCGAAAACCACGGCGCGCGCGTCGAAGTGCGTACGGCCGACGGCGGAGGTGTAGGCGATGTCCCGCATCGGCGCGGAGGGCCGCGTCTGGAGCCAGTCGGCCCAGTGCCGGGCCTGCGCACGCAAGGCGTCCGCGTCGGTGCCCGAGATCACCAAGGGGTGGACGAGATCCTCGCCGGGCTGGTCCGCGTCGACGGTCGCCGGTGCGGTGGCCAGTGCGGTCGCCGGTGCGGGCGCCGGTGCGGTCGACGGTGCTTCTTCGATGATGACGTGCGTGTTCGTGCCACTGATACCGAAGGAGCTGATGCCGGCGCGCCGGACCCGCCGTGTCCGCGGCCACGGCCTCGGCTCTTGCAGGAGCGCCAGTTCGCCGCCGCTCCAGTCGACGCGAGTGTTCGGCTTCTCCGCGTGGAGGGTGCGGGGCAGCCGCTCGTGTTGGAGCGCCAGCACCATCTTGATGACGCCGATGACGCCGGAGGCCGCCTGGGCGTGGCCGATGTTGGACTTGACCGATCCCAGGTGCAAGGGGCGCAGGCGGCCCGAGAACACCGCGGAGAGGGCGCCGGCCTCGATGGGGTCGCCGAGCACGGTGCCGGTCGCGTGCGCTTCGACGACGTCGATGTCGGCCGGGGTCAGTCCCCCGTCGGCCAGGGCGCCGCGCAGCACGCGTTGCTGTGCGAGGCCGTTCGGCGCGGTGAGCCCCTGGCCCCGGCCGTCCTGGTTCATGGCGGTGCCCCGCACCACGGCCAGGACACGGTCACCGTCGCGCCGCGCGTCCGAGAGGCGCTTGAGCACCAGGACGCCGCAGCCTTCCGCCCAGCTCGTCCCGTCGGCCTCGTCGGCGAAACTCTTGCAGCGGCCGTCGGCCGCGAGCCCGTTGAGACGGCTGAACTCGACGAAGATCTGCGGGGTGCTCATCACGGTCACTCCGCCGGCGAGCGCCAGGTCGCACTCGCCGCTGCGCAGGGCCTCGCACGCCAGGCGCAGGGCCACGAGCGACGAACTGCACGCGGTGTCGACGGTGAGCGCGGGGCCGGACAGACCGAGGGTGTAGGCCACGCGCCCGGAGATCAGGCTCGACCCGTTGCCGGTGATCTTGTAGCCGTCGCTGCTCCCGACGTCCCAGCGCCGGGCGACGTCGTAGTCCGAACTCATCGCGCCGAGGTAGACGCCCGTGTTGCTGCCTTCGAGGGAGGCGGCGGGCAGATTGGCGCGTTCGAACGCCTCCCACACGACTTCCAGGACGAGCCGCTGCTGCGGGTCGAGGGACAGCGCCTCACGCGGGCTGAGCCCGAAGAACGCCGCGTCGAAGTCCTCGACGTCCCGTACGAATCCTCCCTTGCGTTCGAAGCGCCTGCCGGTGGCGTCGCGCTCCGTCTCCTCCAGCGTGCTGAGATCCCAGCCGTCCCAGCGCCGCGGGAACGGGCACGAGGCTTCGCGGCCGTCGACGAGCAGGTCCCAGAACGCTTCGGGCGTGTCGATCCCGTCCGGGAGCCGGCAGGCCATGGACACGATCACGACGGGGTCGTCATCGTCGGAGTCGTCGTCGGACCGGCTGGGCGTCGCCGCGACGTCGGTCGAGACGTCCGGGGCCTCGTACCGCTCCTCCGCGTGCGTCAGCAGCAGTGCCGCGATCGCTTGAGGTGTGGGGTAGTCGAAGGCAAGTACGGTGGGCAGCGCGACCCGGGTCCGTGCGCTGAGCCGGTTGCGCAGCTCGACCACCATGAGCGAGTCGAAACCCTGGTCACGCAATGTCGCGTCGGGGCGCACGCCTTCCGCGGGCCGGCCGAGCAGGGCCGCGGCCTCCTCCGTGACGAGCGCGACCATCGCTCCCAGGCGCTCGGGTCCGGGCAGCGCCATCACGTCCGCGCGCCACGAAGCACTGTCGGCGACCGGGATCGGGTCGTCGTGCTCGTCCAGCCAGTAGCTGCGGTGTTCGAACGCATACGTCGGAAGGTCCACCCGGCGCGTATCAAACGCCGAGAACACTTGTTTCCATGGGACCGGCACCCCTTGGACGTGCAGCTCTCCGAGCGCCCGCAGCGCTTGTTCGATCCCGCCGTGATTGCGGCGCAGGCTGCCCACCACGACGGCCGACCCGTCGGCCTCGGTTCCCTGCGCCAGGGCTATCTGGAGCACCGGATGCGGGCTCACCTCGACGAAGACCCCGAACCCGTCCGCTCGCAGGCGTTCAAGCGCGCGGTCGAAGCGCACCGGCTCGCGCAAGTTGCGGCACCAGTAGTCCGCGTCGAGCTCGGGACCGGCCGCCCGCTGCTCCGTCACGCTCGAATAGAAGGCGATCCCCGCGTCCGTGGGGGCAAGCCCGGTGAGCTGCTCGCGCAGCGGGGGCAGCAGCGCGTCCATGTGCGGGCTGTGCGACGCGTAATCCACGTCCACACGCTGGCAGTACGCGCCGGTGGCCTCCATCTCCGTAAGGAAGCGGTCCACCGCCTCGGCGTCCCCGGCCACGACGGTCGACCGCGCGGTGTTCACCACCGCGACGGACAGCGCCTCGCCGTAGGGCGCCAGCTTCTCCAGGACCTCACCGACCGGGCGCTCCACGAGCCCCATCGCTCCGTCCGGCGCGTGTGCGTGCACGGCCCGGGCGCGCAACGCCACGATGCGGGCGCCGTCCGCCAGGCTCAACGCCCCGCTGACGACCGCCGCGGCCACCTCACCTTGACTGTGGCCGACGACCGCCGAGGGCTCGACGCCCCAGGCGCGCCACATCGCGGCGAGACCGACGTACATGGCGAACAACGCGGGCTGCACCACGTCCGTGCGCGTGAAGGACGGCGCGGAACCGTCGTCCTGCCCACGCACCACCGCGGCGACCGAGTAACCGGTGTACGGGGCGAGGGCGTCGTCGCAGGCCGTCACGGCCTCGCGGAACGCGTCGTTCTGCTCCCACAGCGACCGGCCCATCCCCCACCACTGGGCGCCCTGGCCGGGGAAGACGAACGCGACGCGACCGCGTTCGACGGCCGCGCCCGTCACCACCGCGTCGTGGCTCTCGTCCGAGGCGAGTGCCCGCAGACCGGCCACCGCCTCGTCCGTCGTTCCTGCGATGACCACGCCGCGCGTCGGGTGCTGTGTGCGTGTCGTCGCCAGCGAGTGGGCGACGTCGGACAGCCTTGCCTCGGGCGACGACTGTCCGAGGTGGTCGGCGAGGCGTGCGGCGTTGCGTGCGAGCGCGTGCGCGTTCGTGCCGGACACGGTCAGGCAGACCGGGCCGTCCGCGTCCGGCGGGTCCGGCACCGGCGCGGTCCCGGGCGCCTCGCCGACGGCGACATGCGCGTTGGTTCCGCCGTATCCGAAGCTGCTCACTCCAGCGAAGCGCGGCCCGCCCGGCCACGCGGTTGCCTCGGTGACCACTTCCAGGCGTTCGGCGGGGAAGTCGATGCGCGGGTTCGGCGTGCGGAAGTGCAGGCTCGGTGGGATGACGCCATGGTGCACGGCGAGCGCGGCCTTGATGAGCCCGAGCGCGCCGGCCGCCGGTTCGAGGTGGCCGAAGTTCGTCTTCGCCGAGCCGATGCGCAGCGGGGCGGGCCGGTCGGCCCCGAACACGGTGCCGAGCGCGCCCGCCTCCGTCACGTCGCCCAGGGGCGTGCCCGTGCCGTGCGCCTCGACGTACGCCACCGCGGACGGCGCGACGCCCGCGTTCTCCCACGCCGAGCGCAGCACCTCCGTCTGCGCCTCGTGGCCGGGGGCGGTCAGGCCGTCGGTCGCGCCGTCGTTGTTGACGGCGCTGCCGTGCACCAGCGCGTAGACGCGGTCGCCGTCGGCGAGGGCATCGGACAGCCGGCGCAGCACGACCACGGCGCAGCCCTCGCCCCGGGCGTAGCCGTCGCCGTCGCCGTCGAAGGCCCGGGACAGGCCGGCGGGGCTCTGGGTGCCGAGTTTCGTCATGGCCACCGAGGTGTTCGGGTGCAGCATCAGGTTGACGCCGCCCGCGAGTGCGAAGTCCGACTCGCCGGAGCGCAGGCTCTGCACGGCCAGGTGCACCGCGACCAAGGAGGAGCTCTGCGCGGTCGTCACGCCCATCGCGGGGCCGCGCAGCCCCAGCGCGTAGGCGATCCGGGACGGGATCACCGAGTTGTCCCAGCCGATGGCCGAGTGGGCGTGGATCGCCTCGGCCGCGCCCTGCGTGAACAGGGCGTACTCCTGCCACATCGCGCCGATGAAGACGCCGGTCCGCGTGCCCGCGAGACTCGCCGTGGAACGTCGCGCGTCCTCGACGGCGGCGCACGCCACCTCCAGGGCGATCCGCTGCTGCGGGTCCATCTGCCGTGCCTCGGCCGGTGGGATGCCGAAGTACTCCGCGTCGAATCCCGTGACGTCGTCGAGGAATCCGCCTCGGCGGTTCGCCGCCCGTCCTGACGCCTCCGCGTCGGCCCACGCGGTGGCGTTCCACCGGTCGGCAGGCACCTGGCGCACCGCGTCGACGCCGCCGAGCAGTGCCTGCCAGAGTGCGGTCGGGTCCTCGATCCGGGCCGGCAGTCGGCAGCCGATGCCGACGATCGCCACCGGTTCGTGGCGGCCGTACGTCCGGGCGGCGGCGGTCTGGTCAGTCACGGGGAGCCCCGATCTCGTCGGACGCGTAGAGCGCCAGGCATGTCTCCTCGATCGCGGCGAGCGGTCCCGCGTCGTTGAGAATCGTCATGTGGTTCGCGGCGTCGATCTCCACCAGGCGAAGTCCCGGCAGCTCGCGCTCCCAGTCCTGCTGGTAGTTCACGTGGTCGAGGGAGAAGGTCTCGCCGACGACCTGGAAGTAGGGTTCGGTCTCGCCCAGGAAGAGCCCGCGCCGGTTGCGGAAGTAGGTGCACACCACGGCTTCCGGTCGCGGCAGCGGCCTGATGGTGTGCTCGCCGAGCCGGTAGGCGAGCTGGATCGCCATATTGCGCTGGATGAACCGTGCGATCTGAGCAGGTTTCATGGCGAGCCCACGCCCGGCCGCCAAGTCCGCGAGCCGCAGGACGAACGCGTCCTCGTCCAGCTCCTCCGCGACCTCGTCCCGGTGGATGAGGCGGTCGCGCAGGGCCGCAGGGTCCTTCTCCCCCGGCGGCCAGAGCAGGGAGTTGACGACCTGCAGAGCCGCGCTCCGCGCCGACTGGAACCCGTTCGCGTTCGACTTCGCCAGACCGGTCTCGTCCGGCGAGTCCACCATCGTCAACGAGGTCACGTCCTGGCCCTGCGCCTGGAGCCGCCGGGTCACCTCATAGGCGACGATGCCGCCGAGGCAGAAGCCACCGATGTCGTACGGTCCCTCGGGCTGCACCGAGCGGATGATCCCGGTGTAGTACTCGGCCATGGCCGTGACGCCCTCGATCGGCGCGTCCTCGGTCAGCAGGCCCCGGGCCTGGATGCCGTAGAACGGGCGGTCGATCCGCTCGGCGATCGTGCGGTACGACTCGACGCCGGCGAGGGCGCCGTGGATCCAGAACACCGGCCGGCCCTCGGTCGCCCCGTTGAGGTGCACCAGTTCCGGGGCCGACGCGCGCGTGGCGCGGGCCGCCGCCACGGGCAGCCTCGCGACCACGTCGTTCAGCGTGTCGTGCGGCTGCCACCATCCCGGCTGGAATTCCGGGAACACGCTGCGGATCCGGCCCAGCATCGCGACCAGGAGCAGGGAGTTGAGACCGTAGTCGGCGAGCGACCTCGTGCCGTCGATCTCGTCGCGCGACAGGCCGAGAACCGAGGCGACGAGGTCGGCGACGAAGGCTTCGGCGTCCGGAGGGCCGACGAGGGTGGGTGATGCCTGATCCGGCCGCGGTGCCTGCTCCTGCGGCTGCGGCTGCTCCTGCGCCTGTGCCTGTTCGGTGAAGCACGTCAGCCGTGCGAAGGGGTATCCAGGCAGTGGGATCCGCCTGCGCCGAGCGCCGTGATGCAGCAGGTCCCAGTCCACGGACGTGCCCTCGGCCCACTGTTCCGCCACCTGGTCGAGCCGCGGCGGCATCCCGTCGCCCTCGGCGGCGGCAGTGGGATCGACGCCGTCGGCGAACGCCACGCGGGCGAGCGTGTCCGGGTCGCCGTCGAGCCAACCGCCCAGAACGCGGGCGGCGTCGTCGGTGCTCCGCGCCACGAACGCCAGTCGGCAGCTCATCGCTTCCCGGCCGACCTGCAACGTGTACGCGATGTCCGCCCAGGAGCGCGGATCCGCCGCGACGAACCGGTCGATCAGGCGGCGCGCCCGCTCGCGCAGCGCGTCGACGCCCCGCGCCGAGAGCACCAGGACCTGCGGACCCGGGTCGTCGTCCCGGTCCACGGGGGCGACGTGCTGCTCCAGCACCACATGCGCGTTGACGCCGCCGATCCCGAAGCTGTGCAGGCCCGCGCGGCGCGGCAGCGGCCGACCGGCGTCGTCGGTGCGCTCGGGCCACGGCAGGTTCCGCGCGGCGATGCGCAGCCGCGTCCCCTTGAGGGAGAGGTCGCGGTGCAGCCGCCCGAAGCCCGGGAGCGCCGGGATCACGCCGTGCCGCATGGCCTGCGCGGTCTTCACCAGGGCGGCCAGTCCGGAGACGACCTCCGTGTGACCGATGCAGGGCTTCAGGTTGCCCAGATACGTCACGTCCTCGCTGCCGTCCTTACTGCCGTCCTCGCTGTCGGCCTTGCTGTCGTCCTTGCTGCGGAGTCCGGCGCCGAGCGCCGCCAGTTCCGCGCTGTCCGCCAGGAGCGAGCTCATGCCGTGGGTCTCGATGTAG
Organism: Streptomyces sp. NPDC046939; assembly: GCF_040644575.1. Classification (NCBI taxonomy): domain Bacteria; kingdom Bacillati; phylum Actinomycetota; class Actinomycetes; order Kitasatosporales; family Streptomycetaceae; genus Streptomyces; species Streptomyces sp. NPDC046939. Next base: position 68,835 of record NZ_JBEYWV010000018.1, read on the forward strand.
TCCACGGCGCCCGGATCGAGCCCGGCGTCGGCGTAGGCGTGCGCGACGGCGGCCTTCATCCCCCTGATGTTCGGTGCCGTGAAGGACACCCCTCTGCCGCCGTGGGCCACACCGGTGCCGCGTACGACGCAGTGGATGAAGTCCCCGTCCTCCACGGCCCGTCGCAGCGGTTTGATCAGTACGGCGGCGACGCCCTCGCCGCGCGCCGTACCGTCGGCGTCCTGCTGGAACGGCCGGACGTCGCCGCTCGGGCTGAGCATCCCCGCGGCCCGCATCCCGCCGAACCCCGCGGGCGACATCACCAGGTTCACCCCGCCGACGAGCGCCTGCTCGCACTCGCCGTCGCGGATCGACCGGATCGCCCGGTGCAGGGCCACGAACGAGGACGAGCACGTCGTGTCGTACTGCTCGCTGGGGCCGTTGAGGTCGAGCAGGTACGAGATCCGGTTGGGCACCATCGCGGGCGACGGCAGGCTCATCAGGTCCGTGGCCGCGGGCCGGTACTCGCTCTGCGTCGTGGCGACGAACACGCCCGTCGGCCGCTTCCGCAGCTCGGCCGGCCGGTAGCCCGCGTCCTCGACGGCGTTCCACGACGCCATCAGCAGCAGGCGCAGCTCCGGCGTCACCTGGCGCGCCTCGGTCATCGACATGCGGAAGAAGAGCGGGTCGAACTCGTGCACGCCATCGAGGAATCCGCCTCGCAGCGCGGCTGCCTCGTCGCCGTAGGAAGCCCAGTCCGCACGCTTCTCCGGCGGCGCGGTGATGCACCGTCTGCCTTGCTCGACGATCCGCCAGAACTCGTCGACGTCGTCGGCCCCGGGGAAACGTGCGGACATGCCGACGATCGCCATGCCGTCGAGCGCGGCCTCATCGTCGAGATCGGGCTGAGGCTGAGACTCAGACTGAGGCTGGACAGGAGTAGGCGTCCGGTCCGGCGGTGCGGGCTCTGCCGGAAGCGCATCCCGCAGTTCCTCGGCGTATTCGGAGACGATGAACTCGCCGAGTTCGGCGAGGGTGTTGTGCTCGAACAGCACAGTGATGTCGAGGTCGATGCCGAGCGTCCCGCCGAGGGTGCGGGCCACGTTGACCGCGAAGATCGAATCGAGCCCGTAGTTGGAGAAGGGTTCGTCCCGCCCGATCCTCGTCCGCGGGATGTCCAACGCCGCTGCCAGCACATCGAGCGCGACCGCCTCGATATGGGCGCGCAGACGATCTCCGGGCTCGCTCCCGGCGCTGTGATCGGCCACGGTTGGCGCGGGACTCTCGCGTCCCGGCGCCACTTGCGGCGCTGACGGGCGCGGTACGGCCGTCGCCTGCCGTATGACGCCGTCGCTCTCGGCCACGATGATCTGCTGTCCCAGATCCTCGGCCTCCTGCGCGGGCAGGGTGATCGCGCGGAATCCCTCCCGCGTCAGGACGTGCCGCCAGTGTGCTGTGGAGAGCAGCGGGCTGCCCTGGATGCGCAGGTGCGGGTCCTCGTAGCGCCACCAACCGTCGAGGAGGCCGAACGAGAACTGGCTGAGCAGGTTGTTCGCGGTCAGCTCGTTCAGGAACAGCAGTCCGCCGGGCTTGAGGAGCGCCTTGGCGTTGTGCAGGGTGTGGCGGATGTCGCGGGTGGCGTGCAGGACGTTGGCGGCGACCACGACGTCGTACCCGCCGAGGGCGAACCCCTGATCCGCCACCGGGCGCTCGATGTCCAGGACTTCGCAGGTCAGCCAAGGATTCTCCGCACCGAACGAACGCTCCCCGTGGTGCAGAAAGGCCCTCGATATGTCGGTGTAGCAGTACTCGCGCACGTCGAGGCGCGCGGACCGCAGCGCGTCCAGGACGACGGCGCTCGTGGCACCCGTGCCCGCCCCGATCTCCAGGATCCGTGCGGCGTCCTCCGCCGTCCGGGCTCGTGACCGCCGCTCCAGCCGCGCCACCAGGTCGGTGGCCAGCACGCGGTTGAAGAACGCCGACGCCGGGTTGGTCGCGTAGGCGTTCTGCACCAGCTCAAGCGATCCCCCGGGGAACATGACCTCGGTGGCCGGTCGCCGTCCGCTGAGGATGTCGGGGAACGCACGCAAGGTGGTCTCCACCAGCAGGTGGGTGGCCGCGAGATCGGGATTCTCCTGCCATGCGGGCTTCACTGCCTCCCACTCGCGCCACAGTTGTTCGAGCGGCCGGTCCCGCACGGCAGCGTCGAGCAGAATTCTGCCGTCCCGTCGCTCGATGTATCCGGCCGCTTCGAAGACGCGCAGGCACTCCTCGAACCACGCGTCATACCCCGGCGCGAGGCCCGCCGACTCCCGTGCGGCCTCCGGAGTCTGCCCGGATTCACGGAACGCGCCGAGCGCGTACAGGTGGGACCAGAGGAAGTCGAGCAGCAGCCGCTTCATCATCACCAGCTCCTTCGAAGGCCGCGATCAGATCGTCGCGAGCGCGGTCAGATCGTGAGCGCGGTCAGCTCTGCGGTGCGGGCGCGCAGCCGCTCCAGTACGCCGTCCGGCACCGCCGCCGTTTCCTGGATGTCGGCGGGCACAGCGTTCGGCGGCAGGGCTGCGGGGAGGATGACTTCGTCGTCGCCCAGCACGATGCCCCGGTCGTTAAGCGCGGGACTGAACTTCATCAAGGTCAGCCTGCTGACCGGCGCCGCGCACAGCCGTTCGATCGCCGCCGTCAGCTCGTCCGGCTGGATGAGCGGCGCCTGCGCTCTGACCACCGCGTTCCGTTCGCGCCCGGTGGGCGCGTTGTTGAAGCAGTAGCCCAGGTTCAGCACCTTGCCCTCAGCACCGTAGCGGCGTCGCACCGTCAGTGCGAAGGAATCGAGGAACGTGCAGGCGGCCGCATAGTTCGCCTGCTTGATGGCTCTCAGATAGGAGTTGATCGAGGACAGGAACAAGGCGAAATCGAGCGACTCACCGCCGAACACCTGCATGCACCGAACGCTCGCGTCGACCTTGCCGCGCAGCACGTCCTCGAACTGCGCCTCGCTCATCCGGGCCAGACTCGCCCCCTCGAACACGAGGCCCGAGTGGATGACGCCGTGCACCGCGCCGAACCGCCGTACGATCTCGTCCTTCGCCGCGCGCAGGGACGCGAGGTCGGTGGCGTCGCACCGCAGGTACAGCGGTGCGGGCCCGTCCGCGCCGGCCGCCTGCGCGATGGCGGCTTCGATCCGCGCGTCCTGCGGCCTGCGTCCGAGCCACACCACCTGAGCGCGGTACCGGCGAACCAGGTACGCGCTGATGGCCGTGCCGAGGCCGCCCGCCCCGCCGACGATGACGTACGTGCCGCCCTGCCGCAGCCGGGACGATGTCGGCGCGGCCGGCTCGACAGTCATCAGCCGCTGCTCGTGCCAGCGGCCGTCGCGGCGGATACGCAGGTTGCCGTCCGGGTCTGCGTCCAGGTCGAGCACCGCGGCGAGAGAGGGCGCGCCGTAGTCTTCGACGTCCGCCACCCGCACCCGCCAGTTCGGGTATTCCTTCGCGGTCGACCCCGCCAGACCGGCGACCCCGGCGTGTGTCGGGTCGACGGCCTCGGTCTCATGGACGGGGTGCGCCCGCTCGGTGATCAGAGTGAGCCCCAATGAGCGATCGCCGTACCCTGCGGCCAGAAGCGCCTTCACCGTGCGGAAGGCGTGCAGGGAGCCGCTGGACTGGCTCTCGACGACGCTCGCACCGGACCGGTCGTCGGCGGCCGCAGGCGCAACCCAGATCAGATGGTCCAGTTCCGGGACCGACCGGATGGCCTTCTCCAGGTTGTCGTACGTGCTCTGCGCCGGGTCCGCGATGATGTGCGCGCCCGGGCAGCGCGCGAGGAGAACGTCCCGCGCCTGTCCTGGGGACGCGATGACGCCCACTGACGCGGGACTCTGCGGCCACGGCGCGGATTCCGTCCGCTGATGAAGGGGGGCCGGATCCCACACCGGCAGCAGCGTGACGGCGTCGTCCGCCGGGTCCGGTGTCCGCTCGGTTCGACGGCCCGCGATGCCGCGCAGACGCAGACACACCGTGCCGTCGTCGGTCGCGAGGTCGATGTCGATCCGGTCCGCGCCGCGCGCGTCCTGGGCGCGGCGTACCAGGGCCCACATCGTGGTCGCTCCGGGGGCGAGGACTTCGGCCGACTTGATGGTGAACACCAACCCGACTTGATCGTCGCCGTCGCCGTTGCCGTCGAGCAGTCGCATGCACTGCATCGCCGAGTCCACCAGCGCTGGGTGCGGGGCGGGGCCGTCCATGGTTCCTGGCGCCGCGCCGGGCGGGCGCAGTTGGGCGAGCACCGCGTCTTCGTCGTCACTCCGGTGCACCGCCACGACCCCCTGGAACGTGGGGCCGTAGGCGATACCGCGTTCCCGCCACTCGGCGTAGAACCGGGAGGGGTCGAACGCGGTGGGCCGGAACTCCCGGAGCATTGCGGGCAGATCGAGCGCCTGCGCTGCGGTCGTCGGCGCGGCGGTCGTGGCGGTTGTGGCGGACACTTCGCCCTGGCAGTGGAGAACGGGCTCGTCGTCTCCGGCGGGCTCCGTGGAGGACACCGTGAAACGGGTGGCGTCGCCGTCCGCGCGGAGATCCACTCGCAGTGTGCGCGGTGCGCCCGGGACCGCGAGGGGCCGCAGGAAGACGATGTCGTCCAGGCGCACCGCGTCACTCGGGGTCCGGCTTGCCGCCGCCGCTGCCCATTGCAGATACATGGCGCCCGGGGCGATTCCGGTTCCCTGGACTTGGTGTTCACGCAGGTAGAACTCGTCGCCGGTGAGGACTGCCTCGTCGTGCTGCGGTGCGTCGTGCTGCGGTCCGTTGTTGTGCTGCGGATTGTCGTTCGCCGTCGCGCGGGTCGGCAGCGCGTAGCGTTCCCGCTCGAAGGGGTAGCCCGGCAGCGGGACGCGGCGATAGCGGCGGTCGCGGAACAACTCGGCGAAATCCGGTGACCCCCCGTCGAGGAACTGTCGGGCCAGCGCCTGCAATCCGGCGTCCGCGCTCTGCACCGGATCGTCGTCCTGCCCGGAGAGCCAGGCAGTGCACTGGTTCTCCAGTTCCGCGAGATCCCGGACCACGCACGCCCATCGATGCCGCAGGTGCCTGCGGCCGAGCAGGAGTGTGTGGCTCACCTCGCCGATGCCGAGGTCCGGGTGCTCGCGGCAGTGGCGCGCGAGCTGGTCCACCTGCTCGCGCAAGGCGTGCTCCGTCGCCGCGGACAGCGCGATCAAACGGGGCCCGTCCTGTCCGCTCCGCGGTGGCGTGGGCGGCTGCGATGCCTGCTCGATGACGGCGTGGGCGTTGGTTCCGCTCGCGCCGAGCGACGTGACGGCGGCGCGCCGCTTGCCGCCTTCCGGCACGTCCCACCGCCTCGGCTCCGTATGCACGAAGAACGGGCTGCCGTCCAACGTCACACTGGAGTTCGTCTCCGTGTGGTGGGGCAGACCAGGGATCACCTCATGCCTCAGCGCAAGGAGTGCCTTGATGACGCCGATCACGCCGGCCGCTGCCTGCGCGTGGCCGATGGATGCCTTCGTCGAACCGAGCGAGCAGAACCCCTCGGCGTCGGTGAAGCCGCGGAACGCGCGATCGAGCGCCCGGAACTCGACGGGGTCGCCGAGCTTGGTTCCGGTGCCGTGCGCCTCGACCAACCCGATCCCCGCCGGGTCGATGTCGAAGTCCTGGTAGATCTGCCGGATCAGCCGTTCCTGTGAGGTGCCGTTCGGCGCGACGATCCCGTTCGTGGTGCCGTTGTGGTTGATCCCGATTCCGCGGATCACGCCGTGGATGTGGTCGCCGTCCGCCTCGGCGTCCGAGAGCCGTTTGAGGATCAGGGCGCCGACGCCCTCGGCAGGCACGAATCCGTCGGCCGCCTGGTCGAAGGAGCGGCACCGGCCCGTCGGGGAGAGCATCCCGGCCCGCGACGCCGCCAGGTACAGCCGCGGCGAGTTCTGGACGTAGACCCCGCCCGCGATCGCCGAGGTGACCTCGCCCGCCCACAGCGCCTGGCACGCCAGGTAGAGGGAGACCAGCGAGCTGGAGCATGCGGTGTCGACCGCGATCGCCGGGCCGTGCAGGTCCAGGTAGTACGCGATGCGGGACGGCACGAGCGAGTTCATGTTGCCCCACAGCGCCTGGCCCGGGTAGTCGGACGGCCCCGTCATGTCCAGGTAGTCGCCCGCGGCGCAGCCCACGTAGATGCCGCACCGGTCGCGGTCGAGCGACTCGCCCGCGTGGCCCGCGTCCTCGAGCGCGCGCCACGCTTCCTGGAGGAACAGCCGCTGCTGCGGCTCCATGTAGAGGGCCTCCGCGCCGGAGATCCCGAAGAAGAGCGGGTCGAACTCGTGGACGCCGTCCAGGAGACCGCCGTCCAGGCAGACGCTGCCCAGCGATGCGAGATCCCAACGAGACACCTTCGAGACGGCGTCCCGGCCGGACGACAACAGGTTCCAGAACTCGTCGACGTCCCTGGCGCCCGGGAACCGACCACTCATCCCGACGATGGCGACGGGCTCGCGGCCACGGTCGGGGATCTGGGCCGACTTGGCCGACTTGGACGGCTTGGAGGGGCTGGAGGACCTGGAGGGCCTGGACGGCTTAGATGGCTTGGATGGCTCGGTCGACTCAGACAGTGCGGGCGGCACGGTCGGCGCGGGCGGCGCGCTCGGCTCGGTCCGTGCGGTCTGCACGGTCGACCCGGTCGACGCAGACTGCGCGGTCGGCACAGTCAGCACGGTTCGCGCGCTGTGCTGGGTCCGCACGGTCGGCTCGGTCGGCGAGGACTGCCCGGGCGGCGCGGTCGGCCCAGTCGGCGAAGACTGCCTGGTCGGCTCGGTCGGCCCGGTCGGCCCGGTCGGCCCGGTCGGCCCGGTCGGCCCGGTCGGCGAAGACTGCGCGATCGGCGCAGTCAGCACGGTCTGCGCGCTGCGCTGGGTCCGCGCGGTCGGCCCGGTCCGCGCGCTCGGCTCGGTCGGTCCGGTCGGCCCAGTCGGCTCGGTCAGCCCAGTCGGCTCGGTCAGCCCGATCGGCCCAGTCGGCGCAGGCTGCCCAGCCCGCGCCGTCGTCGGGGACGGCTCGTTCGACGCAGACCGCCCGGTCGCCGCAGACAGTTCGGGTCCCAGGGACCGCCCGGCCGACGCGGACAACTCAGGTGCCCCAGACAGCCCGGGTGCCGCAACCGGCTCAGGCGCCACAGCCACAACGGCGGCGCCCTCCTCTTCCACGATGAACCTCGTCAGCCGCCTGACCGACGGGTTCTCGAACAGCACGCTCGGATCGAGGTCGGTGCCCAGCGACTCGTTGAGCCGGTGCACCAGGGAGACGCCGGTGAGCGAGTCCAGTCCGTAGTCGGCGAAGGGCTTGTCGGCCGTGAGATCGTCCGCGCTCAGTTTCAGCGTTTCGGCGAGGATCCGCTCAACGGCCGCGCGGACGTGCTCCTCGATCGAAGCGGGCTCGGCAGGCCGCGGATCCCGGCGCGGAACGGACGACCCGGCCCGCGCAAGCAGCACCTGCTGGCCCAGCTCGCGGGCGGGCTCCGCCAACAGTTCGACCGTGTCGAACCCGCACTCCCGCAACACTTCGCGCCACGAGTCCGAGGACAGCGCGGGTCCGCCTGGGATACGCCTTCCGTCCGTGGGCCGCCACCAGCCTTCGAGGAGCCCGAAGGTCAGGTGGGACCACCAGTCGTTCCGGGCGAGTTCGTTGAGTACAAGGACTCCGCCGGGCCGCAGCAGCGCTCTGGCATGACGCACTGCCTGCACGATGTCCTTCGTGGCGTGCAGAACGTTGTTGGCGATGACGATGTCGTAGTGACCCGCGACCAGCCCCTGTGCGCCGGGCTCCCGCTCCACGTCGAAGATCGCGAAGGACACGTACGGCACCTGGCCGGCGAACCGCCGCTCCGCATCGATCAGGAACGCCTTCGAGACGTCCGTGTAGCGGTACTCGGCGACATCGCGGCCCGCCAGTTGGGCGAAAACGCGCTCGCTGGTGCTGCCTGTGCCTGCTCCGATCTCCAGCAGCCGGACCCCGTCCTGGCGGCGGGCGTCCACCTCCGCACGCACCGCGTCGGCCGTCACGTCGTTGAAGTAGTCGGCCGTAGGGTTCCCCCGGTACGCCGCTTCGACCAGCTCGAACGAGCCGCCGGGGAACATGACCGCCGTGGCCTTCGTCCGCCCGGACAGGATCGCGGGCAGGGCCTCGATCATGCGCTCGATCAGGCCGGTCTTGGCCGCCAGCTCCGGATCTTCGGCATGGGCGTCCGTCCACGCACGCCAGGCGCGCCACGCCTGTTCGAGATCTGGCGCACCCTTCCTGGGCGCCACTAACGCGCCCTCGTGCACGAGTTCTCCGTGATGCAGCAGCACGGTCACCGTACGGTCGAGCCACTGAACGAAGGACGGCGTGATCCTCTGCCGGATCACGTCACTCAAATCACCCAGCTCACTCTGATCACTCAGCTCACTCAGATCACTCAGGTCACGACGAACGGGCGCGTCGAAGAGTCCCGCCGCCACGAGCTGTGCGAGCACGAGCGGGCGCGAAACGCTGTCCATCTCCTCCGTCGCGGACGTGCGACCGGCCAGGAACGCATCGACGCTCTCGGGCCCGGCCGCGGCCACGAGCAACGATGCCGCGTCGAACAGTTCGGCGGCCCGGGAACCCGACACCGGCACCGGCACCGGCACCGGCACCGCCTCGGCAGTCGGCCAGAACCGTTTCCCGGCGAACGGATACGTCGGCAGGCTGACCCGTACCGGCGGGTTCGCACCGTGGTAAGCGCGCCAATCGACATCGACGCCGTTGACCCACAGGGGCGCGATCTTGTCCCACTCCCCGTGTTCGACCCACCTGGCGACCAGGTCTCGTAGCTCCCCGGGTCGGTCGAAGAGGTCGAGCAGCTTGTCCTCGGGCCGTCGGGCCGTACCTTCGAAGACCGTTCCGGGCGCCCCGTGCTCGACGTACTCCTGAACCGTCGCGATCAGCTCGTCGACGTCGGCCGCGACGAAGACCACGCGTTCGGCCATCGCCCGCCGCCCGACCTGGAGCGTGTACGCGAGCGACGCCAGGTCACCGTGCGCGTCCCGGTATCCCGGAAGGAACGCCAGAAGCTGCCGCACGAGGACGCCGAGCCGCTCCTTGTCGCGGGCCGAGAGGACCACCGCCTGAGGCCCGGGGCGTCCGGCGGCCCGCGCGTCGACCGGCGCCTGTTCCAGTACCGCGTGCGCGTTGGTGCCGCCGATCCCGAAGGAGCTGAGCCCCGCCCGTGCGGGCTCGTCGCCGTCCAGCGGCAGATTCCGGTCGGCCACGAAGAACGGCGACTCGTCCCAGTCGATCTCCGAGCTGGGCACGTCGCAGTGCAGGGTCCGCGGAACCTCGCCGTGCCGCAAGGACAGGGCCACCTTGATGAGTCCTGCGATCCCCGCGGCCGCGTCCAGGTGGCCGATGTTGCTCTTCACCGAGCCGATGGCGCAGTACTGGCTGCGTGCCGTGTAGTGCCGGTACGCCTCGGTCAAGGCGGCGACCTCGATGGGGTCGCCGAGTCTCGTGCCCGTGCCGTGCGCCTCGACGTAGCTGATCGTCGACGGGTCCGTGCCCGCCTTGTCCAGCGCCTTGCGGATCACCTCGGTCTGGCCGCGCACACCGGGCGCGTAGAACCCTGCTTTGTCGCCGCCGTCGTTGTTCACCGCGATGCCGCGGATCAGGCAGTAGATGTGATCGCCGTCAGCAATCGCCTCGGCGGCACGCTTGAGGACGACCACCCCGACACCTTCACCGCCGGACATGCCGTCGGCGCCGTCGGCGAACGCGCGGCTGCGCCCGTCGCTCGAGAAGTTCAGGCCCGGCTGGTGCACGTATCCCAGCTCTCCCGAGGAGAACAGGCTGGCCGCGCCGACGATCGCCTGGTCGGCATCGCCGGCCAGGAGCCCCTGGCAGGCGACGTGCACCGCGCTCAGCGCCGAGGAGCAGTTGGTGCTCACCGCCATGCTGGGGCCACGCAGCCCCAGCTTCGTGGAGATCATCGTGGGCACGGTGCCGCCTTGCGCGAACAGCCAGGCGGCGTAGGTCTCCGAGCTCGCCAGGACCCGCGGGCCCGACGCGTTCGCCATCAGCGCTGGGAGCAGGGCTTGGTAGAAGTTCGTACTCGTGGACGTGGTGACGCTGGTCTCGGGAACGTCCTCCGGGCGGTATCCGGCATCCTCCAGCGCCTGCCACGCGTGCTGCAACAACAAGCGCGCCTGTGGGTCCATGAACTCGGCGTCACGGGGAGAGATGTCGAAGAACGCCGCGTCGAACTCCGCCCTGCCGTCCACGACCGACCGCTGCGGCACATATCCGGGTCGGCTGATCAGCTCCTCCGGCACCCCGAGCGCGCGCAGTTCCTCGACCGACCATGACGTGCCGCCGCTGCGTCCCTCCACGAGCGCGGACCAGAACGCGCGGTGGTCCATGGCGCCCGGGAACCGGCAGGACATGCCGATCACCGCGATCGCATCATCGAGCCGGGGGTCATCGGCCGCTGGAGTGGCACGGCGCGGACCAGGCTGCCGCAAGGGCTGCTCGACCGGCTGCGCCGCAGGTGCCTGCTCAGCAGGCAGCAGCCCCGTCAGGTGCCGGGCCATCGCCGCGACGGACGGGTGCGCGAAAAGGCTAGTGGGTCGCACCGAGCAGCCGAACTCGCGGTTGATCCGCTCCACCGCTTCGATGGCCGCGAACGAGTCGCCGCCGATGTCGAAGAAGCCCGCGGCACGATCGATGTCGCGCGAGCCGAGCACCTCCTCGAAGATCCCGCGCACGGTCCGCTCGACGTCGGGCGCGGCCGCCGGACTTTCGGCGGCCGGGTTGTCTGTCACCGGGGTGTCGGCGGCCGGGGGCGGCACCGTCCGAGCCGCCTCGGCCAGCTTCGCCCGATCGACCTTGCCGTGCGCCGTGAGCGGAAAGGCGTCCAGGGCCACGAACGCGGCGGGCACCGTGTAGGCGGGAAGGGTCTTGGCAAGCTCCGCACGCAACAACGCAACGTCGACCGGCGCGCCCCCGTTCCCGTCCCCGGTGTAATGCACCGTGTTCCCGGTGTAATAGGCCGTGAGCCTGTCCGACAACCCGGCCTGCTTTTCGAGTAGAACGACGCTTCGGCCGATCTCCGGACGGGCATTGAGCACCGCCTCGATCTCGCCGAGTTCGATGCGATGACCGCGCAGTTTGACCTGGTTGTCCATCCGGCCCAGGACGACGATCTCGCCGTTCGGCAGTCGGCGCGCGAGGTCACCGGTGCGGTACAGCCGTCCGGGCGCGAACGGGTTGTCCAGGAAGCGCTCGGCCGTCAGCTCCGGCTTCCGGTGGTACCCCAGGGCGACCCCGGCGCCCGCGATGTGCAGCTCACCGGTCACGCCGACAGGCAGGGGACTCATGTTCTGGTCGAGGACGTACAGCTGGGTGTTGGCGATGGGGCTGCCGATGGTCACCGGCTCCTCACGGCGCAGCCGCTTGGCCGCGGACCAGATGGTCGTCTCGGTGGGCCCGTACAGGTTCCAGGCCTCGCCGCGCGCCACGAGCTGATCCTTCAGGCTGTCGGACAACGCGTCGCCGCCGCACAGCACCTTGACGCCCTCGGTGTTCCGCCACCCGACGCGCACCAGCATGGCCCAGGTCGCCGGAGTGGCCTGCATGACGGTGGGCCGCCAGCCAGCGATCTTGTCGGCCAGCAAGGTGGCATCGGCGGCCGTGTCCGCTTCACAGACGCAGACCTGCCCGCCGGTGATCAGCGGAAGGTAGAGCTCCAAGGCGGCGATGTCGAAGCTGTGCGGGGTGACGGCCAACAGCCGGTCATGGGACGCCACGTCCAGCGTGCGCGCCATGGCGAGCAGGAAATTGGTGAGCGCCGCGTGCGGAACCACGACGCCCTTGGGCTTACCTGTGCTGCCCGAGGTGTAGATGATGTAGGCGGCTGAAGATGTCGAGGCACGCGAGTCCGGCGCATGGCCGGCCGTCCCCCCAGCCGCTGCCCGTGCCCCTGCCCCTGCCCCTGCCCCTGCCTGGGCGACTTCATCATCCTGGCGGCGATCCGTCAGATACAGCCTCGCTTTCCGCGACCCCATGGCGGCGAGCCTGTCCATCACCGCCCCATGGCAGAGGACGAGTTGTGCGCCGCTGTCCTCGACCATGTAGGAGAGGCGTTCGGTCGGCAGTCGGCTGTCCAGGGGCAGATACACCGCGCCGAGCTTCATGACGGCGAGGAGGGCCACGACAAGGTCGGGCGACCGTTCGTAGCAGACCCCTACGACGTCCCCGGGGCCGACACCTTGACGGGGAAGCGCCCGCGCCAACGCCGCACTGCGCTCCGCGAGGTCGCGATAGGTGAGAGTCCGCTCCCCGCAGGTGACCGCCGGGGCGTCCGGGTTCGCCTCCGCCTGCTCCGCGAAGAGATCCCAGCACGTCCTATGCGCGGGAAAGTCGACCTCGGTGCGGTTCCATTCCTCGGTGAGGAGGCGCCGCTCCTCACCGCCAAGCAGGTCCAGATTCCCTATCGGCGACCGCCCGTCCGAGTCGAGAATGCTGCCCACCAGGGTGGCGAAGTGTTCCGCCATGCCCGCGACGGCGTCGGCCGAGAAGGCGTCGGGATGGTATTTCCAGTTCACCAGAAACCCGTCACCGGGAGCCACGTCCACCGTGAGATCGTATTCACCGAGCTGATACAGCCCGTCAACGAGCTCGAACTCCGTCTCGCCGGTGGCGCAAGCCCGCTCGCCCAGATATCCGGAGAGAGCGGAATCCTGATAGTTGTACACGACCTGATAAAGAGGCGACCGCGGATTCACGCCCCGGGCACCGAGATCGTCGACGATCCGGTGGAACGGGTAGCTCCCGTGCTCAAGCACTTCGAGCACCGTGGACCGTATGCGCCGGGCGAACGAGAGAAATTCTTCGGAGGCGTTGGGCCTGCTCCGGACGGGCAGCGTGTTGACGAAGCAGCCCACGATCGGGTCGAACTGCTCCATCGGACGCCCGGCCACCGGCATCCCGATGACGAGGTCCTCGCTTCCGGTGTATCGGTGCAGCAAGGTCAGAAAGGCCGCCAGGAAGAAGATGCCTGGGCTGATCTCGTGCGATGCGGTGAAGGCCGCGACGGCGTCGGCCTGCTCTTTCGACAGCCGACTGGTGTGCACCTCGCCTAAATGGGGCGCGTCCGGCTCCAAAGCCACCTGCGAGGGCAACCCCGTGAGAACACCCGCGCCGTCGAGCTCCCGCACCCAGAACTCACGATCCTCCTCGGCGCGCTCACCGGCGAGTACGTCCCTCTCCCACGCGACGAACTCCCCGAACGAGGCGGAGCCCACCTCGACCGGCACATCCCGCCCCTGGACCCGAGCCCGGTACGAACTCAACAGGGTGTCGACGACGAGACGCCCCGACACCCCATCGATCACGAGGTGATGAACGACCAGCAGAACGTACGCCTCGGACGCGGAGCGACGCAGGACAGCCAGCCTGGTCAAGGGCCCCCCGCCCACCTCGAACGGCCGCCGAGCCCTCTCCTTCAGATAATCCAGCACTCGATCGGACGGCACATCGGAGATGTCCACGTACTCGACGGAGAAGCCATCCACATCTCCATGGGACAGACGCGGCCCGTCATCGGTCTCGCGCACCGTGGCCGAGAGGAGCGGATGCCGGAAAAGCGTGTCGCGGAATGCGGCCTGAAGCGCCTCGGTATCCACGTCCGGAAACGAAAGGCACACCGGAACGTTGTACGCGTACGTCCCCGGCTCCATTTTGGCGAGCGCCCACAAACCGCGCTGCCCCTCGGACAAAGGGATGTCCAGACGCCTGCCGAGTTCCCCCAGCGCCTCGGTCGTCGATATCTCGCCGTCGGCATACATGCGAGCGAGCGCGCGAAGGCTCATACCGAACTCCTTCCTGCCACGTCACCTGGACGTGACGCCACGTCAGGGAAACGCAGATGAACGCAAGGAGTCCACCCAAGCCCACACGAAACGGGCTTCGCATTGCTTACGGATACCACTCGTGCCCCCCGACCACGACAGTTCTGCGAGCATCATGGTTGAACAGCGCACCCCTGTACAGGCCGCCTCCCCTACGGCTCCCGCAGCGGGCCGGCGCTCAATGAACGGGACGCGAACGTCGCGGGATGCACGCCGAAATGGCGTCCCCGGCACAGCACTTGAGGCACCGCGTTGCCCACCCCGCGCACGGGCGCTCTACCCTGATCACATGCCAGAGCGCGAAGGCGTGATACGAGCAGTCAGCGACCTCCACGTCTCATACGCCGAGAACCGGTCGCTGGTGGCCGAGTTGAAGCCGACGTCGCCCGACGACTGGCTGATCGTCGCGGGTGACGTGGGTGAACTGATGACGGACATCGAGTGGGTCCTGACCCTGCTGCGAGAGCGCTTCGCACGGGTGATCTGGGTTCCCGGCAACCACGAACTGTGGACCGTCAAGCAGGAGACCAGCCCGCTGCGTGGAGTTCACCGCTACGAAGCACTGGTGCAGCTCTGCCGCCGCCTCGACGTCATCACCCCCGAGGACCCCTACCCCGTGTGGCACGGAGCGGGCGGCCCGGTACGTATCGCCCCTCTCTTCCTCCTGTACGACTACACGTTCCTGGCCCCGGGCACCACGACGCGCGAGGAATCCCTGGAGAAGGCCTACGAGGCCGGCATCGTGTGCACCGACGAGTTCTTCCTCCACCCGGACCCCTACCCGACCCGGCAGGACTGGTGCGCGGCGCGCGTCGAGGAGAGCGAACGGCGACTGACCGACGTCTCCGGCCCCGGCCAGCCACCGCTGATCCTGGTCAACCACTGGCCACTGGTGCGTCGGCCCACTGAGGTGATGACCCACCAGGAGTTCGCGCAGTGGTGCGGAACCGTGCGCACGGCCGACTGGCACACCCGCTTCGACGTACGGTCCGTCGTGTACGGGCATCTGCACATCCCCCGCAGCACCGTCTACGACGGCGTGCCCTTCGAGGAAGTGTCCCTCGGCTACCCACGAGAATGGCGCCGCTTCGGCCTGCGCACCGACTTGGCCCGACAAATCCTGCCCCGGGCAACGGCCACGCAAGCCACCCCATAACCAAATCACCGCTGCCCGCCGCCGCACGGGCCACGCAGTCCTCCAGCCACCGGACCGACATCCCCCGCTCCAGCAGAAAGAGGCACTCGCCGCGCGGGCCATAACCCAACGACGCACCGAGTCCCCGACGCCCCCACCGCACTCGTCGTCCCCCCGCTTCGCTACTCCTGGACGAACGGGGTACCCCGTGCCGGCCACCCAGCACCATCGGCAGCATGACCCACTCCGCCGCATACAGCGCCGGGACTTTGGCCCACGCCCGTCATATCCCCACCATCGGTATCGACGCTGAGCCGATGTTCCCCTTACCAGCGGAGGCCCGGGGCGCCGGGCCGCTAGGGACGACCCCGTAGTGAGGACCGTCAGCGTGGAAAAGGCCTGACGCCGAGTCGGTCCACCGCCCAGTCGGGAGGCGGGCGGGTACCACTTATGCCCCTTCAGCCGAACGGCGGATTCGCGCCGGGTGCGGAGATCTTGCTGCGGCGATGCGCGTACGGGAGCACGCATGCACGCTCAGTCACAAAAGGATCAGGCTGCCACATAGGGGCGCCTGCACAGGGCGACGGCCGTGAGGTGCCCTGGTTCACCACCGCGAGGTGGGCGGTTCAACACGCGTCAAGGACGCCGACACCACATTGAGCTTCGCACTCGAGCCTGACCCTCAAACTGGGCTCCCCGAAGTGAGTCGTTTCCCCTGTCCGCAGTCGCGGCCCTGCACGACCCCCGCGGTCCGGCCCCGCTACGACCGATGTCGGGCCACGGGGCATACTCACACCGTTCGTCGGGCTCGGTCCGATGCAGAGCAAGCGCCTCAACCCCATACAGGACGGGTTTCAGGTGATGCCGCGAGGCGTCGCCGCCGATTCCGTCACTTCAGCGGGTCCTGTGCCGGTACTCGGCCCTTCTTCCCCTCGACGGCGTATCGCTGGCGCTGCAACGCATCGCGTTCGCTGTCGGGGATGATCATCGACTCGGCGAGCACGCCGGCGAGCGCGTCCACATGCGCGTTGTCGGTGCCGGGAGGAAACAGCCATCGGATGTTCTCGTCGCGCGTGATCAAGTCGATGGACGATCGCGCACCCTTGCTGGGTGTGGTGGCTGCACGGACGTATCGGACTTGGTCGAGCGGGATGTCCTGACGGGTTTCGCCGTGTCCGAGGAACGCGTTTGTCCTGGCCGTGATGATGCGGTGATCCGTGATAGCAACCATGGCCGTTGTCACGGCCTTGTCCCTCGCCGCGGCCAGTTTCCCTTTCGCTCCGCCGACGATCGCGGCGATCGGGACGAGGGCTTCGGCTTGCTCGGGGAAACCGATGACTCGGAGCGTCTCGTCGTTCGCGAGAGACCATCGCAGGACGCGAAGGTACGGCTCGAGATCAAGCGCTTGGGGTGCGCAGACCACGTTGGGGGTTCCGATTTGTGGCACCGGCGGTCGAAGAGCGTCGGCAAGAGGCTCGACCGCTTCCAGAAGACGGGCGGCGATCTCACGCGTTGCCTTCGCGTCCTTGCGCTTCCCCGGCAATGACAGCGTTTCGCGTCCGGGAAGCTCGGCGAGGATGTGGAGCTCTCGCGTCAGGGCGTCGACGAGGCGCGTCGTGTCGGCGAGAGCCGAGTCGAGTTCGGCGCGGGTATCACGCACGATGACCTCGACGAGCCGCGCCTCGGCCGCGTCACCCTGTCCGGCGTCTCTCGCTTTTCCGACGTGCAGCGCCTTGTATCCGGTCCATGCCTTCAAAGAGTCCAGGAGAGCGAAGGCGTCGAAGACGATCGCCTCCGCATTCGCTTGCAGGTATTCACGGCGGTGACGCGTGTCAGCCCGATCTATCTGCTCCACGTGGTCTTCGACATTGTTCCTGTACAGCTCGAGCTGTTTACGCAAGATCGCGTCACTGCTCGCGACGCTTTCCCACAGGGAGGTGGGAACGGCCTCGATCTCACGTGCTTGATCGACTGCGCGATCGACCGTGGCGACGAGCGCCGACAGTTCGGCCCACTGTTCTTTGCGAACGGTCGACAGCACTTGGCTCGTCAGCGCGATGTTGGTCCTGACAAGACGCGTGACTTCGCTGAGCTGCATCTGCAAGGCGACCATGGCCAGCGCCGGTCCGATCATGGCCACGGTCTGTGCGGCGCTCACCGACGTCGCGGGGATGAAGCGGGCTTGAGCGACGATACGCCCCTGGTACATCACTGTTCCAAGGTTCGCGCCGTCCTTGACGGCGAGCGTTGCACCAGATTTCAGCAGGGCCTGTGTCGCGCCACTGATTCTGAAGATTCCTTGCGCGCTCGCGAACGCGTTCCCAAGGTTGCCCGCCACGGTCGCCGTGTTTCCGATCGAGGCGAGGGCTGTGGAGATCTGCATGCGGTCGGATTTCGACACCAGACCGAAGTCGAGCAGATCGGGCCTGAGTTCCGGAATTTTCTCACCGAAGACGACGGCGACGCCCGGGAGTACCTCTGCGATGACCGTCGATGCGGTCGTTGAAGCGGTGTCCGCGTCGTTCTCCCCGGTTTCCGTTCCCGACGACTCCGAATGGTCCTGCATGCAATATCCTCCCCCGCGAGCGAGCGCACGACCGGACGACACCGACGTGCATCGCCGGATTCTACGGCTCGACGCCGGAAACGCACCGCCCGTCCTGGCACAGCTGTCGCAGCGCCCCGCGCCCTCGGCGAGGTCACCTCCAGACGCACTTCGTAGGCCTCTTGCTGTCGTGGTCGTCGTGGTGCCGCATCCACACTGCGACGTCGATCACTCGCAGCACGCTGACGGTTTCCGGTAGACCGGCATCGCTGCGCAGGCCCGCATACGCACGGTGGAGCGCTTGGTTGTCGGCGCGGAGCACGCTGTGCAGGGCGCACCACCAGGAATCGGGATATCCGGCCGCGCAACCCACAACACTGTCGTAGACGGGCAGGAGTCGAGGACGTTTACGGGCGAGGAGTTTGGCGACCCTCGTCCGACCCAGACCGTGCCGCGCGCGAAGCGCGTCGTACGCGGCATGAGCCGAGGATCCTTGTTGCAGGAGGGAGACATCCGCGTCGGCCAGGTCCAGGTCCGTCGGGACTTCGCTGAGAAGGTTCGACAGATGCGAGCCGAGGGATCCTTCCAGAAGCTCCAGGATGAGCTCCTGCGGCACACGCACCGACAGCCGTTCTACGGCTATGAGGTCATCGGCGGTGAAGCAGTTCGCGGTCTCCGGTCGATCACCGCCTCCCGCGAGATGCTCGAAGCGGCTGCCCGTGTAGGGCACTTCTCCGGGGCCTGGGTCGAGGCCGAAATAGCGACGCAGATGTTGGACGGTCCGTTCCGCGGAGGCGATGTCGTGCAGGCGCTTCAGGAGGTGGTGGTCGGGAGCAGGGCCGGACGTCATGGCGCGAGTCCTTCTCTGTGGTGGGCAGGCGGTAGGGCTTCGCTCACAGTGGTGTTCATCCGTGCTGTCGATGAAGGTGGCGTTCGAGCAGAGCCTCCAACGCGTCGATCCACGCTTCCAGCCGTTCGGCCTGACGTGTTCTCACCTCACACGCGTATCGCTCGCCCGTACTCGTCTGAACGGTCACGGTGAGGCTGTAGCCGAAGGTGCGGATGGTCTGGTCGTAGAGGACCTGGGTGACGTGTGGCCAGGGCAGATCAATGGTGGTGCCGTCCCTGCCGAGGGAGATGCCGCGGCTGTCGGCCACGATTCCGTTCTTGCGGTCCGTGGCCAGGAGCTCCGCTTCCTCCTGATGTTTCGTGTTCGCCGGTGATACGACGGCGGTCGGGATATAGGGAGGCGGCATGGGGGCGGCGGCAACCGGTGCCGTCGGAGCGGCGTGCGGGGCGAGCGCCGGGCTGACGGTCGGCGGGGGCACGACCGGGCCGAGGGGCACGGGCAAGGCCAGAGCCTCCAGCACCTGCTCCGGCGTGGGGCGCTCCGCCGGAGTCTTGGCCAGGCAGGAGGTCACGATCGGCCGCAAAGCGGACGGGACCGCGCTGACGTCGGCGTCGTGGTGCACGGAGCGGTACATCAGCGCCATTGGAGTACCGCCGCCGAAAGCGCTGCCGCCCGCCGCTGCGACCAGAACAGCGCCGAGGGCGAACACGTCGGCGGCACCGGTCACTTCGAGGCCCTCGGCCTGCTCCGGGGCGAGGAAGCCGGGTGTCCCGATGCCGGTGCCCGTCATGGTGAGCCGGGAGTGCTCGACGGCGCGGGCGATGCCGAAGTCGAGCACGCGCGGGCCGTCGGTGGCCATGATGATGTTGCCTGGCTTCAGGTCGCGGTGGACCAGCCCGCACGCGTGGATGGCCTGCAGTGCCTCGGCGAGTGCGGCTCCGAGACCGCGCAGTCGGGCGTCGTCCATAGGCCCCTGTTCGGCGAGCAGTCCGGCCAGGGTCGGTCCGGGAATGTAGGCGGTGGCCAGCCAGGGCCGCTCCGCGTCCGGATCGGCGTCCACCACGGGCGCCGTGTGGAATCCACCCAACCGCCGTGCGGCCTCCACCTCGGCGCGGAACCGCTCCCTGAAGGCGGAGTCCCGGGCCAGTTCGGCGTGCGCCACCTTCACGGCGACCGGCCGCCCACCACGCGACAGGGCCAGATACACGGCCCCCATTCCGCCCTCACCGAGCGCACGCTGCACCATGTACGGACCCACCCGCATACCGACGCCCGGCTGCGCCTCGTCCCCGCTCATGTCGCTGTCCCCTCCCCGGCCCACCAGGCGCAGGGACACGATACGTGGGCGGTGCGCACACCGGACCGGGAATGCGGGTCCGACGTGGGTCTCAGGCGCGGGTGCCCCAGGTCATTGCCAAGGCCCATTCCGGTTGGGCGGTCCGCCCGGGCGCTTGTCCGGGCAGGGCGAAGGCCAGAATGGACGGCACCATGATCCTCCCCGCCGAGCCCGCGCTCGACATCTTCCGCATCGCTCCGGCCTTCGGCGACCGCTACAAGGGGCTGCTGGTCGACGCGCTCCCCCTCATCCGGTGGGAGATCGACAGCAGCGCCCACGCACGGCCCGACAGACTCCTCGCCGAGTGGCACGGAGATCCCGGCGGCACGGTGTCCGGCTACCCCTGCGGACACACGGTCGTGCCGGTCCTCGGCCGGGAGCTGGCTGAGGAGACCCGCGCCGCGTTCGAGCCGTTCGGCACGTACATCCCCGTTCACGCGCCGAACGGCGGCCCGGACGACTTCAGCGCCTACATCCCCGATGTCGTGGCCGACTGCCTCGACCGCGGGAAGTCCTCGGCGCCGACCGCGACCGGCGAGATCGAGCGCGCCGTGTTCGACCCGGACCGGATCCCCCGTGACGCTCCGTGCTTCCGTCTGACGGACAACAGGACCTTCGTCCATTGGAACGGCTGGGCGGCCCGCCTGATTCAGTCCCTCGCCGGCTCCGAGAACGTCGAACTCCGCCTTGTCTGGTCGGCGGACCCTACAGCGAGGCCGCATCCCCGCCCGATGGGTTTCTGACCGGCGGCGCTGTCCGCCTCGATCACTGTGCAGTGCTCCGGGTCAAGTGGGTCCATCTCGCCGGTAGATGGCCCTCACAGGGACCCTTTCGGGCGAGGGCGGCAGTCGGCACACGCAAGGTGCAACAGCTTGTCACGGACGTACTGGAAGCACCGCTTGACGCTGCCGACGCAGCGCGCCCCGAGTCGTGCGAAGATCGTGGGCTCCTCGGCGAAGGCCGTCACCGTGGTGTTGAGGAAGTCGCGCGACCGGCCCATGAGCCCGAGCCGGTGTCGGAGAAGAGTCAGAAGGACCCATGACAGGCCCCCGGGGATCCTTGGCCGAACGCGGTGGCCCGAACGCGACGGGGACCGGGACGTGCCGCCGGTCAGGCGTCGGCGTGCGCCGCGTCACCGGCTCACCGAACACCTGCCCGTCCATGTCCACCGAGCTGCAACCCCGCCCCCCCCAGAGCGCCGCCCGGTTCCGCGCCAGCGCTCGGCGCCCGGCGAGATGTCCGGGGGCAGCCAGAAGGACGGAGCGAAGGCAAGCGGCGCACGTCCGGTAGCCAGGCGTGCGCCCGGCGGCGCTGCCCGTGACCGGCGTCGGACGTACTTAGAGAGGAACAGCAGGCATCTGCCTGGATTCAGGTCGAAACGCTTCTTTGAAGAAGCGCATACCCGACGCTCGAAAACAATGCCGCGCAAAGGCAAGTCCGGGGAGTGTGCACGCATTCCGAGGATGCCAAATTTCTCATATTATCCGAGCTTCTTAAGCGCTCTTGCCCTGGGCTCACGGTCTGCAGCTAGCTAGGTGCTGCGCCCACTTCCTGGCCCGGGGTTGCCGATGAGTCTCGGGCAGACCGACAGCACGCCGGGCAGTCCCGGAGCCGTCGCTCAGGGAGGTGGTCGGAAACCCGCACATTCGGAAACCCGCACATGAGGAGTAGTCATGAAGAAGACCTACGAGGCACCGACGCTCGTCCGGCTCGGCACCTTCCGGAAGGAAACGGGGCTCCTTCAGCGCTCCGGCAACGACCGGCTGATCCTGAGCAAGAACTGACTGAGCGACGGTTCTTGACTCGACGTCATGACTGAACTGCACGAAAGTGCGGGGACGGGCCCCGGCGACGCGCATTTCGCGGTCTTCACCGACCACGCGGACGCGGCCGCCGCGGCCCGCTCCTTCACCCACCCCGGAAGCCGGGTCCTCGCGCATGCGTCGGGCCGGCCCTGGCTGGTCGGCCACTGGCACGCCGACGACATGGTCACGGCGACCGTCGGCGGGGCCGCCGTGGCCGTCGTCGGCTGCTGCCCCGTCGACGCCGACGAACTGCGGCGCCGGGTCGCACGGTTGCGCGATCTCACGGAACTCGACGCACTGGCCCGGTCCCTTCCCGGCAGCTTCCACCTCGTCGGCGCCCTCGACGGACAGATCAGGATGCAGGGCACCGCCTCCGGACTGCGACTCGTCTTCCACGCGGAGATCAATGGCGTACGGGTGGCCGCCACGCGCGCCGACACGCTCGCCGCCGTCCTGGGCCGCGACCCCGACGTGGAAGAGCTGGCCGTAAGGCTGCTGTGGCCCGCCCCGTATCCGCTGTTCGAGACGTCCCTGTGGCGCGCGGTCACCGCCGTTCCTCCGCAGGACGCCGTGGTCGTCACCGCGGACGGGCGCACCGTGCGGCACACCCGGTGGTGGACGCCGCCGGAGCCGGTACGGCCGCTCGCCGAAGCGGCGCCCCTGATCCGCAAGGCGCTGGAGGAGGCCGTCGACGCCCGTACACGGCAGGGCGGCGTGGTCAGCTGCGATCTCTCCGGCGGCCTTGACTCGACCTCTGTCTGCTTCCTCGCGAACCGCTCGCCGGCCCACGTGGTGGCCAGTACCTGGCCGGGACGCGATCCGGCGGACACCGACCTGCACTGGGCCGAACAGGCGATGGGCCACCTCCCGGACGTCGAACAGGTGGTCTGGGACGCCGACGCCTCGCCCCTGGTCTACGAGGATCTGCTCGCCATCGACGACCTCCTCGACGAGCCCACCATCGGCGTTATGGACCGCTCCCGGGTCCTGCACCATCTGCCCGGTCTTGCCGCACGCGGCAGCCGGTTGCATCTGACCGGCATCGGCGGCGACCACGTGGCCTGGTGCTCAGAGGCGTACTACCACCGGCTGCTACGCACCCGCCCGCTGTTCGCCGTACGGCAGCTACGAGGGTTCCGGGCGCTGTGGCAGTGGCCGCTCGCCGGCACGGCCCGCGCTCTCGCCGACTCCCGGCCGTACGGGAAGTGGCTCGCCGACTCCGCCGGACAACTGCGCGGCCCACTTGCCCCGTCCGTCGCGACGGGTCTCGGCTGGGGCATGGCTCCGCGCCTGTTCGACTGGGTGACGCCCGACGCCGAACAGATGGCCCGCCGGGCACTGCTCACGGCGGCGGCGGCGACCTCGCCGCTGCATCCGGACCGTGGTCTGCACACCGACCTGGAACAGATCCGCTCGTGCACCCGCGTCATCCGGCAGTGGGACCGGATGGCGGCCCGCGCCGGTCTGCCGATGGCCTCTCCCTTCCTCGACGACCACGTCATCGAGGAGTGTCTCGCCGTACGTCCGAGCGAGCGCGTCACGCCCTGGGCGTACAAGCCCGTCCTGAGCGCCGCGATGCGCGGGATCGTGCCCGAGACATGTCTGCGGCGGGCCAACAAGGCCACGGCCTCCATGGACGCCTCCAACGGGCTGCGGGAACACCGCGCCGACCTCCTCGCACTGTGGGAGAACTCGCGGCTGGAGGAGCTGGGCCTGGTGAACGGCGCGGAACTGCGCCGCCTCGCCCGGCGGCCCGCCTCTCCGGGGCTGTCCGACGCCATCCTCTACTCCACGATCGCCGCCGAGGTGTGGCTGCGGGGACGCGCCCGCAGCGCCGCCCATGTCCCCCACCCCTGACCACCACAGTCCACGTCAGAAAGGCCCCCACATGCCCCTGCGGTTCGGCGACGACGTCTCCACGGCCGAGACCGACTACGGCACGGTCCTGCTGGACGAACGGGCCGGTGCCTACTGGGAGTTGAATCCGACCGCCACCCTGGTCGTGCGGACGCTGCTCGACGGCGGCGAGGAGTCGGACGCGGCCGCCGCCCTGGTCCGGGAGTTCGACATCGACCAGGCGCAGGCCGTGCGGGACGTCGAGACGCTCGTACGGGAGCTGCGGACCTCGGGGCTCGCCTCATGACGACACCCAGCGCGCTGCAACGACCCACCGGTGTTCCCCTGGCCCGACGCCTGGCCGCCCGCCTCGTCCTGCTCCCCGCCGTCGCCCTCGCCCTCCTGCCGCCCCGCACCATCCGCACCGTACTCGGCATCCTGCGGCGCGGTGCCGCGCCGGCCACCACGGCGCAGGCCCAGAACGCGCGCGACGCCATGTGCGCCGCCAGCCTGCGCTGCGCCGGACCGAAGGGGTGCCTGCCGCGCTCCCTGGGGGCGGCACTGCTGTGTCGGCTCGGCGGAACGTGGCCAACCTGGTGCACAGGCGTACGCGTCGTCCCGCCCTTCACCGCGCACGCCTGGATCGAAGCGGAGGACCGCCCCGTCGGCGAGGGGGTACCGGAGGGCTACTTCGCCCGGCTGGTGGCCGTCGCCCCGCTGTCACGACCGACGGACCGATGACCGGCACGACGGTCGCGAACGGCGGCCGGGCCCGGATCGCCGAGGGAGACAGATCCACCCGGACGGCGGTGGCCACGATGTACCGGCTCACCGCCGGGCACCGGAGCGCCATCGCCGTCGCCACCGTACTGACCCTCGTGGGCTCCGCCCTGGGCCTGGCCCAACCGCTCGTCGCCAAGCACGTCGTGGACGCGAGCGGCCGTGGACAGGTCATCTGGCCGCTCCTTGCACTCCTTGGCGCGCTGTTCGTCACCGAGGCGGCGACGGGAGCCGCCGGGCGCTTCCTTCTGGAGCGGATGGGCGAACGTGTCGTACGACAGCTCCGGCACGGACTGGTGGGGCGGCTGCTCCGCCTTGAGATGAGGGAGTACGACCGCCAGCGGGGCGGCGACCTCATCTCCCGGGTGACGGCCGACACCACCTTGCTGCGGGAGGTCGTGTCGCAGGCCCTCGTCGATCTGGTGACGGGAAGCCTTGTCGCCGCGGGGGCGATCGTCCTCATGGCGTGGCTCGACCCCCTGCTGCTGCTCATGGTCGCCGTCACCGTGGCCGCGGCGGCCCTGGTCGTCGCCTCGCTGCTCAAGCGCATCCGATGCGCGTCGGAACAGATGCAGGACTCGGTCGGTGCCATCGCCGCAGACCTGGAACGCGCCCTCGGTGCGCTGCCGATGGTCCGCGTGCACTGCGCCGAGGAGCGCGAGGCGGCGGGCATCGGCGCACGCGTCGAGGCGGCCTACGGCGCGGGGGTACGCACCGCGAAGATCGCCTCCGTCATGAGCCCCGCTGTCGAACTCGCCGTCCAGGGCTCCTTCCTCATCGTCCTGGTCGTCGGCAGCCTGCGTGTCAACGGCCACGCCGGCTCCCTCGGCGACCTCGTCGCCTTCCTGCTGTACGCCTCGTACCTCGTCCTGCCGCTGTCGTCCGTCTTCCATGCCATGGGCCTCATCCAACGCGGGATGGGCGCCTACCAGCGCATCGACCAGACACTCCGGCTGCCCGCCGAGCCCACCGCACCGCGGACCCCGAGAGCCCCCGTACGCACACGCCCGCCGGCCGGGCCGTCCGACACCCCCGAGCAGCCCGCCCTCACCCTGCGCGACGTCCGCTTCGGCTACCACCCGGACCGGCCGGTCCTCCGCGGGGTCTCGTTCACCGTCGCGCACCGGCAGCACGTCGCCCTGGTGGGCCCTTCCGGAGCCGGCAAGAGCACGTTGTTCGCCCTGGTGTCGAGGTTCTACGAGCCGGACGCGGGCCACGTGCTCTTCGACGGGCGGCCCGCGACCGAACTCACCCGCGCCGCATGCCGCCGACGCATCGCGGTCGTCGACCAGAACGCGCACGTCGTCCGCGGCACCCTGCGCGACAACATCACCTACGCCGTGCCCGACGCCCCAGAAGCGGAGATCCGGCGCGTCATGGAACTGGCCCGCCTCGAAGAAGTCGTCGACCGGCTGCCCGGCGGGCTGACCGCCGTCATCGGTGAACGCGGCAGCACCCTCTCCGGCGGCGAACGCCAACGTGTCGCCCTCGCCCGCGCGTTGCTGGCCCGCCCCACGCTGCTCCTGCTGGACGAACCCACCTCCCACCTCGACGCGATCAACGAGTCGGCGCTCACCGCCGTCATGAAGGATGCCGCCCAGGAGTGCGCTCTGCTGGTCATCGCACACCGCCTGTCCACCGTGCAGCACGCCGACCACATCATCGTGCTGCACAACGGCCGCACCGCCGCCGGCGGCCGCCACGAGGAGCTACTGGCCGACAGCGCCCTCTACCGCGAACTGGCCGCGAGCCAGATGCTCAGGCCTGGCGTGCACCCCGGAAGCGGCAACCGAGCGGGGGCATCGGGGTGAAGCCGTGCCGTCCTCTCGGCCCGACCGGACCGAGAGCCGGACCACGCACGGGCCAACGGCCCGGCGGTAGCGGACCTGGACATGGTTCCTGCCGGTCAAGCGCGGTGCGGTTGAGCATGATTTTTTTGACACCAGAAATCTCCGGCACCCCTGCCTCGCGGACTTCCCCATCAGGCCAGCTGGCCAGCGACGCGAATCACCTGACGCTCCATCTGAACAAGCGTCAAATGAGCGCCGCGAGCGTCGTTTAAGCGTCATGGCGGCCGAGCTCCTAGCTTCGTGGCACGACGTTCTGAGGACTCGCTTGCAACCGTGACGAGTGCTAGGCACTAACCGGAGAACGCGCTGAATGCAGCGTGCGCCGCGACGACATCGCACAGCAGCCGCTCCCGAGAACCGGCATACTCCCGCCGGAATCGGAACTCCGGTCAAAATTGTGCGCGCCCATATAATCCGAATCCCAGCCATGTTGTCACCGCTCCCGACCCGCTCCCACTGGGAGCAGCTCCCAGCAGCAGAAAGAGCTCCAGCACATAACCGAAATCCGCCATATGACTGGAGCCGCAGGTCACAAGTCGGGCATGAATGTGAACGCCTGCGCAAGGAATCGAAATGCGCGCACCGTCCCGAGTGGAAGCGAACCGCCAAGGGTACGGCGGGAGCACGCTCCCACTTCCTTAATCCCATATGAGAGCCGTCAAAACAGAAAAAGGGCCGTTCGAAAACGACCCTTCACCTGAGACGTTCGATGGTTCGAACTAGTCGGGACGACAGGATTTTACCCTGCGACCTCTCGCCCCCCAGCGGTGCGGTCGTCCTTCCGCGTGGGCCGACGAACGCAGGGGGCTCTTCGCGGACGCTTACACGACACACGACACATCCTGCGGCTCGCCGCGTCTGGTACACGTGGTTTGCGACTACCCCCGGGGGCTCGGCACCGATCCCCGTCACATCGCCACAGTCAGCCCTTGATGAGCGGACGGGTGGATGACAGAAACGGGTCAAGTCGCGTCGTGACCTCGCCCCGAGCCAACACCCGCACCCTGAACGCGCCCGGCCCCGGCGGCGCCGGAAGGTCGTCCGAGCGCTCGCACACGAGGCCCACGCACCGGGAAAGCGCTCCGCGATGAAGGCGGCCAGAATGTCGAGTTCCTCGGCCTCGTCGCACCTACGATTGGCCAGTCCATCGACACGCACGAACCACTCCCCATTGTGGGCGCGCAAAGCTGCCTACCCCGCGGACCAGTTGATCACCTCGACCCTCGTTCGCAATGCGGCGAGGCCCTCGTCCAGAGTGTTGGTGTCGGCCTTCTCCGGTGACGCCGCGATGCCGCACCAGCCGTAAAACGCTTACATACTCCTCTTTCGACGCGTTTGACGGTCATCAAGGGGGTGGCGGCCCGCGTCCCGACAGCGCTCGAGGCTGCGGGGGCCGCGGAAGTGCCTGCGGCCGGCGCGCTCACCGCGGCGATACGCAGAGCCGTCCTGGATGAGTTCCGCACCCGCGCCCAGTTCGCCGGGCATCTTGCCGAGATCGACGCGCTGCTCTGGTCCCGGGCCGGGGCGAGTCGCCAAGTCGTCGAAAGTGCGATGACGGAGCATCTGCGGGAGCTACGGCTGCTACGGATCACGGAGCCGGCGGAGAACGACCGGTTCGTGGTGACCGAGGGCGAGGGAGACGCCTTCGAGTTGCTGAGTCCGGCCTATGTGGACGAGTTGACGGGGAAGGTCATTCTCGCGGGGCAGCTGCGGCGCGTTGCCGGACCTGCGGGTGTGCGGGCAGGGGAGGAAGCATGACAACAGCCGGGATCGACTTCGGAACCACCAACTCCGTCGTGGCACAGTGGAACAGCGAGTACGTCGAGGTACTGGAGATCGGCGGGCAGGGCCTGGACGCCAACTGGGGGCGCCGGGGGTTCGAGCTGCTCTACCCGTCGGTCGTCGGCACGAGTTCGCTGCGGCCGGGCACGCTGTTCGGATGGGAGGCGAAGCTCCGCTCCGAGCAGGCCGTCGAGGCGTGTAAGCGGATGCTGCGCGAGGAGCCGTTCGTCGAACTCGGCGGTGAGCGGTTCGCCGCGACCACCGCCGCTGCCGGCGTCTTCCACGCCATTGCCGGGGCGGCCGAGGACGAGGCCGCGACCGAGATCCGCGAAGCCGTCGTCACCGTGCCCGCCAACGCGACGGGGGCGGCCCGTTTCCGGACGCGCGAGGCCGCGCGAGCCGCGGGAATCACCGTCCGCACCCTGCTGAACGAACCGACGGCGGCGGCCATCGCCTATGCGCACGAGATGGAGGTCGACGGTGAGTTCCTCGTCTTCGACTGGGGTGGCGGCACAATGGACGCGACCCTCCTCCTGCACGACGACGGCTTCTTCGACGAGAAGGCCAGCCGCGGCGTCAACCGCCTGGGTGGCCTGGAGATCGACGCCCGCCTGCGCCGCATGGTCCTCGACCGGGCACCCGCACGCGGGCGCTGGAGCGACTCCGAGAAGCGGTCGTTCGCCTTGGAGATCGAGCGGGCCAAGATCCTTCTGTCCCACCAGGAATCGGTCGGCATCCCCACCCCCGACGGCGCCCGCGTCGACATCGGACAGGACGAGTTCTCGGAGGCCATCCAGGACCTCATCAACCGTGCGCTCGTCCCGGTGGAGGAGTGCCTGGAGCAGGCGCGCATCGATCCGCACGACCTCACGGCGGTGCTGATGATCGGCGGCAGCAGTCAGATCCCCGCCGTCCGCGCCGCTGTGTCGGAGGCTCTCGACTGCGAACTCGTGGACGCGGCCCTGTGCGACCCGATGACTGCTGTGGCCGAGGGCGCAGCGATCAGCGCTGCCGCGATGGACGGCGAGCTGAAGAGCATCATCCGCGTGGTCAACACACACGCGCTGGGGACCGTCACCAAGGACCGCGAGGGCAGGCGCCACTTCAGCGCCCTCATCGACCGCAACCAGCGGCTGCCGCAACAGCGCGTGAAGTCGTACGAGCCGACCAGGGACAACGTCTCGCAGCTGACCGTCGAAGTCTGGGAGGGCGACCCGGACCGTGAGGTCAGCCATCCTGACAACGTCAAGCTGACCGATCTCGTCCTGACGTACCCCGAGCGCCGCAAGGCCGAGGACGGTGTCTTCGACCTGGAGTACACCTACAGCAAGGAAGGTCTGCTGACCGTCAGGGCGACCCTCCAGAAGACCGGCAAGGTCCTGCTCGACGGCGAGGTCAAGGTGTTCGGGGACGGGAAGAACGTGCCGCCTGAGGTGAGGAAGGAGCTCGACCGTCTCCTCGCCCTCACTCCGTCCGCCCGGCCCGCTGCCACCCCGACCCACCCGCAGCAAGACCGGCCCAAGGAGCGGCAGGGCAGGGGTGAGGCCAAGCCCGCTCCCCCGCGTTCCGCAGCGAAGTCGGCGGTCGGCGAGGCCGAACGGCGCCGCTCGTCATCGATGGATCCAACCTCGCCTGGAACGGGCGACCGCCGCGCGCGGCCGGCGGCAGACCGAGCTTCGCAGCCCTGGAGGCGGCCGTGCGGTCCCTGCGGTTCAAGCACCCCCAGCGGGACATCCACGTAGTGGTCGACGCCACCCTCCGGCACGACGTCACCATCGAGGAGCGCCCCCTGGTGGAGGCGGCCATAGCCGAGGGCACCGTGGTGCAGCCCCCGGCCGGGACCGAGGGCAGGGGCGACGCGCTGGTGATCAGCATCGCCGATGAGGTGGGCGGGGTGATCGTCTCGAACGACAACTTCGCGCCCTTTCAGCGGGCCAACCCCTGGCTGCGGGATGCGGGGCGTGTCATGGGGGCAACCCACTCACAGGGAGTGTGGGTCTTCAACCGACGCATACCGAACCCTGCGGCGCCCGCACAACGGAAGTGACGCCCTGCCCTTCCTGCGCAGTGCGGCAGGGGGCCCGCGTACCGGAGGTCACAGATCGATCCACTCGGAGGAGTACCCGACGCCACAGCACGGGCACATGCAAGTGCTCTCCATCGAGTCCCGCGGCGCCGACGGGGTGATCTGCGTGGTGCGCTGCATCGGAGGGACGGTCCGGATCGGACAGCACTTCTCGGTCGACTCCGGTCAGACCGCGGAGAGCGGCATCCAGGGCACCGCCTGGCGTTTGACCCGCATCACCCGCTTTGGGCGGCAGGTCGGCTTCTTCGACCCACCGCACGGGGCCGAGGTGCTCCTGACCGGCCCCGGCGTCGGCGGCTTGCGCAGCCGAGTGACGTTGGTGTCTACGGAAAGTGATGAGCCGGCTGTGGCTGAACGGACGAAGCCCGAGGTCGACGTCGCGGAGGGTGACGCTCCTACAGAGCTGACTGTCCGGAACCTGATCGTCGGGGGCGGGGCTGAGGTGTAATCCGGCATGGTGGGCGAGGTACTGAAGAACCGCCGAAATCAACTACCGTCAGTTGCGGACGCGTTCGACGCGACCGGCATCCTGTCCCGGAACCACGTCGACGGACAGACCAGCAACATCTGAGCACCATCAGGGGGAAAGGAAGCGCATGCGCGCCCAGGAGATCACCTTCCTGAAGCTCGTCCAGGGGGAGAAGCAGTTCCAGGTACCGCTGTACCAGCGCACGTACAGCTGGGGCAGGGAACAGCTGAAGCGGCTCTGGGAGGACATCGGCGAGCTCGTCGACCAGCATCTCGCCGGGGAGACCGTTGCCCCGCATTTCCTCGGCTCGGTGGTGCTCGCCCCCGGTCAGATCCAGGCCGGCGGTGTGCAGCGTTGGCTCGTCGTGGACGGACAGCAGCGGCTGACCACGCTGATGCTCGCGTTCACCGCCCTGCGCGACCACCTCAAGGACGCGGGTGACGAGCGCGGTGTGGCCAGAGCACACCGTCAGGTGCTGGTGAACGAGTTCCAGGAGGGCCTCGACCACTACCGCCTGCTTCCCACCCAGGCCGACCGCGAGGCGTTCATCGCCTGCGTCCAGTCCCGTGCCGAGGCCGGCGGGAGCGACAACATCGGTGCGGCCTACCGCTTCTTCCGCGGTGCGCTCGTCGAGGGCCATGAAACGGGTGGGGCGAACTGGATCAGCACCGTAGAGACCGTCCTGAAGGACCTGCTCTCGATCGTGGAGATCACCGCTGAGTCGGGGGACAACGTCTACCGAATCTTCGAGTCGATCAACAACACGGGCGTCGGACTCAGCCAGAGCGACCTGCTGCGCAACTACGTGTTCATGCTCCTGCCCAAGCGTGGTGAACGCGTCTACGACGAACTGTGGCTTCCCATGCAGCAGAACCTCGGCCCCAAGAACCTCGAAACGCTGGTCTGGCTGGACCTGATCGTCCGCGGCCACAACAAGGCCAAGCAGAGCGAGATCTACCGGGAGCAGCAGAGACGGCTGCAGCCGCTGGCCAACGACGAGGAGGCGCTGCAGCGCGAGATCGAGCAACTGGCCGAGCGCGGCAGGCGGTTTCTTCACATCATCGAGCCGCAACGCGCCTCCTCCCCCGCGCTGCGCGCGGTACTGGAGCGCCTGGCGACCTGGGGCGGTCAGACTCACTACCCGCTCGCCCTGCACCTGCTCGACCTCGTGGATGCTGGACGCACCACGCCCGAGGACGCGGCGCAGGCCCTGCTGTACGTCGAGTCGTACCTTGTACGACGTCTCATCTGCCAGACACCGACCACCGGCCTCAACCGAATCTTCATGGAAGCTCCGAAGGAGCTGGAGACGGACCGACCGGCGGCCGAGGCGGTCCGGCGGTTCCTGTCCAGCCGACGCCGACGTTGGCCCAGCGACGAGGAGTTGCGCGAGGCGGCCCGCAGCAAGCCGTTCTACTGGAGCGGTCGCCCTCCGCAACGCAGCTACATTCTTCGCCGCCTGGAGGAGAGCTACCGCTCCACCGAGCCCGTCGACTTCACCAAAGCCTCCCTCAGCGTGGAGCACGTCCTCCCGCAGCGCCCAGCCCCTCAGTGGTTCGAGCTGCTCGCCGACGAGACGGAACCGAACCAGACCCCGCAGGAACTGCACGACTCGCTGGTCCACACCCTCGGCAACCTGACGCTGACCGGCGACAATTCCAAGCTCTCCAACCACCCCTTCCAGCGCAAGCAGCAGATCCTCGAGTCCAGCGCCCTGCGCATGAACCTGGAAATCGCCTCGGCGGAACGCTGGGGCAAGGCGGAGATCCTCGCCCGAGCCGACCGCCTGACGGAGCGCGCCGTCGAACTGTGGCCCGGCCCGATCGGCGGTGTGAAGCCGGTCGGTGAGGAGTGGCCGGGTTGGGCCGAACTGCGGGCGGCTCTGGTGGTGATGCCGAGCGGCACCTGGACGTCGTACGGCGATGTCGCCGAACTGATCGGCAGCCACCCGGTGCCTGTCGGGACCTACCTGGGCTCCAACTCGTCCGTCATCGGCGCCTACCGGGTCCTGACCTCGGAAGGCAAGGTGTCCCCTTCCTTCCGCTGGCCGGACGGCGTGGACCGGCAGCCACCGATGGAACTGCTTCTGAGTGAGGGAGTGAAATTCGACGCCGCGGGCCGGGCGGACCGCTCACAGCGCCTGATGGCTCCCGAGCTGGCCATCCTGCTGGGCAAGGATGTAGCTCAGCCGGTCACGCCTGATCCCCTGCCGGACGAGGAGGACGCGACCGCGGCCGAGCGCTTCCGCGCGCAGTTGCGAGAACACGCGCCAGAGGCCGTCACCGGGGCGGAGGCAGTACTCGACTTCTGGCGCGGTCAGGGCGGCCATGTCACCTACGGCCGGAACAAGGAGACGAGCTGCTTCCCCAAACTGGACGTCGGCACGAGCGAGCGCCCGCATGTGCTGTGGCCCTTCGGCATCTACCCCGTGAGCGGAACGGTCGAGGTGGTCTTCGCGTACCTCAAGACCCGCAGCCCCTTCGACGACACGGAACAGCGCCGCGAACTGCTGCGCCGCCTCAACAAGATCGACGGCATCGACCTGCCCGATGCGAAGCTGGAATTGCGCCCGTCGTTCCCCGTCCGGGTCTTCGCGGAGCACAGCGAGGAGATCTGCGGGGTGCTGGACTGGTTCGTGCATACGGCTGCACTGGATTTGGCGCGAAGGCAGTAAGAACACCGGATCCAACTCGGGCGAGGGGGCCGACCGCGCTGTCACCTCCAGTTACCCCGGCCCGACGTATGTGGTCGTCAGACGGACACCTTGGGTACGAGACGCGGCGGCAGGGGGCGGGGCGGGCTGGCGTACGCGGCGAAGGCGCGGTCCTGCTCACGCTTCCACACCAGCAGCAGGGCTTCGTCGGTTCGCGGAACGGCCAGGTTCACCCGCTCAAGAATGGAACGGAAGAAGGAGACCGGATCACCAGAAGCCTGCGTGACCAGGGATGAAAGCAAGGCAACGTCGGCAGAAGGCCCTCGGTCAACGGCAGTGAGCAGGTACTGCACGACCGAGACCGGCCCGTCACAGCTCAGCTCCTCAAGCGGAATCGTCCTGCCTTGCATCGCGGCTCCCTTCAGCTGCCGCATGACGCGGCCGACAGGATCTGCCGGAGCTGGAGGAGCCACGGGCGGACGAGGCATGGAGAGCTGTCTCGTCACCACCGTCTCGGCCCTCTGCCGGTGACGCTTTTCCCTCGCCGACGCCTTGGCTCCCTTGTCTGTTCCCTGCTTTCGCGCCCGCGCACTGTCCCGTACGGTCCTCAGCTCCCCTTAGAGCAGCCGCACGTGGTGGTGCGCACTCCTGCCGGCCGCACGCTGACTCTGAACCGTCGACAGGCGATAACCGTCATGATGAGCGAGCCATGTCTGCGCTTCGGCGAGTATCTTCCGCACGCGCTTGCGGGTCGGCTTGTCCAGACCACGCAGCAGGTCGGTGGCTTCCACGGCAAGCGCACGCAAGTGCCGCACCTCGCCCGTGTCCTTGGCGCTCGCCCTGCCCCGAGCATCCGCCACGGCGATCCGCCGGTCCGGAACACGTTGCGACTTCGGGGACTTCGCCCGGTTCGTGGTCGTGCCCACAGCCGTGCGCCGCTTCAAGGGCGGTTGTTCCGGCTGCAACGAGAAACGTGACGGCATGGTTCGCCGCGGTGTCCCGTAAGCGGCGAAGGCCCGCTCGGTCTCGACAGCTGCCCAGCGCTTGATCCGGGTCGAGGGGCCCGCATAGGCCACGCCGAGCTGGGACAGGACGTTGGACAGGTACGGAAGCGGCCCGTCACCCTCGCGAATCAGGGCGGACAGGATCGGTGCGTGCTCACGCAGTGGGCTGTCCACCTCGACCAGCAGGTATCGCCGGTCCGTGTGGGAGTACCTCTCCAGTTCGGAACTGACTGTGCGGGCCAGGGTCTCCCACGTCGTCGTGGAGTGGAGACGGGCGTGGTTCGCCAGAGCGTCCCGCAGCGCGGTGACCAGTTCGGGGCGGGTGAGTTGCTCACGGACAGTGGGGACTTCGCGGTCGAATCCTGACCTCTTCCCGGCCGGAAAGGCGATGTCCCTCTCGGACCTGGCCTTGGCCGGAGACAGCACCGATCTCACTGTCCGGCTCACATGCTCCGGGGTGACAGCCTCCGGCCCGAGTACCGAAGGCGGCGTCCACAGGCCGGTCCGCTGCGCTTCATGGGCGTTGAGCCGTACGTAGCGGTTCGCCTCGACCGCCCAGCCCGGCCCGTCATCTCCCACGAGAATGCGTCCGCCATCGGGCACGCGGTAGACGTGTTCCGCCGACGGAGCCTCGGTGTCGCCCGGAAGTGAGACCAGTCCGCGGACGATGGGGCTGTCGACAGGTTTCACGTCCGCGACCAGCAGATGCCGGTCCTCCGCAGAGAACGGCGAGTCGGCCGGGCTCTCGGCGTCGGACACGAGTGCGAAAGTCCAGCCGCCCTGAAGAGGGAAGGCAACAGGCTCCGGCCGAGGGCGGGACAGACGTATCCGCTCGACGTGCGGGGTGACGATGCCGCCGGGTGTCAGTGCGCAGTCTTCCAGCGGGGTCCAGTCGACCGTGCGGTCCCGGGCCTCAGCGCCGATGTGCACACGCCGTTCGCCGCCGACCGTTTCACAGCGGACACGTAGGCAGTAGCCGTTACGGCCGAGGACCTGCTGTATGACCGGGCCTTCGGAGGCAAAGATCCAGTCGATGCCGTCGGCGTCAGCGGCCAGTTCATCGTCCGCGCGGCGCCAGGCTCGGTGGTCGAGGTCGCCAAGCTGGAAACGCAGGCGCCGGCGACTCCCGGGAAGGTGCACGTCCACCGCGTCGCCGGGGCCGGTCCCAAGGTCCCGCGTCCTTACTTGTCCACGCAACTTCCACGATTGAGCAGGCGTTGCACACCACGCTTGATGAAAAGGTGGTCGGCGCTCGACTCGCCGGTGGCCGCACGGTGGCACACAGGCGCGCTCGGGTGGTGGGCGAAGTGGCACACCTTGGTGGTGTAGCGCCGGTCGCTCAGTTCGCCGCCACAGCCACCCAGTTGCAGCCCGCACCAGTAACTGTAAGCGGGATGGGCAGAGCGCCACCGGTCCAGTTCGTGCGCGTCCATCGGCAGGATGACGGGGTGGTCGGAGTCCTCGTGGCCGATCACGGCCGTCTGTACGAGACGGTGGTCGTACATGAAACCTCGCAAAGGAGCGCCTGGGCATGCGCAGCCTGTCGGGCGATATCGGCGCAAGTTAGAGCAGTATGCGATTCATGGACAGAGTCCACAAGGAGAATCACGACCTTATGGCGGTCAAGGCGGCCACCCTGTCTGAGCCGCAGGCCCGAGCCAAGCCGGGCCGGCTCGGGTCTGGCACTCGACCTTCGGTCCCCGCCTGAGTGGACTCGCTCAGCGTCTACCACTGGCACGAGCCTGGGCAGTTGCAGGAGGCCCGTTTGCTGACCCGGTCGCGTCGGACCGGCATGCCCTGGCCGATATCCGACTCGTCTTGGCCGCCGCTCCGATCGCGATCCGTCGACCCGGCGACGAGAACGCCCTCTCGATCCTGATGCCGGTGCGCCTGGAGAACCGGTGCGCCTGGAGAACTGGAAGTACGTGCATGCTTCTCGGGCCCTTTCGCACGACCCGGACGAGCCGGCGGCACGGGACCGGTCACGTCGTCAGGACGCTTCAGGGCACTTCGTAGCGTACGAGCGCCCTGGCGAAGGGCTCACCGCTGCGCCGTGCGTACGTCATGCGCTCGCGGACCTCGCTCGGGGTGCGGGGGCGGTACCCGGGTCCGCCACAGCAGCTCTTGTGGAAGCGAACGCCCGCGTTCAGCAGCACGGACAGTGTCCGCCAGGCCGCCGTGTCCCGGCGGCGGGGCGCGGCGAAGGCGGAACCCACATGGATCAGCGGCTGCGCACAGCGGGGGCAGCTCCGCTGCCTGTCCCTGTCGTAGGGCTGCTTGTACGAAGCCCGGCAGGGCAGGCAGACGAAGGAGGTCTTTCCGGATGGCATGAGGCCAGCCTAAGGATCATCGGCTCACCACTCGACATGTTTTCGTCCATTCCCGGCGCGGGGACGACGCCTTCGGAAAAGGGAGCTTCGGGTTGAGCCAGACAGCGACGCCACCATGTTGGGAGCAAGTGCCCGGCGGTGCGCGTAGTAGCTGTAACTGCCGTCGTTGCACTGCGCGAAGGCGCCGGTCGGGGCCTACGGCGAATCGTCGAAGCCGCTGCCGCCAGAACTGTCGTCGCTGGAGCCACCGCTGCTGGACCAGCCACTACTGGAGCCGCCGCTGCTGGATCCGACGCCTCGTCCCCTACCGCGGTCGGGTCGTCGCAGCTCTCGGCCTCGCTGACGTTCACCGTGTGCAACGTGAGCGTGTCGTCGACGCTCACCGACTTCCCCGCGCCTGTCAAGCCATCGGCCTGAGCCGCGTCCAGCGACTCCTGAGGGCCCATTCCGACGTAGTCGCCGAGCGTTACGGTCTCGGTCGCGTCATCGATCACGGAGGACGAGGACGAGTTGGAGGACGAATCATCGCTGTCGTCATTGATCAACGCGCCGCAGCCGCCGATGAGCAGCAGAGCGGCCAGGATGATTCCGCAGCCTATTGGGCCATACGAGTCCCCCTCTTTCAGAGTTGCACACTCCCCTGCGTGCACACGCTTTCGTCCCCGGCCGCGAACCGGCACGTGGCCGAAACGGGAGGACGACAGCGTTGTTGCGGCCGCTCTGCGCGACCTTTGTCGCCATGGCACTCAAACCCGATGCTGCGGGATGAAAAGCCTGAGTGAGCTCCTGGCGTACCGGGCGGCTGACAACGAGTGCTCGACCAGTACGC
The DNA here is from genome assembly GCF_040644575.1 of Streptomyces sp. NPDC046939. NCBI lineage: Bacteria > Bacillati > Actinomycetota > Actinomycetes > Kitasatosporales > Streptomycetaceae > Streptomyces > Streptomyces sp. NPDC046939. The sequence goes on from NZ_JBEYWV010000018.1 coordinate 106,025, forward strand.
AAACTGCACGGAGTTCAACGAAACACCGAGATTCGCATGCCCGCTTGTCGTTCCGAGCACTCCCGGCTCAGCCTCCCGCGGTAAGCCGTAGCTGTGGGTCCCGCTCACTGCCCCTCACCTTCCGGACGCTTCCACTCCGTACGGTTCTTGTTCTGGCAAGGGGAGACGGGGAGACGATGATCGACTACCGCAAGGCGACAGTTCCGGTGTGGACTCTGGCAACCGGTGACGTCCGAGTGCCCGCAGTCGGCACAGACAGGCCGATGAACGGCTGAACGCCTGGCGCGCTCGGATGTTATTGCGGTGAACAACGCCGTCAGTCTGAAACTGCGGAAGTCGCCTGTTGCGGTCTCAAACAGTCATCCCGACGTCACACTGTCCGCGCAGGCGACCGGAATACGGCGCTCCTGCCGCGCCGGTGGCGTTGCCTCGCGCTCGCGGCGCTCGCGGCCCCCCGCCCACCCAGATCACGCCTCCACCCCGTGACCGGCACCCCCGCACTGACGCCCCGGAAGGCAACGGCCCTCCGGGGCGACCTCGCGGCGATCACCGGCCAAGCGCCACAAGTCCCCGGAACCGGAGTTCCAACAGGCGCTCAAGCCGCGTCAGTAGGGCGGCATCGGGCCGAACCTCGGGCTTCCCGCTCGGCTCACGCTCCCAGCCCGGCAACACCTCCGGGGGCGGCTCCGACTCCGCGCCCGCGTCCGTCACCGGAGCTGACACCAGCGGCAGCACCGCATAGACAACCTTGCCCCCGGCGGGGTGGCGGTGCGAGTCCCAGCGCTCACTGAGCAGCGTCACCAGAGGCAGGCCCCGCCCGCCCAGCGCATCCGGCTCGGGCGTCCGCATCTTGGGCAGGGTCCGGCCGGTGTCGTAGACCTCGACCACCAGCCTCGCGCCGGTCACCCGCAGCCGCACAGCAACGACCGGCAGCGTCTCGCGCACCAGATGGCTCGGCTTGATGTCCGTCGTGCCGGTGGCCTGTACCGCATTGGTCACCAGCTCGGACACGATCTGAGTCACGGAGTCCGTCATGCGGTCGAAACCCCAGTCGCGCAGCACATTAGCGGCAAACTTCCGCCCCTCGGGCACCGCCCTGGGCTCGGCCGTGCACCGGAACCAGTAGGTCACAAGCTCCATGCCGGACTTCCCTTCCCGCGTCGCGACGGGGCCGGGAGTCTGCGGCAACCCGTGCCCGGCAGCAGCCGATCAAGGACATACATCACGAGGGTCAAGGGTCGGTCCTCCCAGTCGATCAGGTACATGGGTTTGGACAAGCGCGGCGGCGCGGGAAACCACACCCGGCCCCGAGGGGGAGCCGACAGGCCGGGGCGGACCTCCGCACCGCCGCGCGCTCAACGGTCGGCACGCCCAAACCGTGCGTGCCGCGCCTGCTCTCGATCTACGCCGCGCCGCTGGCCTGGGCCATCGGTTGCACCGCGCCGGATACCTGCCACGGCTGGCCCATCTGCGGAATCCCGCGCTGCCCCATCTGCGCAACGGAGACGGGCACGGGGCACGGTCCGGTGGCCAACGGGTTCCCGTGCTCAGGCGGTGCGGGCTTGCCTCCGCCGAGTCGCGCGGCGATCTCCGCCGCGCTGCCCCCTTCGAACCTTTCGCCCGTGTACCGGGTCGCGGTCCAGCGGTGTCCCCGAAACCACACGAACCAAAGCGGGAACCGCTCCGTCAAGGCGCGCATGTCGTTGAGCTGCTGGGCGAACTCGTCGGGGCCTATCGGCTCCTCCGGGACGGGCGCGGGCGCCTGCCACGTCTGCCCCTGGGCGGTGCCGGGAAACCCCCCCTGGTCACCTAATCCGGGGGCAAACACGGGTTGTTGCGTGGCCGCCATGCGCAACCTCCTAAGCTCGGGATGCGTCCGGGACGCTCCTCGTCGGCTGCTCTGAGTGTGCACCCTCACAGGGCCAAAACGCAACAGTCGGAAACCCGACTGTTGGACTCCCGACACGGGTTACGCTTGGACTCATGTCGACATCCGCGTCCCGCACCGTCCGGCTGCGGCGGCTCAGCAAGATCGTTGAGCGCCTCCGGAAGCGCGCCGGGCTGACCCAGAGCGAGGCCGCCGAACTGATCGGCGTCAACCGCTCCACGTGGATTGCCATGGAGGGCGGCAAGAGCAGTCCGCACCGAAGCAACGTGCGCAGCATCATCGAAAAGTTCGACGCCTCCCCCGAGGAAGCCGAAGAACTCTTGGCGCTCGCCGCCCGGCCTCGTGACCCCGCCTGGATGCGACCATTGCGGGGCCGCATCCCGGACCGCTACGGCGAGTACATCGACCTCGAATCGGGAGCGCTATCGATCAAGTCATGGGAACCGTCCCTCGTGCCCGGCCTTCTCCAAACCGAGCGTTACTCACGCGCTCACGCCGAGCGGCTGCCGGGGTCAACCCCTGCGCAAGTCGAGGCGCGCGTTACTGCCCGCATGCAACGACAAACCGCCTTTACTCAACGCGGCGCTCCCCTCTGGGCCGTCATCGGAGAGGCCGCGCTGCATTACGACGTGGGAGGCACGGACGTTCGCCGCGAACAGTTGGCCCGACTCCTCGAAGCCAGCGACGAACCGAACACGACAATCCAGGTGATCCCGTTCAGCGTCGGCGCGCACGCCTCGATGATGGGATCGTTCGCGGTCCTGTCGTTCGGAGACTCAGCACCGCCCGTCGTCTACGTCGAAACGCTCGGCGGCGATCTGTTCCTAGAGGAACCCGCCGACCTCCAGACCTTCCGCGAGACCTACGCGCACCTGCAAGCCACCGCGCTATCCCCCGCAGACACCCGCGCGTTCATCACCAAGATCATCCAAGAAATCGAAGGGCGGGCAGCGCGCAATGGACACGTTGCACTGGCGCAAGAGTAGTTACAGCGGCGACAACGGAGCATGCATCGAAATAGCCGAACCTGCATCCGACGTCGTATACGTCCGCGACAGCAAGGACACCGACGGACCCAAGCTCGCATTCACCGGTTCGGCATGGCTCGGGTTCATCGCCGACGTTCGAGCCGACCGCTTCGACGCCTGACACCCCAAGGCAGGTACCGCACACCGCCCCCGCTCTCTCACCGGAGCGGGGGCGCTCGCATGTGAGCGGCCCCCGTGGCCGAAACGTTTCGCCTCCGCTGACCTGAACTTGTCGGCATCGGTCAGTTTCTGACACCCCACCAGCAGCGCAGCATTGGCCCGGCGCATATGACCGGCACGGAATCGGACATACCGCATCGCACCCGCCGCAACCCGTAGCCACAGGGAAACACCGGCGTTACGTTCGAATGGACCGAACGGCCGTAGATATATGCGCCGAACGTCCCCTGGCGCGTGCGGCCAACAACCCACGAGAGGAACAACGATGTTCCGTACGCTCAAGATCGGCTCTGTGCTCGCGGCTACCACGGCCGCACTCGCCATCGGCGTCGCCGTCCCGGCCTCCGCCGCTCCCACCGGAGCGCAGTCCGTGACCGGCACCGCCTACCTGCTTCCGAACTTCCTGGGCGCCTCGGAGGCCCTCATCGACACGAACGGCGGTTGCCAGCCGTTCTCGGCGCCCCTCAGCCTTCTGGGCGCGCAGTCAGCGACGAACAGCAGCGCGTCCACCGACACGGTCACCTTCTACTCGGGTTCGAACTGCACCGGCTCGACCACCTCGGTGGCACCGGGCAGCTCGAACTCCAACTTCGGTTTCACCGCCTTCTCGTACTCGACCCAGTAGGCGAGGCCGCTTTCCGCTGCTAGGCAAGCACCGCGCAACCGAAGACCGGCCGTCTAGTCTGTGCCGCGTCCCGAGAGGAACCGCGAAAGCGGGGCCGCTCGGGACGCGGCCATGTGCGCAACCACAACGGGTATGCCACAGCGGCGGGGCGGGCGCGCACGGCGCGGATCGGGGCGGCGCGGCGCGGGCGGTGACGGAAGGGTGAGAGCGGGCCGGAAGGCGGGGCTACCGCACGCCACGACGGCGGTTCAGCGAACCCTCAAACCAGGGACATCCCCGCGCCGGTGCCCAGGGCCGGGTGCACGATTCGCGCCACGACGGCCCAACCGCGTTGCCGCTGCAACCGGACATGGGAGAGGATGTTGGGCGAACTGTGAGACGTACGGTGCCCACGCGCAGCGCGATGTGCGACGACTGCACCGGGTTCGGATTGACCAAGGGGGAGCGATGAAGTTCGACATGGGGTCGACGACTCTGTCGACGCTGACCAGGAGCACGGACGGGTCCAGCAATGATCTGGGCACGCTGATCCAGCAGTTGATCGCCGCCGCGCAGCCGTTGGAGGGGAAGTTCAACGGTGAGGGCAAGGCGATGTTCGACTCGTTCAAGCTGCACGCGGACGAGATCACGGCGGCGCTGAACGGCTCGCTGTCCTCGATTCTGGGTGGCCAGTCCGGCATGGACACCGCCTTCAGTACGGGTGATGCGGAGCAGTCCGACAACGCGCAGCAGAACATGAGCGCCGCGAACTTCGACGCGGCCCGCTTCCACGGCTGAACCGAACGGGGAGACAGATCATGGGGACTCAGGACCGGCGCTCGTACGACACCGGTGCCTCCGCCGAGGTGCAGGGCGGGCTGCAGGGCATCATCGGTCGGCTGGAGACCGTGCTCGCCGACCGTGACAGCGCTGTGAAGACGGCGATGGCCGACTACCAGGCCGACGGTGTCTCGGAGGAGTATCACGGCAAGGAAGTTCGCTGGAACCGGGCGGCCAACGAGGTCCGCGACATCATCCGGCTCGTGCGCACCACGCTGGAGAAGAATGACGTCACCGCGCAGGCCACGCTGGCCAGGGCGAAGGCGGCCGTCGACAACATCGGCTGACCAGCCGCGAGATGAAAGGCGGGGGCAGCACCCCGCGTCTACGGGGATCACGGGGATGAGGGGTTTGTCGTGACGGGGTGGGACATCGACCCGGCCGGGGTGTCCAGTGTGCTCTCCAAGTCGGGCACCGCGGCGAAGAACATGTCGAAGGCGGGCGGCGCCATGCAGAGCGACCTGGAGTCGGCGTCCTCCGCAGCTGGCACGCTGACCAGCCAGTACGGCCCGTACACGAGCACCACGGGGGTGGTCGGGGCGGCGCTCGCCCAGTTCGCGCAGCACTGGAACCGGGACCTGGTCTACATCGCGAAGCGCACCGGAAAGTCTCTCAACGGCGCGGCCGACGCCACCACCGCCTACATCCACGGTGCTGTCGAGCAGGCGGCGAACGCGCAGGAGGAGGCGTCCAAGGAGCCGCCGATCGACATGCCGGGTGCGGGTGAGCGCGGGCGTCGCACGGAGGGACGGTAGCGGTGAGCGAGCAACTGATCGGCCCGTCGGGCATCCCGCATTTCATCGGCGACCTGGCGACCCTGGACACCGACGTCACGAATCTGACGACGCACGCCGGCGAGTTCCGTTCGGCCGGCTCGGACGTCCACACCGAGTTCCAGGGGCTGTCCGCGTTCTACAAGGCGCCGGAGGCGGACCAGTTGTTCGCCACGACACTGCCGGTCAAGACGAAGACGGACGCGTTCGCCGACGACCTGGAGCAGGTCGCCACCGCGCTGTCCGCCTACAGCACCGAGGTGCAGCCGCTGGTCAAGAAGCTGGAGACGCTCAAGGCGGACGCCACCGCGTTCGTCAACTCGGTCAACGGTGACGACGACTGGCGCAAGGACCAGGACAAGGTCGACCACAACAATGACCTGTGGCACGACGTGAACCACACCGTGACCGCGTTCCAGGCCGCCGAACGCACCGCCTACAACAAAATCATGGCGTTGATCGGCGGCACCCCGTTGACCACGGACGACGGGTCGCACGGCGAGAACATGTACGGCTACAAGGCCGGAGACCTCGACCACGCGGAGGACACTCCGTGGGGCTCGTCGGCGGAGCGCGAGTACGAAGGGCTGGCCTGGCTGGGCCACCAGCTCAAGAGCCTCGTCTGGGACGGCTTCATCGTGGACGGCGTGTGGGGCACCGTCAGGGGCCTCGGCACCCTGGTGGGCGTCGACGGGTGGGCGGAAGCGGGCGAGGCGTGGAAGAACCTCGGGAAGCTCGGCACCGCCGTGGTGCTCTCCAGTGCCACCATGGGCACCTGGTGGCTGATTCCTGACAACAAACTGCCTTCCTGGCTGCGAGATTCCCGCCAGGTCTACAAGCAGACCGCCAAGAGCCTGGTCGCATGGGACACCTGGAAGACGAACCCGGCACGCGCGGCCGGCCAGGTCGTCTTCAACGGACTCACCGCCGTCTTCACCGGAGGTTCCGGCAGCGCCGCCTCCGGGGCGGGCAAGGCCGGAGCGGTTGCCCGCACCCTGTCCGTCACCGGTAAGGTCGCTCGCGTCGTCGATCCCATGACGTACGTCGGCAAGGCCGGCAAGCTTGCCTTCGTCAAGGTCGGTGACACCTTCACCGCGCTGAAGAGCCTCCACTCCGGCGCCACCTCCGACCTGCTCAAGCGGGCCGACGCCCTCAAGTCCCCCAAAGTTCCGGACACGGCGGTTCCTTACGTGGACAACGCCACCGGGGAACTCGTCTATCTCACCCGCGAGGGTCACGTTCTGAACGCGGACGGCAGTTTGCGTCAGCACGTGGACCAGGCGGCTGGTGAAGTATCGGCCGCAGATCGGGCACGGCTCGAGGCCATGGGCAACAATCCGCGCAGCCCCGAACTGGTCGGTGCGCACGGGGCCACCAACTCGGTGCCGGAAACAGGACCCGCGGTCGGCGGTCACGCAGACGGAGTCGCCTCAGGAAACGCCGGACACGGTACCTCGGCGAGCAACACAGCTCCCGGCCACGGCAGCGGAGCAGCTGCGCACGAAGGCATCGAGGGCACATCAGGAGGCGGCGGACACGGCGGCACCGATACAGGTCCTGGACACGATGAAGGTTTAGCGCAAGGTCCTGAACCAGCACACTCCTCGGGCGCACCCGGCGAAAGGCAATCTTCGAGTAAAGTCGGCGACGGTCCTCCGGACATCGACCCTGCCGAGTACAGCAAGCACACCGACGATCTTGCTCAAGCGCATACGGGGCGGATGGATCCTGCTCAGGAAGCTGGCGTCCTCGACGAGTTGTCCCGCTCGAAGATGCCCGAAGCTGAGCAGCAAAAGGTGCTTCGCGCTCTTCGGAAGGACGAGTACGGGGCCGGCGTCGCTGACATGATCGCGCGGGGGCACCTGCGAGAGATCGAGGGCTACAGAAAGCTGCTGGACATGTGCAAGAACGGCCCCAGCAAGGCCAACCCGAAGAGCATGGTTCCAGCCGCGTACATGGCCATGAGGCTGGCTACGGATCTTCAGGAGCACGGTATCGCACGTGTCGGAGTCGAGTTGGACACGCACACATTCGACCTCGACGTTTACACCCGGCACTCCGACGGCTCCATTGACTACGGATATCAACTCAAAGACGTTGACAACATCAATGGAATAAAAAAAGCGGCAGAGAAGGCTGCCCGGCAACTGAACTACGAGGGAGTGACTCATCGCGTTGCGATCCTGGATGTTCATCAGTCGATGCGGGATCTGACGCCTCGCATGTTCAATACGGCGAAGTTCCGGGCACAAGATGCAGGAGCGACCTTCATCCTTCGTTTCAATGATGGATCCATCACCGTGCCCCCGAATGGCCCTGCATTCCCGTAAGGAAAGACCATGTCGTCTTTGACGCGCTCACCAAAGGAACGCGGTTCCTGGTATTGGGACCTTGACGAATTTGACACACCTGGCCTCGAGTCGGCTCTGTCACTAGCCGCACGCATGACGGACGTGCTGACCCGGTACGAGCTTCTTGTTCCCAACCAGCTGCAGTACGTGTGGAGCGTCATGGGCGCTGGGACTACGGGCATCCAAACCACTATCGACCTGACGAACGTGCCGCTCGGCGATCCACTTCTTTCGGATCGGGTACGAGGCAGCCGCCCCTCGTCATACCCTGCCGCCCATATCTCTGACGTCGAGGTACTCGGTGCGGGAACGTGGTTTGACGAGCAAGGCCAACGTCGGACAGAGTTTCGCCTCCTGGACCTGTCCATCTCCACCGCACCCACGGGGCTTTCAGCGGAGCTTTCAACCCATTACGACATTTGGGGCCTGTACGACTATTCCGGCCGCCCGCACCCTCAAGTCCGCGAGAACAACGCCCCTCGACTCGTCGACGCACTGAAGGATCTCTCGTCTCTACTCGGAGTGTCGCCCGAGCCAGGGGAACCCACCTACTTCGGTGCGGCAACCGTGGACGGGGTCGCCGATCCAGATGCGGACGAGAACGGGATGGGCCCCGACCTGACGGACTGGCTTCATTGATTGCCAGCCGATTATGGCCACTCACAGCGCGCTATCACAGGTGCGAGTATTGCACCTAGCTACGCAATTCGTATTGTAAGTTTTCTGATCGAACTGGAATTGCATTGTGCCAGCCCAGGACTACGACAGTCAGCTCCTTGAGTCGGTGGCAGTCCGCCGTCGACGGCTGCGTGATGCCGTGCTGTTCGGCGCCCGGCGCCACCGACGCAGCCTCGATGAGCGGCTCGGAAAGGCGTTCGCCGGTCTGGTGATCTCGGCGGTCCTGTGCGCCGGATGCGTGGGGTGGTCGTTCATTTCCCATCGAGTGATCGGGAAAGGCGGATACGGGACATCCGTGCCCGCGTCGACACCATCCGCTCCCACGCCTTCCGCCGCCGGATCTCCGAAGGGCGGGGATTCGACCCGATGATAGGTTCGCACGCGTGATTTCCCAGGAGACTGCCGTTCGCACGGCATTGAGCCGTATCACCTTGGTCGGTGAGCGGCGCCGCATCGATCTGGTGCTGCCGTCGCAAGAGCCGGTCGGTCTGCTGTTGCCCGAAGTGATGCGGTTGCTGGACGACCGCGTCGGCGAACGCCCGCAGGCGCGTCACTTGGTGCTGTCCGACGGCAGCGCTCTGGAACCGGACGTGTCGCTGGCGGAAGCCGGCGTGCCGGACGGTGCCACACTGCGCCTGGTGCGGCTCGAAGACGCTCCGTCCGCTCCGGTCGTGCACGACGTAAGTGACGAGGCAGCCCATGATGTAGACGTGCGGGTCTGGCGGTGGAGTGCGCGGGCGCGCCGCATCGTCGCCGCTGTCACGTGTGTCGTCTTCGCCGTGGTCGCGTCCCTCATGGCACGGGCGGGGTACGAGACGAAGGATGTCGCGAGTGCCCTGGGTGTTGCCGCGGTCATGGCATCCGCGGCAGGCGCACTGCTCGGCCGGGCCGGGCGCAAGGGGCTCGGCACCGCGCTGATCAGTGCCGGGGCTGCCGTAGGGGTGCTGGCCGCGTGGGCCTTCGTGGACGCTCAAGGGTCGTCCTGGGCAGTCCGTTGGGGCACTGAGGCCGCGGTAGTGGTGGCGGCGTTGGCGCTGCTCGGGTGGTTCTCGCCGTTCGGGCGCGGTGCGCTCATCGGTGCCGGAGCCTTGGCAGGAGCGGCCGTGTGCTGGGAGTTCGCGCTCGCGGTGCAGTCGAATGGCGAGGAGGTCGTCGGTTCGGCGCGTGCGGCAGCGGTCATGGCGGTGGTTTCCGTGGTCGCGTTGGGCGTACTGCCGCGGCTTGCGCTGATGGCATCGGGGCTGTCGGGGCTCGATGACCGGCGTTCGTCGGGCTCGTCGGTGAGCCGCTTGCAGGTGACGACCGCAATCGCGGCTTCGCACCGGGGGCTGGCGCTGGCGACGGTGGTCATGGCTGTATGCGGGATGGTCGCCGGAATCATGGTGGTGCGTACGGTGACCGTGTGGACGGTGCTGCTCGCCGTGGCCGTCGCGCTGGTGCTCGCCCTGCGGGCACGGGCCTATCCATTGGTGGCCGAGGTAGTCGCACTGCTGGTCGCATCCTGCGTAGTGGTGGTGCGACTGGTGTGGTTGTGGTCGGAGCGGCACGGCGCCACGGGGCCGCTCGCCCTGCTGGTACTCCTGGCGCTGGTGCCGTTGGGTGTGCTCGCGGTGCAGCCGGCCGAGCACGTCCGGGTCCGGCTGCGCAAGCTGGGGGACGTGCTGGAGTCAGTCGGTGTGATCGCTCTGTTCCCGTTGGTGCTCGGGGTGTTCGGGGTGTACGGGCGGCTGCTGGGTACCTTCGCGTGAGGTGTGGGTGATGACTTCTTCCGGCCGGTGGCAGAACGACGTACTGCGGGAACTCAGCGCGTCCGCCGAGCAGCCCAAGCCCACTGAACAAGCCGGATCCACTGACGGCCGCTCGCCCCTGCCCGCCTGCCGACCGGAAGAGCAGCGCCCGCACCCCGGGCAGCCGCATCCGCCGTCCCAGCCGGTAGCCGTCCCTAATGTGGCGCAGCCTGCCCCGCACCCACAGGCTCCCCCGGCACCGCACCCGCGGTCCTCTCCAGAGGCAACCTCGCACGAGGCACAGCCGACACCTCCCGTCCAGCCCCAGGTGCCGTCACCTTCGGCCACGCCCACCTCTGCCCAGCGGGCCGTGCCTCGCACGTCCGGCCCCTCCCGTCGAGGCCGGCCCCCGGCCGTGACGCCAGAGTCCGTACCCACACTCGACCCCCGTCTGGCCCTCGCGCTGGGCACGCCGCAGCACGGCGATTCGGTGGCCCGCCGCACTGGTCGGTCGCTGCGCAAGCTGACGTCGTCCGCGGCGCGTGAGGTCTCCGAGGAGACCCGGCTCGCCGGGCTGCTGCAGCAGCCGGTGACCACCGGCCGCGTGATCGCGGTGACCTCGATCCGCGGGGGCGTGGGCAAGACCACCACCGCCGCGTTGCTGGCCCGCGCCCTCAACCATTACCGCCACGATCCGGTCCTGGCCCTGGACGCGGACTCCGCGCTGGGCACGCTGCCGGTCCGGCTCGGGGCGGAATCGGTGCGCTGGGCCTGCGCCGACTTGGCCCAGATCCTGACCCCGTCCATGCAATTGACCGACGTCACCGGCTATCTGGTGCCCGTCGCGGACGGCGGGTGGCTGCTGCCCGCCAGCCAGGGCCGGCTCAGCGCACCGCTGGACATCCCCACCTACCGCACGGTCACGCTCGCGCTGCGTCGCTACTTCGCGGTGACGGTGGTGGACTGCGAGTCCCTGCCGGGCGAGGTGGCGCGGACTGCGATGGACACCGCGCACGCCCGGGTGGTCGTCGCCCCCCAGACCGCCGAGGGCGTCAACGGCACCCGGACCGTCCTGGACTGGCTCGGCCAGTTGCCGCATGCCGCGCTCGCCTCCACCGTCGTAGCGCTCACCACGAACAGCAACGATCCGAGCCTGGCGCTGTCCACGGCCCTGACCCATCTTCGCGAGACAGGCGTCACCGTGATCCATCTCCCCTACGACCGGCAATTGTCGGGCGGCGGTCCGATCCGTACCGACCGACTCGGACAGGCCACCCGGCGGGCCGCGACCGAACTGGCCGCCGAGGCGATGCAGCGGGCGGTACGCGTTCGATGACTCAACACCTCATCCACCGCCCGGCGCGCTCGCACCGCCCGCTGCCGCCTGTCGAGCCGCGCACCATCGAGCCGCCACCGAACCTGCCCGAAGGCAAGACGGGCACCGCGGCCACCGCGCTGCTGCCCATGGCGGGCGTCATGGGCTCGGTCGTGATGATGACCGTGATCCGCTCCAGCCAGTTCGCCGGACTCGGCGCCGTCGTCCTGGTCATCGCGTTGCTCGGCGCGGTTGCGCTGTTCCTGTCCCAGCGCGGCAAGGCGCAGCGCCAGCGCCGTACCCAGCGCGAGCGTTACCTGGAGTACCTCGAAGAGTTGCGCACCGAGCTGGCCCAGGCGGAGAACGAGCGCCGCCGGGCCGCTCGCTTCCTGCACCCGGCCCCGGCGGCCCTGTACGACCTGGTGCGCGATCCGGCACGGTTGTGGGAGCGGCGCCGCTCCGATGCCGACTTCCTCCAGACACGGATCGGGACCGGCGACGTGCCGATCCAGGAGTTGGCCATCGCGCAGAACGCGTCCGGTGGGGCCATGACCCCACCGGATCCGTTCATGCTGAACGAGGCCCGCGCTCTCCAAGCGCGTTACGCGATCACGCCGGACCATCCGCTGACGGTACCGCTGGACCGGGCCGGCAACGTCAGCATCGTCGGCGACCGTGATGGCGTGCTCCGCATCGCCCGCGCCCTGCTGATGCAGACAGCGGTCACGCACGCCCCGGACGACGCGGCGCTCGCGCTCGCCGTGCCCGGCGAACACATCGCGGAGTGGGAGTGGGCCAAGTGGCTTCCCCACGTCCTCGACCCGCACGCCCCCGAGGGCGCCGGCGCCGTGCGCCGTATCGCGCCTGATTTGCCCCAGCTCGCTCACGTCATCGGCAGCGACCTGAAACGACGCGCCTCCTACGCCGCGGAGGTGCGACGCGGCCTTGCCGACAAGAAGGCCCTCAACCTGACCGACCGACTCCTCGTCCTCCACGACACCCACGGGGAGAACGCCACCGACCTGCCCCGCCCGGACACGGCCGTCCCGCTCGACGCCATGGGCATCACAGTCGTACACCTCCTGGCCGAACAGCGGCACGAGCCCGACCACGTCGCGGTCCGCATCACCGTCGACGGCGAGCACGTGACCGTGGACGACCTGCGTCCGCAGCAGACCGTGCGCACCCAAGGACTCGCCGACGAGGCGAGCCAAGCTGCCGCCGAGGGGCTCGCCCGGATGCTGGCTCCGTTGCGCCTGTCCGCCGAGTCGGCCGCCGAGGGCGCCCCGGTCTCCGGCCCGGTCGACTTCCCCCAACTCCTGGGCGTCGACGACATGGCCGCCCTCGACCTGCCCCGCCAGTGGTCACCGCGCGGCGAGCGCGACTTCCTGCGCGTGCCGATCGGCGTCGACGACCACCACCAGCCGGTCCTTCTCGACCTCAAGGAATCCGCCGAACTGGGCATGGGACCGCACGGGTTGTGTGTCGGCGCCACCGGGTCCGGCAAGAGCGAGCTGCTGCGCACCCTGGTCCTCGCCCTGGTCACCACGCACGCCCCCGACGACCTCGCTATGGTCCTGGTCGACTACAAGGGCGGCGCCACCTTCGCTCCCTTCACCGACTTGCCTCACGTCGCCGGTGTCATCACCAACCTGGAGAACCAGGCAGGTCTCGTCGAACGCGTCCACACCTCGCTGGCCGGTGAGATCAAACGCCGCCAGCAGGTGCTGAAGGACGCAGGCAACATCGCCGACATCGGCCACTACCGCGCCCTGCGCGCCGGCGAACGCCCCGACCTGGACCCGCTCCCCCACCTCTTCGTCGTCATCGACGAGTTCGGCGAACTCCTGACCGCCAAGCCGGACTTCATCGACCTGTTTCTGTCCATCGGCCGGATCGGCCGCTCCATCGGAGTGCATCTGCTGCTGTCCAGCCAGCGCATCGAGGGCGGCAAACTCAAGGGCCTGGAGACCTACCTGTCCTACCGCCTCGGCCTGCGCACCTTCTCCGCCGACGAGTCCCGTACGGTCCTGGAGACCACGGACGCCTTCCACCTGCCGCCCCTGCCGGGCTTCGGCTACCTCAAGGTCGACACCTCCACCTACACCCGGTTCAAGGCGGGTTACGTCTCCGGCGCCTACCGCGGCCCCGCCCTGCGCGAGAAGGCTGCCGACACCGCACCGCTCGTCTGGCCCTACTCGGCCTACAACACACCCCAAACGCCGGCAACCACACCGCAAGAGGGGCCCGTACCGGCGATGCAGGAGCGTGAGACGGGTCCGACCGTCCTGTCCACCGCGGTCGGCCAACTCACCGAGGCCGCCGAGCCGGTACGCCGCATCTGGCTGCCGCCCTTGCCCGCCAGTGTCTCGCTCGACACGGCCGCGGGCCCCCTTCAGGCAACGTCCGACGGCCTGCGCCTGGCCCTGACCCGAGGGCCGCTGCGGGTGCCGCTCGGTGTCCTGGACGACCCGGCCAGGCAGTGGCAGGGCCCCTGGGTGCATGACCTGAACACAGCCGGCGGACACACTGCCGTCATCGGCGGCCCGCAATCCGGCAAGACGACCCTGCTGCGCACCCTCGCCCTCTCCCTCGCACTCACCCACACCCCGAACGACGTCGCCCTCTACGGCCTTGACCTGGCCGGCGGCGGCCTGAGCGCGCTGGCCGACCTGCCGCACGTCGGCGGCATCGCGGGCCGCGCCGACCGCGAACGCGCCGCGCGGACCGTCGCCGAGGTCCGCGCCATGCTCGACACCCGCGAGACGGTCTTCCGCGAGCACGGCATCGACTCCATCGACCAGTTGCGTACTTTGCGTGCCCAGGGCCGCCTGCCCGAACTGGGCTCCACCGACATCGTGCTGCTCATCGACGGATACGGCGCGCTGCGCGACGAGTTCGCCCACCTCGACGACGCGGTCGCCGACCTCCTCAAGCGCGGCAGCGGCTACGGCATCCACATCGTGGCCGGCATGCTCCGCTGGAACGACGTCCGCATCGCTACCCAATCGATGTTCGGCAGCCGCATCGAGCTGCGCCTGAACGACCCCAGTGACTCCTCCATCGAGCGCAAGCTCTCCGAGACCCTGACCGCCGACGCCCCGGGCCGGGCCCTCACCCAGGACAAGCTCTTCGCGCACACGGCCCTGCCCCGCATCGACACGCGGGCCACCGCCGACAGCCTCGGCCCGGCGCTGCAGGAGGCCACCCGGACCATCCGCGCCACCTGGCATGGCGAACTGGCCGCTCCTGTACGGGTATTGCCCGCCGTGCTGCCCGCGCAACGCCTGCCGTCCCCCGCCGCCGAGCCGCACACCGTACCGATCGGCGTCGACCAGGACACCCTCTCCCCCACCCTCCTCGACCTGTTCACCACCGATCAGCACCTGCTGATCCTCGGCGACAACGAATGCGGCAAGACCAACCTCCTCAAACTGATCTCCCGGTCCCTCGTCGAGCGCCACAGCGCCGACGAACTGGTCTTCGGCATCTTCGACCCGCGCCGCGGCCTGCGCGGCGTCATTCCAGAGCCCTACCGCGGCGGCTACGCCCACAACGCCAAGCTCGCCGCCGCCCTCGCCACCGGCATCGCCGCCGAACTGGAGAAACGCCTCCCCGAGGTCGCCGACCCGGACGCTACGGAGGCCGAGCCCTCCTTCGCCGGCCCGCGCATCGTCATCCTCGTCGACGACTACGACATCCTCTCCACCGCAGGACAGCAGCCCCTGGCCCCCTTCCTTCCCTACATCTCCTCCGCCCAGGACATCGGCCTGCACTTCGTGGTCACCCGCCGCGTCGCCGGTGCCTCCCGGGCCCTGTACGACCAGTTCCTCACCGCGCTGCGGGAAACCGGCGCCAGCGCATTGGTAATGACCGGCGACCGCAGCGAGGGCCAGCTTCTGCCCGGCCTGTACGCCTCCGCGCAGCCGCCCGGCCGTGGCACCCTGGCCCGCCGCGGCCGCCGCCACCAGTTGATCCAGACCGCGCTGGCCCCAGAGGGCGAGTACACGGAGACCCCGGCATGACCCAGGACTTCATCGCCCTCACCCCGAAGATGCCCGACACCGCGGCACTCGTGGCAGCCCTCCACGCCGGCGGCCCCGACCTGCACCTGTCCACCACCCACGACGACGCGGTCATCCAGCTGTCCACCGCCTCCGGCCGCCCCCTCGTCTCGGTCGAGGCCCCCGTCCTCGTCCACACCCCCGGCGAGGCCCAACGCCTCCTCGGCCCCGACATCACCCCACCCCAGATCCCGTACTGGTGGACCGAGATCCGCGCCTCCACCGCCGTCCCCGAAGCCGAGCCCCTGGCCGCCTCGGTCTGCGGGCGCCTCATCCTGCTGCTCGGCGGAGCCACCTGGCCACGCGACACCACCAGCACCGCACTCGTCGAACCCGCCCCGGACCGCGCCGACGTCACCGCGACACCCGCACCGCACGGAGCCCTCCCCGCCATCGACGTCCTCACCGACTCCACCGCGGTCGTCCTGGCCGACCGCCCTGTCCTCTCCCTGACCGCCTGGCTCTCCGACGTCCTGCGCGCGGTGACCGCCGCCGACCGCGCCCTGCACATCGTCACCCCACCCCACGTACGCCTCACCCTCCCCCTGCGCACAGCCCTGCACGGGGCACCCAACCGCTGGGTCGTCCAAATCCCCGGAGGCGGCTACTACGACGGCCTCTCCGGCGCCGAGCTCATCTGGCTGGACGGCACCTTCACCCCCACCGGCAACGGTCAGGTCGCCGACGCCTTCGCAGCCGGAGCAACTGCCACTGACGAGCACCAGCTCACGCTGAGCTTCCGCACCCTCCAGCTTGCAGACACCGACCTCCTGCTCGGCGGCGCCCTGGAGACAGCTTGGCGTCACCTCACCGGCGAACCCCCTTGCGGCTGGGGCACCGCCGAGCCCGTCAACCTCCCGTGGTCACCACGCCAGATGACCGACCTGGCCCGCGACCGCGCCCCCGATCCCACCCACACCATCGTCACCGGCACACCCGGCCACCCGGCCATCGCCACCCACCGCACCACCCGCACCACGGCGGGCGTGGCGGAGGACGTCACGCTCACCGTCGGCTACACAGCAGGGCGCTCCGTGCCGCTGGACACGATCGAAGCACTCGCGGCCGAACTCGTCATCACCTCCGGCCTGACCACCATGCTCACCACCCTCACCACCGCCCCCGCCGACCTCACCCTGTCCCCCCGTCTCACCGCTCCCCCGATTCCAGTCGCCTTCACGCTCGGCGCCAGGGACATACAGGCGATCGGACTCGCGTACGCCCGCAGACCTCCGGTCGCCATGAAGCCGGTACAACTCGGCCCGCCCGCCGCCCCAGCCCTGCACTACCCCCTCGGCGACGGCACCGACCCGGCGGCCTGGACCACGCTCCAGCACCTCACGACACACCTCAGATCCCGCTCGGGGACCTCAGGCTGAGCGTGCCGTCCGTGCCCGTGCGACGCGCCCTTGAAGCGAGAACTCGCGAGCCGCCCTCAGGAACGGAAGGTCATATGTCGTATGAGGACCGTGGGGAAGAGATCGCATTGTTGTCCGACCACGCACACGCCGGGCAGGTCGACGAGATCGGCAGTCCCTACATCGAGCATGCCCGGCGATTTCGCACGGCACCCACCGAGCACCGGTCACCGGACGTTCACCCATGTTCTAGCCCTCATCGACAACAGAGCGTTCGATGAACCGCGTCAACGTACGGAGCTGAAAGACACCTTGAGCCTTGGCATCGCGCAGCGTCCCCCACCGACCACCACCTATTCCAAGCTGCGCTTCATCGGTTGTGTTGCTGGTGCAACACGTCGGACCTGCTGCAAGGGGTAGCGAGTCAGGCATACACGCCGTCGCCACTTCAGCATCCTCGCGCTGATCCCAGGTCGTCGAACCGCTTCCGGCCGCCTTCATCTACTCCATAAATCGCGCAACAACCGCTTCCAAACGACGTATTCCGCCGAACCCGAATCGAAACTGGGGTCAAGATTTCGCACGCTTCCATAACCCACAATTCAGGCATGGTGTCACCGCTTCCGACCCCACTCCCACTGGGAGCGACTCCCACCGGCAGCAAGAGCGCCAGCCCATAACCAGAAACCCACCCATACGACGGGCAGCCACAGGTCGCAGGCCGGGCAAGAATGTGCACGCCCGCGCCAGGAATCGATCATGTGCGCATCGGCGTGAGTGGGAGCAAACAGACAAGGGGACACTGGGAGCCCGCTCCCCCTCGCCACGCTCCCACCGGGAGCGTGCGGGCAACAGAAAAGGGCCGTTCGAAAACGGCCCTTCACCTGCGACGTTCGATCGTTCGAACTAGTCGGGACGACAGGATTTGAACCTGCGACCCCTTGACCCCCAGTCAAGTGCGCTACCAAGCTGCGCCACGTCCCGATACCCGCTGACCTGGGCTTTCCCCCTGGCCGAACGTGCACAGAAACCATACCGCACTCGGGGGTGTGGTCGCGCATGGCTTTGGGGACGGGGTCAGTGGGGGGCACGGCGCGGTGGGGCCTGGAGTGAGCGTTGGGGCGGGAGTGGGCCGCGGACCGGTTGCGGGTCCGCTCGGAGTAGGTTTCTGATCGGAGGGATTGTCAGGAGGGCTGTCGCGCAGGCCAGCGTGATCGCGCCGCCTGTGAGCAGGACGTTCTGCGTGCCGAACGTGTTCGCGGCCGGGCCCGCCAGAGCCTGGCCCACCGGGGCCATCGCCAGGGAGCCCGCCACGTCGTAGGCGTGGATGCGGTTGAGGACGTCGTGCGGGACCTGCGTCTGGACGCTGGTTGCCCACATCACTCCCCAGAACGACATGCCCGCGCCCGCCACCGCGCAGCCCGCCATCATGCCGGGCACTCCGAGGCCCGCGCCGACCGACGCCGGGAAGAAGGCGAAGCCGAACAGAGCCACTGAGCCGGCGCGGAGCATGTGGCGGGGGCGTAGGCGCAGGGCGATCAGGCCGCCGATCACGGTGCCCGCGCCCAGCGCCGAGTTGACCAGGCCGTACGCGCGCGGGCCGTGTTCCTGGGTGACCTGGGTCGCGACCAGCGGTACCGCCGGGCCCGACGCGCCGATCATCAGCACGCACCAGACCGCGATCACGCCCCACAGCCACGGGCGGGCGCGGAACTCGTGCCAGCCCTGGGTCAGGTCCGCCACGAAACCCCGGCCGGCCACGCCAGTGGCGTCATCGGCAGCGGGCCGTGGCAGGCGCAGGAGGAGCAAGCAGAGTGCGCTCAGGGCGTACGTCGCCGCGTGCGCCGCGAAGACCACGCCCGGGGACGCGAACGCCACCAGCAGACCCGCCACCGCCGGGCCCGCCAACTGGGAGCCCGACTCGGCCACGCGGATCGCCCCGTTCGCCGCCTGTACGTCTCGGGCCAGGCGGGGCACCGTGCTGGCGACCCCGGGCTGGAAGAGCGCCGACGCCGCACCGTTCACCGCGCCGATCACGCATATCTGCCACAGCACCACATGGCCCGTGAAGAACATCGCCGCGGCCAAGGACTGAGTGACCAAGCGCGTGGCGTCGGCCGCGATCATCAGCCAGCGGGTGTCCAAGCGGTCCGCGAAGACTCCGCCGAAGATCACGAGTCCGGCGAAGCACGCGACGGACGCCGCCATCGCCAGGCCTACCGCGCCCGCGCCGTACCCGTACTGCAACAGGCCCGCGGCCAGCGCGACGGGCAGCATCGTGTCGCCCAGCTTGGCCACGGCCCGCGCCGTGAAGAACAGGCCGAAGTCGCGGGACCAGATGCCTGTGACTGTGCCCATGCCCGCGCTGGCGTCCGTGTTCGTGCCCGTGTCCGTGCCCGTGTCCGTGCCGAGCGGGTGAAACCCGGTCCCCCTCCCGGCCCCGGCCCCGTCCTCTGCCCCCGCGTCCCCCGGCCGGTCGCTACCTCCCCCGGTCCCGTCCGTCCCTCCCGCCCCGGCCATGCTCCTCCGCCCCTCGCCCAGCGCCCCGCCCTCGTCCGCAGCGGATCATGTCATGTGCATCCGCTCCGGCCCCACGAGATCTCAGTCCACGGGCGGCTGCGCCAACTCCGGGTGCGCGTCGAGGAGCCGGGGCGGGGCCGCCTGGCGCCAGGAGTCGGTGAGGATTGCCCGTAGTTCGTCCGTGTCGTCGAGGGCGGCGAGCCGGGCGCGGACCCAGGCGGAGTACGCCTCGTGCTCCGCGACCCAGAACTTGTCGGGCTCGGCGAGGACCAGCTCGTCGCGGTCCACCTTCGGGCAGCGGACGGCGATCGACGTCTCCTCCTCGGGCAGCGTGATGAACATCTTCCCCGCGACCCGGAACGTCGGCATCGACCAGGCGATCTTCTCCGTCGTCTCCGGCAGGGACAGGGCGATGGCGCGTACATCCTCGGCATCCGGCATGGGAGGCACCGTAACCCCAGGCACTGACAACGCCGTTTCGTCGTGCCTCGGCCTGCCGGTCGCCCGGACGGTTTCGGCGCCCCACCCCGCTACGGCACCCTCTTGTCCAGCCAGGCCAGCAGATCCGCCTGCACCTCGTCCCGGTTCGTCTCGTTCAGGATCTCGTGGCGCGCGCCTTCGTAGCCGCGCCAGGTCAGATCGGTGACGCCGACGTAGCGGAAGTCCTCCAGGAGTTCGTGGACGAGGGTCATGCGCTGGTTGCAGGGGTCCTCGGTGCCGACCGCCACGTGGATGGGGAGGTCGGCGGGGATGCGGGCCAGGTTCGCCGGGTCGTTGATGCGGCGTACGGCGCGGACCCAGTCGAGGGTGAGGCCCGCCGCGAAGGGGAAGCCGCAGCGTTCGTCGGCCACGTACGCGTCGACCTCGGCCTCGTCCCGCGAGAGCCATTCGAAGCCGGTGCGGTGCGGGTACGGGTCGTTGAAGGAGGCGAAGAGGTCGGTGACGTAGGAGGAGGGTGCGGCGCGGCCCGTGCGGGCGATGTCGGCCTCCAGGGAGGCGATCGAGGCCTCGTTGTCGGCGCCGGGCAGGGAGCGGAACGTACCGGAGAGGATCAGTCCCATCAGGTCGTCCGCGTGGCGCTGCGCGTACTCGCGGGCGAGGAGGGAGCCGAGGCTGTGGCCGAGCAGGACGAAGGGCACGTCCGGGTGGAGGGCGCGGGCCTGGTCGCCGATGGCCTTGATGTCCTCGACGATCGCGATCCAGGCGTCGACCGTGCCGGGTTCGGCGTCGTCCGTCACGCCGAGGCCGCCCGTGCTCGCGGCGGTGGCGCCGTGGCCGCGGTGGTCGGAGGCGATCACGCCGTAGCCCTGGGCGGTCAGGAAGCGCGCGAAGCGGTCGTAGCGCAGGCCGTGCTCGGCGGCGCCGTGTGCGATCTGCACGAACGCGCGCGGCCTGCCGCCCTCGGGCAGCCAGGTGTACGTGGCCACGGTCGCGCCGTCGCCGGTGCTCAGCGCGCTGGTGGTGTACGCGGGGTCGGTCATGGGGCGGCTCCTGGTCGGTCGTCGTCGCTGGTGCGGATCACTGTTCACGGCTCTCTGCACCTCCCCTGCCCCGTTCTCCGTCATACCTGCCGGGCGGCCACGATGGGCTGTGCGGGGTGCTTGTAGAAGACCGTCGTCGGACGCAGCGTCCCCGCCGGGTCGGCCGCGTAGTCGGGGATGACGCCGGCCTCGGTCCAGCCCTCCGCGCGGTAGAGGGTCTCGGCGGGGCTGCCCGTCTCCGTGTCGAGGACGAGGAGGGAGACGCCCGCCTCGGCCGCCGCCCGCTCGACAGTGGCGAGCAAGGCGCGGGCCAGTCCCTTGCCGCGTGCCGCGCTGTGCACCATCAGCTTGATCACCTCGGCCCGGTGGCGGCCTGTGGCCTTGTCGCTGCGCGCCAGGGAGACCGTGCCGACGCAGCGGCCCGCGTGTGCGTCCACCGCGGCCCAGACCGTCAGCTCTCCGCGCTCGACGGCGGGCGTCCGCGCGCGCCACCAGTCGGCGGCCGAACTCGGGGTCAGCCCGTCGAGGAAGCCGAGTGAGCTGCCCTCGTTCACCGTGTCGGCCAGCAGTGCGCCCAGGTCGTCCGCGTACGACGTGAACTGCTCCGGCGTCAGGCGGTGGATGTCCGCGGTCACGGGGCCACCACCACGAGCGCGTACCGCACGCCCTCGGGGCCCGGGCAGTGGAAGTGCGTCGGGCCCCACACGCGGAAGCGGAGGCAGTCGCCGGTGGTGAGGGTGTGGGTGGTGGACTGCACCGTCAGGTCGAGGCGGCCGTCCAGTACCCAGATGTGCTGTTCGAGGCCGGGGACGGGCGGGCGGTCGTAGGCGATGTCGGCGTACGGCTCCAGGTGGCCCTCGATCAGTTCTGCGCGCAGACCCGCGAGGGGCGGGGAGACCGAGCGGCGCACGAAGCCGCTCGCGTCGTCGCGCCACACCGGCTGCTCGGCGGCGCGGAGGACCTGCGCCGGGGCCGACTCGACCTCGCTGAGCAGTTGCGACATGGTGCGTCCGTAGACGGCGCAGAGGCGGTTCAGGAGGGCGGCGGTCGGGCTGATCTCGGCGCGTTCGGCGCGGGACAGGGTGGAGCGGCTCACGCCACTGCGGTCCGCCAACTCGCCCAGGGAGTAACCGTGTTCGGCCCGCAGCTCGGCCAGGCGAGCACCCAGGCGCACGTCGACCGGGTCCCCCTCCTCGGCATCGTCACGCACATCCGGGGATCTCATATCCGGCACGCTATCCCAGATATGAGACAGACACCAGAGGTCTCAGGCGCCCCTGCCACTCGCCCATGAGACAGGTACCGGAGGTCTCAGGCGGCCTGGCCACCGCCCATAAGACAGGTACCACCTACCTCGGGCCGCCTGGGCCACCCGCCCATAAGACAGGCACCAGGCACCTCAGCGCCGCCTCAGCCGCCCGCCCATAAGACAGGCGCCAGACGCCTCCGGGCCGCCTGGGCCACCCGCCCATGAGACAGGTACCACCTACCTCGGGCGGCCGCGGCCACCCGCCCCTGAGACAGATACCGAAGGCCTCCGGCGGCCTCGCCACCCGCCCCTAGGACAGCCACCAGACACCTCTGGGCCGCCTGGGCTACCCACCCATGAGACAGGTACCAGAGGCCTCGGGCGGCCTGGGCCACCGCCTATGAGACAGCCACCAGAGGTTCCCGGCGGCCTCGCCACCCGCCCATGAGACCGCCACCAGACGCCTCCGGCGGCCTCGCCCCTCATAAGACCGCCACCGAAGACCTCAGGCAGCCTGGCCACCCGCCCACACGACAGCCACCAAACACCACCGGGCGGCCTAGCCACCCACCCACAAAACCGCCACCAAACACCCCCAGGCCACCTAGCCACCCACCCACAAAACCGCCACCAAACACCCCCAGGCCACCTAGCCACCCACCCACAAGACAGCCACCAAACACCTCAGCGCCGCCTCAACCCCCCGCCGCCTCCCCCAGCGCCCCCAGCACCGGCCGGATCAGCGGATGCGTCTCCGCTCCGTGGCGGACCGCCGCGAACACCTTTCGCGTCGGCGCCACCCCCTCGATCGGGCGGACGACGACCTCGCTCAGGTCCATGCCGACCAGGGCCGAGCGCGGGACGAGGGCCACGCCCGCGCCCGCCGACGCGAGGGCGACGACCGCGCGGAAGTCGTCGGAGGAGTGCTCGAACTGCGGGGAGAAACCGGCGTGTTCGCAGGCCAGGACGACCACGTCGTGGCAGGGGTTGCCGGGGTAGGGGCCGATCCAGGTGTCCTTCGCCAGTTCGGCGACCGGGACGAGCGGTACGCGGTCGGGGTCGGCGAGGCGGTGGGTCACCGGGAGCACCGCGTCGAAGGGCTCCGCGTAGAGGGGCACCCGCGTGATCCGGTCGTCGTCGGCGCCGGGCGCGCCCCGGTACTCGACGGCGACCGCCACGTCGATGCGGCGTTCGAGCAGCATGGGCAGGCTCGCGTCGCCCTCGGCGTCCTGCACGCGGACGCGGATGCCGGGCGAGCTGTGCGCGAGGCGGGCCAGGGCCGGGCCGACGACCAGGCCGATCCCTGTGGCGAAGGAGGCCAGCGTCACCGTGCCCGCCTCACCCGCGCTGTACGCCGCCAGCTCCGCCTCGGCGCGCTCCAGCTGGGCGAGGACCGCGTTCGTGTGGGTGAGCAGGATCTCACCGGCGGGGGTGAGCCGGACGCCGCGCGCCCCGCGCTCGACCAGCTTGTGGCCCGTCTCCTGCTCCAGGGCGGTGAGCTGCTGGGAGACGGCCGACGGGGTGAGGTACAGCGCGGCGGCAGCCGCCGTGACCGTGCGGTGGTCGGCCACCGCCCGGAGGATGTGCAGTCGCCGCGCTTCGATCATGCCCTGATTATCCCCAACCGTCCGGAGCGCCCGTCACCGGCCACAAGGTGCGTCAGCCCAGCTCCGCCCGCGCCGCCACGAACGCGTCCACCGCCCGGTTCACGTCCTCCGTCGAGTGCGCCGCCGACAGCTGGACGCGGATACGGGCCTGGCCCTGCGGCACGACCGGGTACGAGAAGCCGATCACGTAGACGCCGCGCTCCAGGAGCAGCTCGGCCATCCGGGCCGCCACCGCCGCGTCGCCGATCATGACGGGGGCGATCGCGTGGTCGCCGGGCAGGATGTCGAAGCCCTCCGCCGTCATCCTGCTGCGGAAGAGCTTGGTGTTGGCGGCGAGGCGTTCGCGCAGGTCACCGGCGGTCTCCAGGAGGTCGAGGACCTTCAGGGACGCGGCGGCGATGACCGGCGCGAGGCTGTTCGAGAAGAGGTACGGGCGCGAGCGCTGGCGCAGCAGGGCGACGATCTCGGCGCGGGCCGCGACGTAGCCGCCGGAGGCGCCGCCGAGGGCCTTGCCGAGGGTGCCGGTGATGATGTCGATGCGGTCCATGACGCCGTGCAGCTCGGGGGTGCCGCGGCCGCCGGGGCCGACGAAGCCGACGGCGTGGGAGTCGTCGACCATGACCATGGCGCCGTGGCGCTCGGCGAGGTCGCAGATGTCGGTGAGCGGCGCCACGTAGCCGTCCATGGAGAAGACGCCGTCGGTGACGATGAGCTTGCGGCGGGCGCCCGCCTCGTCCGCCGCCTTGAGCTGGGCCTCCAGGTCGGCCATGTCGCGGTTGGCGTAGCGGAAGCGCTTGGCCTTGCTGAGCCGGATGCCGTCGATGATCGAGGCGTGGTTGAGGGCGTCGGAGATCACCGCGTCCTCGGGCCCGAGGAGGGTCTCGAAGACGCCGCCGTTGGCGTCGAAGCAGGAGGAGTAGAGGATCGTGTCCTCCTGGCCGAGGAACGCGGACAGGCGCGCCTCCAGCTCCTTGTGCACCTCCTGCGTACCGCAGATGAAGCGGACGGAGGCCATGCCGTAGCCCCAGCGGTCGAGGGCGGCGTGGCCCGCGGCGATGACCTCGGGGTGGTCGGCGAGGCCCAGGTAGTTGTTGGCGCAGAAGTTGAGCACCTCGCCGGGGCGGCCGCCCGCCGTCACGTCGACGGTGGCCGACTGCGGGGTGCCGATGACCCGCTCGGGCTTGTGCAGGCCCGCGGCGACGATCTCGTCGAGGGTGGCCTGGAGGTCTGCGCGTACGTTGTCGAACATGCCGTAAGTCCTAACGCGAAGGGGGGAGTTCAGACGGTCCAGTCGAGGATGACCTTGCCGCCGCGGCCGCTCGCCGCGTCGTCGAAGGCCGCGTCGAAGTCGGTGTACGCGTAGCGTCCGGTGATCACCGGGGCGAGGTCGAGGCCGCCTTCGAGGAGGACCGACATGGCGTACCAGGTCTCGAACATCTCGCGGCCGTAGATGCCCTTGATGGTGATCATCGAGGTGACGATCCGGGCCCAGTCGACGGCGAACTCCTGCGAGGGCAGGCCGAGCATGGCGATCTTGCCGCCGTGGGTCATGTTGGCGAGCATGTCGCGCATCGCGACGGGGTTGCCGGACATCTCCAGGCCGACGTCGAAGCCCTCGCGCAGGCCGAGCGTGCGCTGGCCGTCGGCGATGGTGGAGCCGGCGACGTTCAGGGCGAGGCTGACGCCGATCTTGCGGGCCAGTTCGAGGCGCTCCTCGCTGACGTCGGTGATGACGACGTTGCGGGCGCCCGCGTGCTTGGCGACCGCCGCCGCCATCAGGCCGATCGGCCCGGCGCCCGTGATCAGGACGTCCTCGCCGACGAGCGGGAAGGAGAGCGCGGTGTGCACGGCGTTGCCGAACGGGTCGAAGATCGCCGCCACGTCGAGGTCGACGGGGACGCGGTGCACCCAGACGTTCGAGGCGGGCAGCGCGACGTACTCGGCGAACGCGCCGTCGCGGCCGACGCCGAGGCCGACCGTCGCCCGGCACAGGTGGCGGCGCCCGGCGAGGCAGTTGCGGCACTTGCCGCACACGAGGTGGCCCTCGCCGCTGACCGTGTCGCCCACCGCTATGTCGGCGACGTCACGGCCGGTCTCCACGACCTCGCCGACGAACTCGTGGCCGAGGACGAGCGGCGCGCCGACCACCGACTGCGCCCACCCGTCCCAGCTGCGGATGTGCAGGTCGGTGCCGCAGATCCCGGTCCGCTTGACCTTGATCAGTACGTCGCCGGGGCCGATGGACGGCTCCGGCACGTCCATCAGGCTCAGTCCCGGTTCGGCCTTCTCCTTGACCAGTGCCTTCAACGGCTCGGCTCCTGTCGTGGCGTCTGTGGTGGCCTCGTCCGCACGCGGGCAGGGCGCAGCGGCCCGCCGACCGCGGAGAGTGCGAGAAAAGTCTGGGGCGGCGGCCGATCCGACCGTCACCCCAGACTCTTCCGTACCGCGCCGCCCCAGGTCCATCGAGGTTTTCTTAACCGGCGCCGCAGCTTTCCTACAGGCCGACGGCCCGCCCCCGCACCACTTCCATCAGCTCTCCGGCCAGCGCCTTGATCGTCGTCAGACCGGCCCTCCCCCACGCGCGCGGGGCCGTGTCCACCACGCACACGGTGCCGAACGCGAGGCCCGTACGGTCGTCGAGCAGCGGGGCGCCCAGATAGGAGCGGATGCCTATCTCGTCGACGACCGGGTTGCCCGCGAACCTCGGGTAGTCGCAGACGTCCTCCAGGACGAGCGCCTTGCGCCGCACGACGACGTGCGGGCAGTAGCCGTGGTCCCGCGCCATGTAGCGGCCCGCCCCCGGCCCGGCGGACCCGGCCGCCGCCGTCGCGCCGAGTTCACCGCCGCGCCGGGTGCCGTCGGGCGTGTGCAGGCCCGCGAAGAACTGGCGGTTCTCGTCGATGAAGTTGACCATGGCGTACGGCGCCCCGGTCACGTCGGCGAGCCGGTCCGCGAACGCGTCGAAGTACGGCTCCGGGCGCAGCCCCAGATCGAGGCGGCGAAGCAGGACCGCCCGCTCGGCGCCCTCCCGGTCGACCGGGGTCAGCAGCAGCCGCCGGTTCGCGTCGTAGGTCATGCGTCCGCTCCCCGCTCCGCGCACCTCACGCGCGGGCCCCCGCGGGCGCGGCGTGGGCGAGGAGGTGGCGGACCAGGGTGAGCAGCGTCTGGATGCCGGAGCTGGAGATGCGCGCGTCGCAGCGGACGACGGGCACGCCGGGGTCGAGGTCGATGGCGGCCCGTACCTCCTCGGGTTCGTAGCGGTAGCCGCCGTCGAACTCGTTGACCGCGACGATGAAGCCCATGCCGCGCTCCTCGAAGAAGTCGACGGCGGCGAAGCAGTCCTCCAGGCGGCGGGTGTCGGCGAGGATGACCGCGCCGAGGGCGCCCTCGGACAGTTCGTCCCACATGAACCAGAACCGCTCCTGCCCGGGGGTGCCGAACAGGTACAGGACGTGTTCGGGGTCGAGGGTGATGCGGCCGAAGTCCATGGCGACGGTCGTCTCGACCTTGTTCTCGATGCCGTCGAGGTTGTCGGTCGCGGCGCTGACGGTGGTGAGCAGCTCTTCGGTGCTGAGCGGAGCGATCTCGCTGACCGCGCCGACGAAAGTCGTCTTGCCGACCCCGAACCCGCCCGCGACCAAGATCTTCAGCGCGGTGGGGAAGGGGTCAGAGCTGTCGTCGTAGTCCATCGAGCACTGCCTCCAGTAGGGACCGGTCAGTGGGGTTGTCGTGGAACGTGGGGGGTTTGGTGGTGAGCGCACCGCAGTCGACGAGGTCGGAGAGGACGACCTTGGTGACGGCCGCGGGGAGGCCGAGATGACCGGCGATCTCCGCGACGGAGGTGGGGTGCGCGCACAGGTCGAGCGCCTGGCCGTGCTCCGGTCCCAGGTAGCCGAGGGGGGTCGCCCCGGTGGCCATGACCAGGGACAGGAGGTCCATCGAGGTGCTCGGCCTGGTCCGCCCGTCGATGACGGTGTACGGGCGTACGAGCCGTCCTGCCGCACCGTCGAGCCATGGCCCGTCCTGCGGGGCCGTCACCCTCAATTCCTCATCGCCGAAGGCTCGGAGGCGGGCTGGCGGGGCGCGGTCACGAGGTAGGGGCGCACGCTCTTGACGAGCATCGCCATCTCGTAGCCGAGGACGGCGGCGTCGGCCTCGCGGCCCGCGAGCACCGCCAGGCAGGTGCCGGAGCCCGCGGTCGAGACGAACAGGAGGGTGGAGTCGAGCTCGACCACCACCTGCCGCACCTCGCCGCCGTCACCGAAGCGGACGCCGGCGCTGCGGCCGAGCGAGTAGAGCCCGGAGGCGAGGGCCGCCATGTGGTCGGCGCTGTCGGCGTCGAGTCCGTGGACGGACTTGACGAGGCCGTCGGAGGAGAGGAGCACGGCGCTGTTGGTGTGGGGAACGCGCTGGACGAGGCCGCTCATCAGCCAGTCGAGATCGGACACATGACCCGTCGGCACATCGCTCGCCATGGGGGATCGACTCCTTGGTGGACTGCTCGGTGTGGTGCTGGTCGGGGGTCGGGCGGGGCCGTGCGGCGGCGCCGCCCGGGCATCGGTCATCCGGCGCTGCCGCCGTCGCCGTCCGCGCCTCCCGGCGGTGGTACGTCGCGGGGTTCGGCCTTCTCGGCGAGGGTGATCCCGCGCTGGAAGGCGGCCATGAGCCCGGGGTCGTGCCCGGCCGGCGCCTCGTCGTCCTGGCGCGGGAGGGGACCGCCGCGCAGTTGCGGGGCGAGGTGCTCCTGGGCTCTGCGGCGCGGGAGGCGGGGGCGCTCGATGGTGCCGCGCACCGCGCCGGTGCCCGGGGCGGGCAGTGCGGTCGTGTGCTCCACGACCTGCCGCTCCTCGGGGCGGATGCCGGGGAGGGCGTCGGCGGGGGTGGCGCGTTGGCCTCCGGCGTGGCGCTGCGGAAGGGGGGCGGCGCCGGGGGGCGGGAGGGGCAACTGTTGCGGGGGGTGGGGTTGTTGTGACCGGTGGGAGTTCTGGGGGTGGGGGTGCGGCTGGGGCGACCGGTCGGGGAGCGGGTGCTGCCCGGTCTGTGAGGCCCCTGCCGCGCCTGCCGTTCCCGACGCCGCCGCCGTCCCCGGTGAGGAGGGCGCGGCGCCCGGCGGGAGCACGCTGTCGGCCGTCGCCGCGGCGGCGGCCCGGCGGACGTGCGACGCCTGTTCCCCCCGGCCCATGCCGTTCGCGCCGTTCGTGCCGCCCGCGCCGTCCACGTCGTCCGTGCCCAGCAGCCCCTGCGGCAGTACGAGGACGGCCTGCACTCCCCCGTAGATGTTGGACTGGAGCCGTACGGTGATGCCGTGGCGCCGCGCGAGCTGTGAGACCACGAAGAGGCCGATGCGGCCGTCCTGGAGCAGGCTCGCCACGTTGACCTGGTCGGGGTCGGCGAGCAGCGCGTTCATCTTGTTCTGCTCGGTGACCGGCATGCCGAGCCCGCGGTCCTCGACCTCGACGGCGAGCCCGGAGGTGACCAGGTTGACGCGGAGCAGGACCTGGGTGTGCGGGGCGGAGAAGACCGTGGCGTTCTCGACCAGTTCGGCGAGCAGGTGGATGCAGTCGGCGACGGCGTGTCCGCGCAGGGTGCCGGTGATGGGCGGCACGAGCTTGACCCGGGAGTACTGCTCGACCTCGGCGATGGCGGAGCGCATGACCTCGGTCATGGAGACGGGGTGGCTCCACTGGCGGCGGGAGACGGCGCCGCCGAGCACCGCGAGGTTCTCGGCGTGGCGCCGGATGCGGGTGGCGAGGTGGTCGACGTGGAAGAGGCCCTTGAGCAGGTCGGGGTCCTCGACGTCGTTCTCCAGGTCGTCGAGGATGGAGATCTCGCGGTGCACGAGGGACTGCAGGCGCCGGGCGAGGTTCACGAAGACCTCGACCTTCTGCCGGCTGCCCGCCTGGCTGGAGAGCTGGGTGGCCTGGACGACGGCGGTGACGGCGACGTCCTGGGTGCGGGCCAGGTCGGCGGCGAGCTGCTCGATGTCGTCGGCGCCGGAGGGCGGCGCCTTGACGGCGCGGCGCGGCGGCGGCGCCTCGCCCTTGCGCAACTGTTCGACCAGGCCGCGGAGTTCGGCCTGGCCGCGGGCGGTGGTGCGGCGCAGTACGAGGACCCGGTCGCGGACGGCCGCGGCGGCGCGGTCGGCGGCGAAGGCGGCGATGGCGATGCCCGCGACCGTGACGGCGCAGGCCCCGCCGAGCACCGCCCACAGGGCGAGCCCGGGGCGCACCCCGCTGGACCGTACGGCGAAGAGGACGGCCGCGCTCGCCGCGAGCGCCACCGCGAGCGGCGGCAGGACGGCGAGGCGCAGCAACTGGGGCCGTATGTGGGTCTCGGCGGGGCGGGGCGCGGCCCGCCCCGCGGGCCTGCCGTGCCGGCCGCCTTCGCGACGTTCCGCACGGGCGGCAGGCTGGCGGAGCTGAGACATACGGGGTCCTCGTCCTCGGTTCCCTCGGGGTCTGGGCAGGCCACAGCGGCGCAGGAAAGATCGACCGGGCGTCGCGCGGCGAGCACTCACGGTAGTCGGCAACGCCTCACGTGCGGTGGGCAGTTGCCAAACTCCGGCGGCCGAGGTCCCGCTCTGGTATGAGTCCTCGCACGGGAGACCGAATATGCCGACCGCGAGGGAACGAGAACGCCCCGGCCGTCAGGGACGGCCGGGGTGCGGGAAGAGGAAGGTCAGCGGTCGCCCGCGAGGTCCAGCTCGGCGGGGGACGGACCGTTGTCCCGCACGCGGGGCACCGCGCGGCTCCAGTGCCGTACGACGGGCTCGGACACACCGCGCCACCACGCGTCGGTGGGCAGTTTGCCGCCGGGCTCGAACGGTTCGCCGGGGCGCGGGGTGGCGAGGGCCTGTCCCGCGTCCTCGGCGACGTCCCTGGACCATTCGCCGGGCTCGGCCCAGGCGTGGGGCGCCAGGTTGAAGGTGCCCCAGTGGATCGGCATGAGGACGCCGTGCGGCTGCCCGCCCTGGAGGTCGAGGTGGGCGCGCAGGCCCTCCTCGGGCGTCATGTGGATGTCCGGCCACCACTCCGCGTACGCCCCGACCTGGATCATGGTCAGGTCGAACGGGCCGTGCGCCGCGCCGATGTCCTCGAAGCCCTGGAAGTACCCGGTGTCACCGCTGTGGTAGACGCGGTGCTCGGGTCCGGCCGCGACCCAGGACGCCCACAGGGTGTGCTGCGGGTTGCGCAGGCCCCGGCCGCAGAAGTGGCGGGCGGGCGTGGCGGTCAGGGTCACGTCGCCGACCTGGGTCGACTCGTGCCAGTCCAGTTCGCGCAGGCGGTCGGCGGGGACGCCCCAGTGCTCCAAATGCGCGCCGACGCCGAGCGGCACGGCGAAGACGGTGTCCGTCCCGGCGAGCGCCTTGATCGTGGGCATGTCCAGGTGGTCGTAGTGGTCGTGCGAGATGACGACCGCGTCGACCGGGCCGAGCGCCTTCAGGGGCAGCGGCGCCGGGTGCAGGCGCCTGGGCCCCGCGAAGGCGAACGGGGAGCAGCGCTCGCCCCACACCGGGTCGAAGAGGACCCGTACGCCGTCGATCTCCACGAGGACGCTGGAGTGGCCCATCCATGTCGCGCGCAGGCCGGTGGCGGACGGTTTCGCCAGGTCGGCGAGGGTGGTGGCGTGGACGGGGACGGTGCCCGTCGGGGCGCGCCGGGCCCGCTCCTCCTTGCGGAAGTAGACCTTGGCGAAGTCGAGCATCGACCCTTCGGGCTTGGTGCGGGTGCCCTGCGGGTTCTGGAACTGCCCGTCCGCGAAATTCGGCGACCTGCGGATCCGGGCGAGGCGGGCGCCCGTGGCCTCGGCGCCGAAGGCTGCGGGCTGCAGCGAGCGCAGCCCTGGGGTCAGGGAACGTGGCACAGCGCCTCCCGTTGATCGATCAGGTTCTTCCATTATGTGCCGCGGGCACGCACCTTCAGGAGGCGGACTCCAGATGTGCCTTGATGAGGTGCGGGTCAACGAAGCCCTTGGCCGTCACACGGTCCCCGGAGGACTCCCCGCGCAGCCTGCGCCCGATCCACGGCACCAGGAACTCGCGCGCCCAGTGGATGTCGTCGCGGCGCACCGCGAACGTGCCGCGCGGCGGGAGGAGCGGCCAGGGCTGCTCCGGGTCGGCGGGCACGTCGAGGCCGAGCGCCTGGGCGGCGCGCAGGGCGACGCGGGTGTGGCCCTCGGCGGAGAGGTGGAGGCGGTCCTCGTCCCAGGCCCGGCGGTCCTGGACGGACTTGAGGGACCAGAGGTCGAGGACGGGGCAGCCGTAGCGGTCGGCGATGGCGCGCACGTGCATGTTGTACGTGGCGATCTTGCCGCGCAGGTGCTTGAGGACGGCCACGTCGCGGGTGTCGAAGCCGGTGGCGACCAGGACGGTCCCGGCGGCCTCGGCAAGCCGGGCGACGGCCTTCTCGAACCGTTCGGCGACGTCGTCGGGGTCGGTGCCGGGCCGGATGATGTCGTTGCCGCCGGCGACGAAGGTCACGAGGTCGGGGGCGAGCTCGACGGCCCTGGGGACCTGGTCGGCGACGATCTGGTCGATGAGTTTGCCGCGTACGGCGAGGTTGGCGTACTGGAAGGTGTCCTCGGGAACGCGGTCGTCGAGGAGGACGGCGAGCCGGTCGGCCCACCCGACGAAGCCGCCGTCGGGACCGGGGTCGCCGACGCCCTCGGTGAAGCTGTCCCCCACGGCCGCGTAGGACCGAATCGTTCCGCTGACCACTGCGCCGCTGAGTGCTGTCGATTCGTTTGCCACGGCCACACATCTTTCACCTTCGGATGTGACCTACGCGATCGTAACCAGGGGTTGACGAGGGGTGAGAAAACACACTCGGCGCCCGGGGAATAACTCCGGGCGCCGAGAAACACGCAGGTGCGGTGGTGTCAGATGGCGACGCCGTGCCCGCGCAGGTACGCGACCGGGTCCACGTCGGAGCCGTAGTTCGGGGACGTACGGATCTCGAAGTGCAGGTGCGGGCCCGTGACGTTGCCGGTGGCGCCGGACAGGCCGATCTGCTGGCCCGCGCTCACGGTCTGCCCGGCGGAGACGCCGAGGGACGACATGTGGGCGTACTGCGAGTAGTGGCCGTCGGCGTGGCGGATGACGACCTCGTTGCCGTACGCGCCGTCCCAGCCCGCCGAGACGACGGTGCCCGGGCCGACGGCCTTGATGGCGGTGCCGGTGGGCACGACGAAGTCGGTGCCGGTGTGGTAGCCGCTGGACCACATGGAGCCGGAGGCGTGGTAGGCCGTGCCGGTGGAGCCGGCGACGGGCTTGACCCAGCCGGAGCTGTTCGTGGTCGTGGCGGCGGCCTTGGTGGTGGTGGTCTTCTGCTCGGCGCCGTTCAGCGTGAGCTTCATGCCGGGCAGGATGCGGTTCGCGTCCGCGCCGACGACCTTCTTGTTGGCCGCGTACAGCTTCTTCCAGCCGCCGTCGACCTTCTGCGCGGCGGCGATCTTCGACAGCGTGTCGCCGGACTTGACCGTGTAGGTCCGCGCGGTGGTGTCGCCGCTCGCCGCGTGGGCGCCGGTGGCGCCGATGAGCGGCAGGGCGAGCGCGGCCCCGCCGGCCGAGACGACGGCGGCGGCGCGGGTGATGCGCTGGGTCTTCGAGCGGCGGTGCTTTGCCTTTGCGGGCATGCCGGTTTTCCTCTCCGTCGCCTACGAGGTGAGCTGTCGGGTTCGGGCTGGAGTTGCCCGGCCGCGCCCGTCGTACGGGACACGGCTTCACCCCTAGCCGCGCTGGGGACATCCCTGGCGGCGTTCTGCCTGTGGGTCCCCCGCTCCTGCCGTCACGGGTCGTGGTTCGGGAATCCGGGCGGCGGCAGGATTAGGCGTTCCGTCCGGAGTGAAAGGTGACCGTAATCGAACGGCAAAGGCGGCGACAAACACCGAATTCGCGGAAGGGGCCGATTTCTTGATCACCTCAGGGCTTTCCGCGTCACCCAGCGTCAATGACATCCCTTTTCCGCCGTTGTCCCGCTTGGGAATTCGACGGAATGCGATACCGGAAGATCGCCACGTACCGTCACCGTTATGAGCCTGCTCACCCTTCCTGTCGGGGTGGGTTCCGCAGGCCGTGTCGTATCGTCTGACCGGCGCCCGCTGACACGAGCAACGCGGCCGCATTCGACCCGGGAGGAGCCCCCGTGACGCAGCACGTCCCGTCCACCGAGCCCGAGCTGTCCGGAGTGCGCAACTTCCGTGACGTGGGCGGCCTTCCGACCGTGGACGGCCGGCGCGTGCGTCCGGGAGTGCTCTACCGCAGCGGGCACCTCGCGCACGCCACCGCCGAGGACGCCGCGTTCCTCGCCGGGCTCGGCCTGCACACGATCTTCGACTTCCGCAACGCCGCGGACCAGCGCCTGGACGGCGCCGACGTCGAGCTGCCGGGCGTGCGCAATGTGAATCTGCCGCTGACCGACCCGGCGGACGGCGCCGAGTTCTGGCGGATGGTGCGCGACGGGAACATCGACCAGCTCCGCGCCCTGCTGTCCGAGGGCCGCGCCGCCAACCGCATGATCACGTCGTACCGGGCGATCATCTCCCAGCGCACCGCCGAGCACGGCCGCGTCCTGCACGCGCTGGCCGAGGACAGCGTGCCCGCGCTCATGCACTGCGCGGCGGGCAAGGACCGGGCGGGCCTGTCGATCGCGGTGACGCTGCTCGCCGTGGGCGTGGAGCGGGACGCCATCGAGGCGGACTACCTGGAGTCGAACGCCAGGCACCGCCGCTACAAGGTGCGCCGCAGTGGCACCTCGCCGGAGACCTACTCCCCCGAGGTCATGGAGCTGCTCAGCCCGCTGTTCGACGCCCGCGCCGAGTATCTGCGCGCGGCGTTCGAGACCATCGAGGAGACCTGGGGCACGACGGACCGCTACTTCGAGGAGGGGCTCGGGTTCGGCGCGGCCGACCGCGACCGCCTGCGCGAGCGCCTCCTCGACTGAGACCGGTGAGACCGGTGAGATCGGTGAGACCGGGCGGCGGCCCCTACCGGTTGGCGCCCAGCGTGAACAGCATGTAGATGAACGCGGCCAGGGCGTGGCCCGCGAAGACGTAGACGAGGACCCGCACCCAGATGCCGCGGGGCAGCTTGTCCTCGATGTTCCGGTTCTGGCTCATGTCAGACCTCTCGGGTCGGGCCGGCGGCCGGGCCGAGGCACAGCGCGGCGGTCGGGCTCTGCAACAGGGTGTGGACGAAGAGGAGCTCGGCCCCGCCCCGGTCCGCGGCGGCGATCCGGTGCGGGGTGAGCGAGTCGAAGTGGGCGCTGTCGCCGGGTTCGAGCCGGTAGGACGTGTCGCCGAGGCGCAACTGGAGCCGCCCCTCCAGGGCGTACAGCCACTCCTCGCCGGGGTGGACGCGGACGATGTCGCCCTGCGAGCCGTACGGCACGTGAACGCGCAGGGCCTGCATGCCGCGGCCCGGGGAGCCGGCCTGGAAGTAGGTCCAGCCGCCCGCCTCAGTCGCCTCCATGGCGTCGGCGCGGACGACGGCGTCACGGTCGGCCGGGGTCTCGCCCAGGAGTTCGGAGACCGTCGTACCGTAGATACGGGCGAGCGCGAGCAGCATCGGCAGCGACGGCTGGCGCTGGCCGGTCTCCAGGCGGGACAGGTGCGCGGGCGAGAGCCCCGCGGAGCGGGCGGCGGCCTCCAGGGTGAGGGCGGCGCGGCGGCGCAGGGCACGCAACTGAGGTGCGACGGTGGGCAGCTCGGCGGAGGCCGGGGTCCCCTCCGGCAGGGCAGGGCTCATACCTTGATTGAGCCAGAGCCCTGCCTGAGAGGCAAATTTCTTGCCTCTCAGGCAACTCGGACGAGAGTCAGCGGTTGGCGACCGCCTGCTTGATCAGTGTCCTGCCGAAGTCCCACATCAGGCCACCGCCGCTGTGTGCGTCGTCCATCACGGCCGTGAACGCCTCCACGAAGCGGTCGACGTCGGCCTCGTCGATCACCAGCGGCGGGATCAGCTTGATCACTTCGAGGTGGTCGCCGGAGACCTGCGTGAGGATGCGGTGCTTCTGGAGCAGCGGCACGACCACCATCTGCGCGAACAGGCCCTTGCGCGCGGCCTGGAGCATGGTCCAGCGGCTGCGGAGCTTGAGCGACTTGGGCCTGCCGAACTCGATGCCGATCATGAGCCCGCGCCCGCGGACGTCGCTCAGCAGCTCGTACTGGTCGGTCAGCGCGGTGAGGCGGGAGGAGAGCAGTTCGCCCATCACGCGCGCGTGGGCGACCGTCTCCTCGTCCTCCATGACGGAGAGGACGGCGAGCCCGGCCGCCATGGCCTGGGCGTTGGAGCCGAAGCTCGCCGAGTGGACGAGGACGCGGTCCATGGACGAGTAGACCTTCTTGAAGATCCAGTCCTTGCCGATCGTCGCGCCGACGGGGACGTAACCGCCGGAGAGCGCCTTCGCCACGCAGACGAGGTCGGGCTCGACGCCGTCCTCGTGCTGGTAGGCGTAGAAGTCGCCGGTGCGGCCGAGCCCGGTCTGCACCTCGTCGGCGATGAGCAGCGCCTTGTGCTTGTGCAGCAGCTCCTGCGCGGCGCGCAGATAGCCGGGCGGCGCCTCGTGCACGCCCTTGCCCTGGATCGGTTCGACGATGAGCGCGGCGACGTCGCCCTTCTTCAGCTCCTTGGCGAGCGCGTCGAGGTCGCCGAGGGGGACGGCGGTGTCGGGCAGCAGCGGGGCGAAGCCGTCGCGGAAGCCGTCCTCGCCGTTGACCGAGAGCGATCCCGTGGTCAGGCCGTGGAAGGCGTGCGCGCAGTACAGGACGCGCGGCTTGCCGGTGGCGTAGCGGGCGAACTTCAGCGCGGTCTCGACCGCCTCGGTGCCGCTGTTGCCGAAGAAGACGCGGTCCAGGTGCGGGCTGTGGGTGAGCAGCTTCTCGGCGAGCAGTCCTGGCAGCGGCTGGCAGTCGAACCGGGTGAGGTCGGCGAGCGAGGCGTCGAGGACGTCGTGCAGCGCCTTGCGCACGACCGGGTGGTGGCGGCCGAGGCCCATGACGCCGAACCCGGCGAGCATGTCCAGGTAGTCGTTGCCGTCCGCGTCCCAGAACTGCGCGCCCTCGGCCCGCTCGTACACCTTGTCGAAGCCGATGGTGTGGAGCATCTTCGGCAACTGGTGGTTGAGGTGCTTGGCGTGCAGCTCGTACCGTTCGGCGCCGCGCTCGGCGAGGAGCTTGCCGAGGTCGAACTCCTTGGTCATACGTGGTTCTCCTTGCCGGCCTTCTCTGCCGTACTGGCCTTCGGGTTCAAGCTCGTACTGATCCGCCCGGCGATCTCCACCGGCGTCAGGCCGATGTCGGCGAGCACCTCGCCCCGTTTCGCGTGTCCCAGGAACTGCTCGGGTATGCCGAACCGCCGTACGGGCACGTCCACGTCGGCGTCGCCGAGCGCGAGCGCGACGGCCGAACCGACGCCCGCCGCGCGGGAGTTGTCCTCGACGACCGCGACGAGGTCGTGCGCGGCGGCGAGCGGCGCGAGGTCCGGGTCGACGGGCTTGACCCAGCGGGGGTCGACGACCGTGCAGGGGATGCCGCGCGCTTGAAGGAGTTCGGCGGCCCGGAGGCAGACCGGGGCCATGACGCCGACGGAGACGAGCAGCACGCGCGCGTGCTCGGCCCGGTGCAGGACGTCGATGCCGCCCACCCGGTCCACCGCGGGTATCGGCGCCCCCACCGACTCCTTGGGGAAGCGCAGCAGGGTCGGGGCGTCGTCGACGGCGACGGCCTCGCGCAGTTGCGCGCGGAGCTGGTCGGCGTCGCGCGGCGCGGCGATCCGCAGGCCGGGGACGACCTGGAGGACGGACATGTCCCACATGCCGTTGTGCGAGGCGCCGTCGACGCCGGTGATCCCGGCCCGGTCGAGGACGAAGGTGACGCCGCAGCGGTGCAGGGCGACGTCCATGAGGAGCTGGTCGAAGGCGCGGTTGAGGAAGGTCGCGTAGACGGCGACGACCGGGTGCAGGCCGCCCGTCGCGAGGCCCGCGGCGGAGACGGCGGCGTGCTGCTCGGCGATCCCGACGTCCCAGACGCGGTCCGGGAACTCCTCCGCGAACTTCGTCAGGCCCACCGGGTGCAGCATGGCGGCGGTGATCGCGACGACGTCCTCGCGCTCCCGGCCGATCTTCGCGATCTCCTCGCCGAAGACCGAGGTCCAGGACGGCCCGTTCGACGGGGCGAGCGGTTCGCAGGTCAGGGGGTCCATGACGCCGACGGTGTGGAAGCGGTCGGCCTCGTCGGCGAGCGCGGGCTCGTAGCCGCGGCCCTTCTCGGTGAGGCAGTGCACGAGGACGGGGCCGTGGAAGCGTTTGGCGCGGCGCAGCGCGGACTCCATCGCGCCCACGTCGTGCCCGTCGATCGGTCCCACGTACTTCAGGCCGAGGTCCTCGAACATGCCCTGCGGGGCGAACGCGTCCTTGAACCCCTTCTTCGCGCCGTGCAGGGACTCGTAGACCGTGTGCCCGACCACGGGCGTGCGCAGGAGGACGTCCTTGCCCCAGGCCAGGACCTTCTCGTAGCCGTCGGTGGTGCGCAGGGTGGCCAGGTGGTTGGCGAGGCCGCCGATGGTGGGGGCGTAGGAGCGCTTGTTGTCGTTGACGACGATGATCAGCGGGCGGTCCTTGGCGGCGGCGATGTTGTTCAGCGCCTCCCAGGCCATGCCGCCGGTGAGCGCGCCGTCGCCGATGACGGCGACGACGTGGCCGCGCTCCCCCTGCACCTGGCGCGCCTTGGCGAGTCCGTCGGCCCAGCCGAGGGCGGTGGAGGCGTGGCTGTTCTCGACGATGTCGTGCTCGGACTCCTCGCGCGAGGGGTAGCCGGAGAGGCCGCCCTTGCCGCGCAGCTTGGAGAAATCCTGACGGCCTGTCAGGAGTTTATGTACGTAGCTCTGGTGGCCGGTGTCCCAGACCAGCTTGTCGACGGGCGACTCGAAGACCCGGTGCAGCGCGATGGTCAGCTCCACCACGCCCAGGTTGGGTCCGAGGTGGCCGCCGGTCCTCGCGACCGCGTGGACCAGGAACTCCCTGATCTCACCGGTCAGTTCGCCGAGCTCCTCCTCGCTCAGCGCCTTCAGGTCGCGCGGCCCCCGGATGGTTTCCAGAATCGTCACGTTCGAGCCCCCTTCCCGTTGCCTCTCACGGATTCAGCTCACGGTGACGCCGGGCGTACCCGACGCGACGCCGTCCTTCTCCATCTGCTCGGCGATCTTCATCGCCTCTTCGATCAGCGTCTCCACGATCCTCGACTCGGGCACGACCTTGATGACCTGGCCCTTCACGAAGATCTGCCCCTTGCCGTTGCCGGACGCGACGCCGAGGTCGGCTTCCCGGGCCTCGCCCGGACCGTTCACCACGCACCCCATGACGGCGACGCGCAGCGGCACCTCCATGCCGTCGAGCCCCGCGGTGACCTCGTCGGCCAGCCTGTACACGTCGACCTGGGCCCGCCCGCAGGAGGGGCAGGAGACGATCTCCAGGCGCCGCTGCCGCAGGCCGAGCGCTTCCAGGATCTGGATGCCGACCTTCACCTCCTCGGCGGGCGGCGCGGACAGGGAGACGCGGATGGTGTCACCGATGCCCTCGGAGAGCAACGCCCCGAACGCGACGGCCGATTTGACGGTGCCCTGGAACGCCGGGCCCGCCTCCGTCACGCCGAGGTGGAGCGGGTAGTCGCAGGCTGCGGCGAGCTGCCGGTAGGCGTTGATCATGACCACGGGGTCGTTGTGCTTCACCGAGATCTTGATGTCGCCGAAGCCGTGCTCCTCGAAGAGGGACGCCTCCCACAGCGCCGACTCGACCAGCGCCTCCGGCGTCGCCTTGCCGTACTTCGCCAGCAGCCTGCGGTCGAGCGAGCCCGCGTTCACACCGATGCGGATCGGTGTGCCCGCGTCGGAGGCCGCCCGCGCGATCTGCCTGACCTGGTCGTCGAACTTCTTGATGTTGCCCGGGTTCACGCGGACCGCCGCGCACCCCGCGTCGATCGCCGCGAACACGTACTTCGGCTGGAAGTGGATGTCCGCGATCACCGGGATCTGCGACTTGCGCGCGATGGTCGCGAGGGCGTCCGCGTCGTCCTGCGTGGGGCACGCCACCCGCACGATCTGACAGCCGGACGCGGTCAGCTCGGCGATCTGCTGGAGCGTGGCCCCGATGTCCGCGGTCCGTGTCGTCGTCATCGACTGCACGGACACGGGTGCGCCGCCTCCCACGGCGACCGGTCCGACCTGGATCCGGCGGCTCGCGCGCCGCTCGGCCAGGGGCCGGACCGGTACCTCGGGGAGGCCCAGTGAGACGGGCTCTCCGGCGTTCACGGCGTCGTCACCCGCGGTTCGCGGCGACGGTCTCGGTCATCGCCCGCAGGGACTCCTTGAGCGAGCCCATGGTGGCGAGGACGGCCGTCGGCTCGTAGCCGCAGTGCGCCATGCAGTTGGCGCAGCGCGGGTCCTTGCCGCGCCCGTACGCCTCCCAGTCGGTCTTCTCGATCAGCTCCCGGTACGTGGGCACGTAGCCGTCGCTCATCAGGTAGCAAGGCTTCTGCCAGCCGAACAGGGAGTAGTTCGGGATCGCCCACGCGGTGCACGGGAAGTCGACCTTGCCCTCCAGGAAGTCGAGGAACAGGGGCGAGTGGTTGAGCCGCCAGCGCCGCCGGTTGCCGCCCGCGAACGCCTTCTTGAACAGCTCGCGGGTCTGTGTGACGCCGAGGAAGTGCTCCTGGTCGGGGGCCTTCTCGTAGGCGTAGGCGGGCGAGATCATCATCTCGTCGACCTCGAGGTCGTCGTTGAGGTAGTTCATCACCTCGATGATGTTCTGCGGCGTGTCGTTGTTGAAGAACGTCGAGTTCGTCGTGACCCGGAAGCCGCGCCGCTTCGCCTCCTTGATCGCCTCCACGGCCTCGTCGAAGACGCCTTCCTTGGCGACCGACTCGTCGTGGCGCTCGCGCATCCCGTCGATGTGCACGGTGAACGCGAAGAACGGCGAGGGCGTGAACTTGTCGATCTTCTTGCGCAGCAGCATCGCGTTGGTGCACAGGAAGACGTACTTCTTCTTCGCGACGAGCTGGCGCACGATCTCGTCGATCTGCGGGTGCATCAGCGGCTCGCCGCCCGCGATGGAGACCATCGGCGCACCGGATTCGAGGACGGCGCCGACGGCCTGGGCGACGGGCATGCGCTGCTTCAGCACCCCGGCCGGGTGCTGGATCTTTCCGCACCCCTCGCACTTCAGATTGCAGGCGTAGAGCGGTTCCAGTTCGACAATGAGCGGGAACTTGTCCCGCCTGCGGATCTTCTGTTCAGCGAGATACGTCGCAACTTTGATGGACTGACGGAGCGGCATGGCCATCTGGCTCACCTCCGGGGGAGCGGCAAAGAACGGTGCCATTCGAAAAAAGCGGGAAGGACGGACCGAAGCACACGGAAGGCCGAGAGACCACCGCGCAGCGTGCCGATCCGGACGAGTTCATGTTCTGGAGCGTCGACGACCACCCTGACGGCCGCAACCGGACGTCCGTCGCCGCCGGCGGCGGCCGTGGCCGCGCGCAGGGTCGCGGCGGACTCCATGTCGACGGCGATCGCGCCGGTCGCGAGCAGGGCGCCGCGCTCGGGACCGCGGACCACATGGTCGGAGCCGGTGAGCGGGCCGGTGTGCACGGTCCGCCCTGGCACCGCTCTGACCAGCTCCTTCACCAGGAGGTCCGGGTCGACGCACGGCGTGCTGCCGTCCGCGTCCCGGGTCTCCTCGGCCACGACCAGGTCACCCGGGTGCATACCGGGCGCGAGCCCGGCGCAGAACCCGGTGGCGACCACGGCGGCGTCGCGCAGCGCGGCGCCTTCGAGGGCGCGGGTCATGGACCGTTCGGCGGCCCTCGGGCCCATGCCCGTACGGAGCACGGTCACGGGCGCCCCGGACCCGGCGCGGCCGCCGGTGCGCAGGGCGAGGCGTTCGATGCCCAGCGCGCACGCGACGAGCAGCGGGCCGGCCGCCGGGTCCCCGGTCACCCGCTGCCCTTGACCGGGCTCGCAGCCCGGTCGGCGAACGGTTCGCCGTGGACGTAGCGGCCGAGCGCGGTCAGCGGGAAGACGTGCCGGTACAGGTGGTAGTTGATGGAGAAGTCCCAGGGGAAGCCGGTCCCGGTGAAGTACGGCTCGTCCCAGGTGCCGTCCTCGGTCTGGGTGTCGGTGAGGAAGGCGATGCCCCGCTCGACGGCCCTGGACCCCCGCTCCCCCGCCGCGAGCAGCGCGAGGAGCGCCCAGGCGGTCTGGGAGGCGGTGGAGGCGCCGCGGCCCTTCCACTCCTCGTAGCGGTACGAGCGCAGGTCCTCGCCCCAGCCGCCGTCGTCGTTCTGCACGGATTCGAGCCAGGTGACGGCGCGGCGGATCGCGGGGTGCGTGGTGGGCAGCCCGGCCGCGGTGAGCGCGGGGACCACCGATCCTGTGCCGTACACGTAGTTGACGCCCCAGCGGCCGAACCAGGCGCCGTTCTCCTCCTGTTCGGCGAGGAGCCATTCGATGCCGCGCCGGGTGCGCGGGTCGTGGGTCTCGCCCTCGACGGCGAGCATCTCCACGACGTGCCCGGTGACGTCGGCGGAGGGCGGATCGATGACCTCGCCGAAGTCGCAGAATGGCAGCCGGTTGGGGAACGGGCTGGTGTTGTCGACGTCGAAGGCGCCCCACGCCCCGTTCCTCGACTGCATCCCGAGGTTCCAGCGCACGCCGCGCCGGATGGCCTTCTCGACACGCGCCTTGTCGGGGTGGTCCACCCGGCGCAGGGCGAGCACCACCTCGGCGGTGTCGTCGATGTCGGGGTAGTTGTCGTTGTGGAACTCGAAGGCCCAGCCGCCGGGCTCCAGGCGCGGCCTGCGCACGGACCAGTCGCCGGGCCGGTCGATCTGCTCGTCCAGCATCCACGTGGCGGCCTTGATCAGGCTCGGGTGGTCGGCGGGCAGTCCGGCGTCGGCGAGGGCGATGGTGGCGAGGCAGGTGTCCCACACCGGGGACTGGCAGGCCTCGATCATGCGGGCCCCGTCCTCGCGCCACACGGCGAACCGGTCGAGGGAGGCCAACCCCGCCTTGAGCACGGGGTGTTCGAGGTCGTAGCCGAGCAGGTGCAGGGCGATCACCGAGTAGACGGCGGGCGGCTGGATCCCGCCCCAGCAGCCGTCGTTCTCCTGCCGCTCGATGATCCAGCGGGCGGCGGTGTTGATCGCGGCCTTGCGCAGCCGCTTCAGGGCGACCTTGCGGTAGCCGTGCATCACCTTGTCGAGCCGCTGGAACGCGCCGTCCCAGCTCGTCACCGGGGCGAGCGGCCTGGCCGGGTTCGGGTCGTCCGGGTCGGTGTGCAGCTCGTCCAGCGGGAACGGCGCGGGCCGCACCGGGCGCTTCGCGGACACGATGGTGAGCGGCACGATGGTCTGCCGCGCCCAGCAGCCGAAGTCGTAGATGTTGAGCGGCATCCACTTCGGGAAGTAGATGAGCTCGGGCGGGAGTTCGGGCAGGTCCTCCCATTTCCACCAGCCGAACAGGGCGAGCCAGATCCGGGTGAAGACGCGGCTCGCGGCGATGCCGCCGCGCTCGCGGACCCACGCGGAGGCCCGCGCCATGTGCGGGGCGTCGGGGGCGTCCCCGGCGAGCCGCAGGGCGACGTACGCCTCGACGGTGGCGGAGAGGTCGCCGGGCCCGCCGTGGAAGGTGGCCCAGGTGCCGTCCTCGCGCTGCTCCCCGCGGATGAAGAGGGCGGCGGCGTCGGTGGTGGCCTGGTCGCGGATGCCGAGGAACTGGCGGAGCAGCAGGTCCTCGGCGTCCATCGTGACGTTGGTGTCGAGGTCGCCCTTCCACCAGCCCTGGGCGTCCTGCCGGGCGAGCAGGAAGTCCGTGGCGCGCTGTATGGCTCGGTCGGCGGCGCTGGGTGCCCCGGCCGCCCGGGGGGTGGTGTCGGTCAGGTGGGCAGTGGTGGCCGAGGTCGCTGCGGGAGCTGCCGCTCCGGTGCTTCCGTCGGTCGTCGCTGTCATGGCTATCCCTTCGTGCAGTGGTTCTTCTCTGCTGGGTAACCGTCGGCCGATGCCCTGGCGGGACACCGGCCGGCGACGCGAGTCATATGCGGCCGATAATGATCATCTCTTTCGTACGACGACGAAGTCGGCGAGCGCCGCGAACTGGGCGCGCACCTGGTCGGGCATCTGGACGGAGTCCAGGGCTTCGAGGGCGACGGTGTGCTGGCGCCGCGCCTCCTCGGTGGTCCACTCGCGCC
This sequence comes from Streptomyces sp. NPDC046939, assembly GCF_040644575.1. NCBI lineage: Bacteria > Bacillati > Actinomycetota > Actinomycetes > Kitasatosporales > Streptomycetaceae > Streptomyces > Streptomyces sp. NPDC046939. The sequence goes on from NZ_JBEYWV010000018.1 coordinate 149,922, forward strand.
CGCCGGCCTCCTCGATGAGGGCGGCGCGGGCGGCGAACTCCGCCTCGGAGAAGGTGTCGAAGTCGCTGTTCTTGGCGTCGGCGGCGAGGAGTTCGCCGAGCCGCTCGGAGGCCGGGCCGCCCGCGGCGAGCGCGGCGACGACGGGCAGCGACTTCTTGCGCTGGCGCAGGTCGCTCCAGGTCTGCTTGCCGGTGGACTCGGGGTCGCCCCAGATGCCGAGCAGGTCGTCGACGGCCTGGAAGGCGAGGCCGAGGTGGTAGCCGTACTTCTCCAGGGCGTCGGCGTCGGCGTCGTTCGCGCCGCCGAGGACGGCGCCGATGGAGGAGGCGCAGGCGAGCAGGGCGCCCGTCTTGTTGCCCTCCATCTCCAGGCACTCCTCGACGGTGACGCGCTCGCGGTGCTCGTAGGAGATGTCCTGCGCCTGGCCGTCGATGAGGGCGCGGCTCGCGGTGGTGAGGCGGCGCGTGGCGCGGCCCGCGTCGACGGAGGCGATCTCCAGGAGCACCTCGTTGGCCAGGGCGAACAGGGCGTCGCCGACCAGGATGGCCTGGGCGGGGCCGTGCACCTTCCATACGGTGTCGCGGTGGCGGCGCTGCTCGTCGCCGTCCATGAGGTCGTCGTGCAGGAGCGAGAAGTTGTGCACGAGCTCGACGGCGACGGCGCCGGGCACGCCGACCTCGGGGGCGGCGCCCGCGGCCTGCGCGGAGAGCACGGCGAGCGCGGGGCGCACGGCCTTGCCGCCGTCGCCGTCGGCGGGGTTGCCGGCCGCGTCGATCCAGCCGAAGTGGTAGGCGGCGACGGTGTCCATGGGCGGCGCGAGGCGGTCCACGGCCTTCTTGAGCACCGGCGTGGCCAGGGTGCGGCCGCGCTCCAGAAGGGCGGTCACGTCCACCGCGTCGGCAGCCGTTCCGGCCGAGGGCACAGGTGGCACAGTTTCTCCTTGGTTGACCGATGCCGGCGTCTCCGCCGGGTTGGGTTCGATGCTCACGCCGCCTCCCGGAACAGATGGCCGCGGGGGCGGCCGAGGGCGGCGAGCGCCAGGTCCGCGGCGCTGCTGCCGCTGCGGACGGCGCCCTCCATGGTCGCGGGCCACCCGGTGGCGGTCCACGCGCCGGCCAGGTAGAGGCCGGGGGCATTGGTGCGGGCCGTGGGCCGCAGGGCGCCGACGCCGGGGGTCGGCGCGAAGGTCGCCGTCCGCTCCCGGGTGACGAAGAAGTCGTGGACCTTGGCGCCGCGCGCGGCGGGCAGCAGGCGCTCCAGCTCGGGCAGGTAGCGCTCGCGCAGGACGGCGACGGGCTCGTCGATGTCGTCCTGCGCCGCCGACTGCGACACGGCGAGGTACTGGCCCTCGGTCACCCCGGACGCCTCCGTGCGGTCGAAGACCCACTGGACCGGGGAGCCGAGCGCGGTGAAGAACGGCTGCTTGAGCACCTTGCGGTCGTAGACGACGTGCAGGTTGAGGATGGGCGCGGTGCCGATCTTCAGCAGGCGGCCGGCGTCGTCGAGGGCGCCCTCGGGCAGCAGGTCGTACGCCTCGCGCTGCGGCACGGCGAGCACGACGGTGTCGGCGGTGAGGATCTGGCCGGATCCGTCCGCGCTCCCGGCCCCCTCGGGAACCTGGACGCGCCAACGCCCGTTCTCCGTACGGGAGAGGGAGGTGACGCGTGTACGGAGTGCGGTGCGTACCCCCGCGGAGTCGAGCGCCTTGCGGGCCAGGGTGTCGTGGAGTTCACCGAGGGGCACCCGGGCCCAGCCGATGTCGGAGGCGCCGGGGTCGGAGAGCAGCCCGGTCTTGAACACCATCGCGGCCAGGCCGAGCGAGGACTCCCCCGCCACCGCGTTGAGCGTCGCCACGCCGATGAGGTCCCACAGCGCCTCGATAGCGCGCGGCGACTGACCGTGCTGGGCCAGCCAGGAGCCGAAGTCCCGCTCGTCGAGCGCGGGGTCGGCGGGGTCCAGGCCCTTGAGGGCGAGGGCCGCGCGGCCGACGCTCGCGCGCTCGGCCAGGGACAGGTGCGGGTACATGGCCAGGCTCTTGGCCAGGTGCAGCGGTACGGGCAGCGCGGTGCGGCGCAGGCGGCCGAGCCGGTTGGTCGCGGCGTCGAGCACGGGGACGTCGAGACGTTCCTGCAGGGGCGCGAGCGACGTGGCGCAGATGCGGTCCAGGAACCAGCGGTAGGCGGTGCAGCAGCGCAGGTACACGTGCTGGCCGTTGTCGACGGTGAGGTCGCCGCGCTTGAAGGAGAAGGCGAGGCCGCCGAGGCGGGGCCGCCCCTCCAGGAGCGTGACGTCCATGCCGCCGTCGGCGAGCGAGAGCGCGGCGGTGACCCCGGCGAGCCCGCCGCCGATCACCACCGCGGCGGGCCGGGCGTGGTCCGCGTCGCGCGCTTCCGGTGCCGTGTCGGCACTGCTCATGCGCCCTCTCCCTCGATGCTGTCGATGGTGCGTACGGCCAGGGTGTGGCGGGGTTCGACGGATGTGACGAAAGCCGGGCAGGCCGTTGCATGCAGGGACGCCGCGCCGTGGTGGAGGGTTGCCCGCCACTTGGGCGCGGAGCCGACAGGGGACGCCGGGATGTCCATCAGACGCGCCTCCTGAGCGTGGCCCGCGAGACGGTGCGCGCGTCCAGCCCGGACAGGCCGCGCACCGCGACGTACGCCTTCTCGTGTCCGGGCAGGGAGACCCGGCCGCGCAGCACGGCCTCCGGCTCGCGCTCGATGCGGTCGAGCAGGCGGCGGTAGATACCGGCCATGGCGGCGACGCAGGCGCCGGAGCGCCGGTCGAGCATGGGCAGGAGGCGGTAGCCCTCGGCGAAGAGCGCGCGGGCGCGGCGGACCTCGAAGTGCACGAGACCGGTGAAGTCCGAACCGGCGGGCGGCAGCGGCCCGTCGAACCCGGCGGAGCAGCCGAACTTGGCGAGGTCCTCGGCGGGCAGGTAGGTGCGGCCGTCGGCGGCGTCCTCGCGCAGGTCGCGCAGGATGTTGGTCAGCTGGAGCGCGAGCCCGAGCGTGTCCGCGTACTCGGGCGCACGGTCGGCTTCGCGCGCCCCCGGTTCGGTGCCGAAGACGCCGAGGGAGACCCGTCCGATGGCGCCGGCGACGCACCGGCAGTACACCTTCAGGTCGTCCCAGGTCTCGTAGGTCTCGCCGCGCAGGTCCATCAGGACGCCGTCGATGAGTTCGTCGAGCCCGCCGAGCGGGATCGGGAACCGGCCCGCGGCGTGCGCGAGCGCGACGGCCACCGGATCGGTGTCGTCCTCCTCGACGCCGCCGTCCCGGACCCGGCCGAGCAGCGCCCGGGTCTCCTCCAGGCGCAGCGCCTTCACATCGGGCGCGAGCGTGCCGTCGCCGATGTCGTCGACACGGCGGGAGAACGCGTACACGGCCGACATGGCGCGCCGCTTGGCGGTCGGGAGCAGGCGGATGCCGTAGGCGAAGTTGCGGGCCTGCTGCCCGGTGACGGTCTCGCAGTAGCTGTATGCGGCGAGCACCGGTGCCGACACGTGCTGGTCAGACTCCACGGCTTTGCTCACCCCTCTCCTCGCAGAGTCGCTCCCACCTCGCGCAGCAGCTTGGGCTTGGTGGGCTTGGGCGGTCCGGACAGGACGTCGTACGAAACGGCGGTGATCGCGTGGACCGCCGCCTTCCCCCCACCCACGAACCCGGCCAGCAGCAGCTTCAGCCTGCCGTGGACGCTACCCACCAGGGGGGTGCCTTCATTCAGCAGGCGGAGGGCGCGTTCGGCCTCGAACGCGACCAGGGCGCGCACCGATGCGCCCGCGGTCGGGGCGGCGAGATCCGCCTCCTCGACGTGGAACCGTTTCATGTCCTCGGCGGGGAGGTAAACGCGGTCGCGCCCCAGGTCCTCGGCGACGTCCTGCAGATGTTCGACGATCTGCAGGCCGGTGCAGACCGCGTCCGAGCGGCGGACGCGCTCCGGGGTCGCGGTGCCGGTGATGGCGAGGACGAGGCGGCCGACCGGGTTGGCGGACAGCTCGCAGTACGCGACCAGGTCGTCGTAAGTCTCGTAGCGGCTGACGAGCTGGTCCTGGCGGTTGGCCTCGATGAGCCGGAGGAATGGCTCGGGGGTGAGCGAGCGGCGCCGGACCGTGGGCTGGAGCGCCGCGAGCAGGGGGTGGCGGGGCGTCGCGTCGAAGACCCTGTGCAGATCGGCCTCGAAGGCGTCGAGCATCGCGAGGCGGTCGTTCGCCCGTTCGGGTGATACGCCGAGCAGACGGGCGTCCGCGCCGCCCGGCGCGAGGTCGCCGTCGCCGATGTCGTCGACCAGGCGTGCGAATCCGTAGACCGCCATCAGGTCGTCGCGCCAGGCGCGCGGGAGGAAGAACGGGGCCACGGGGAAGTTCTCGTGGGCCGCCTTGTCGAGGGTGGCGCTCGCCGGGCTCAGCCGGGCCTCCGGGCGCTCGCGGGAAGGTGCGCTCACCGGGCGCGGTCCGTCTCCGGAACGACGGCGAAAGCCTCGTGGACCTGGAGAGTTTCCGTAGCCATTGCCGTCACGTCTCCCGTTCTACACTGCGGACCTAATAGACCCTATTTCGGACACGCCGCCCAATAAGACCCGGTACAGCTTACGTTGTACAACGATGGCCGCCACGGCGGGGTGTTCCGCGCATCACAAGAACACACCGATTGACGCCAAGATTCCTCGCGTACAAGGAAGTTGACCGATCGTTGACCTTGATCGCGACCGTTCAGGTCAATTAATTGGTACTTACAGACATATCAGAGGCCCCACCCGGAAGCATCCGGTGGGGCCTCATGAGACGCGGCCGGGAAGGCGGGCGGTTACCTGCCCGTGAACTTCTCGTACTCCTTCAGTACCTCCGCCGTCGGACCGTCCATACGCAGCTCCCCGCGCTCCAGCCAGAGGACCCGGTCGCAGGTGTCGCGGATCGACTTGTTGTTGTGGCTGACCAGGAAGACCGTGCCCGCGTGCTTGCGCAGCTCGCGGATGCGTTCCTCCGAGCGCTTCTGGAAGGAGCGGTCACCCGTGGCCAGCGCCTCGTCGATCATCAGGACGTCGTGGTCCTTGGCGGCCGCGATGGAGAAGCGCAGACGGGCCGCCATGCCGGAGGAGTACGTGCGCATCGGCAGGGTGATGAAGTCGCCCTTCTCGTTGATGCCCGAGAAGTCGACGATCTGCTGGTAGCGCTCCTTGATCTCCTCGCGGGACATGCCCATCGCCAGGCCGCCGAGGATCACGTTGCGCTCGCCCGTCAGGTCGTTCATCAGCGCCGCGTTCACACCGAGCAGCGAGGGCTGGCCGTCGGTGTAGACCTTGCCCCGCTCCGCGGGGAGCAGGCCCGCGATGGCGCGCAGCAGCGTCGACTTGCCCGAGCCGTTGGAGCCGATGAGGCCGACGGCCTCGCCCCGGTAGGAGGTGAAGGAGACGCCGCGTACGGCGTGCACCTTGCGCACGCCCCGCTCGTCGCCGCGCTTGAGTATGCGGCTGAGCGCCGAGGTGGCGCTGCCCTTGCCGGTCCGTGTGCCGTTGACCCGGTACACGATGTGCAGGTCGTCCGCGATGACCGTGGGCACGCGGGCCCCGGCCGTCTTGTCGAGTTCAGCCACGGCCGTACCGCTCCTCCGACTTCCAGAAGTAGATGAAGCCCACGACGCCGATGACGACCGCCCAGCCGGCCGCGAAGGCCCACACGTGCGGCGGCAGGTACGAGGACCCGTAGTCGTCGATCATGGCGAACCTGATCAGGTCCATGTAGACCGAGGCGGGGTTCCATTGCAGGACATCGGCGAGCCAGCCCGGCGCGTCCTTGTCCTTGAGCATCGCGGGGATGCTGAACATGACGCCCGAGGCGTACATCCAGGTCCGCATGACGAACGGCATGAGCTGCGCCAGGTCGGGCGTCTTGGCGCCGGCCCTGGCGAAGATCAGCGCGAGCCCCGTGTTGAAGACGAACTGCAGCAGCAGCGCGGGCACCACGAGGAGCCAGGACAGGGCCGGGAAGATCCCGAAGCCCACCATGACGAGGACCAGCACGATCATCGAGAAGAGCAGCTGCTGGAGCTGCTGGAGCGCGAACGAGATCGGCAGCGAGGCCCGCGGGAAGTGCAGCGCCCGCACCAGGCCCAGGTTCCCCGAGATCGCCCGTACGCCGGCCATGACCGAGCTCTGCGTGAAGGTGAAGACGAAGACGCCGGTCACGAGGAAGGGCACGTAGATGTCGTGCGGGATGCCCTTACGGGCGCCGAGCAGCAGGCCGAAGATGAAGAAGTAGACCGCGGCGTTGAGCAGGGGCGTCGCCACCTGCCAGACCTGGCCGAGCTTGGCCTGGCTGTACTGGGCGGTCAGCTTGGCCTGCGAGAAGGCGATGATGAAGTGGCGCCTGCTCCACAGTTGCCGTACGTACTCGATCAGGCCGGGGCGGGCTCCGCTGACGGACAAGCCGTACTTGGCGGCGAGCTCGGCCGGGGAGAGCCCGTCGTCGGGCGACGGGGCCGCGGTCACCGCGACCGGTCCGTCATGCGTTGTCTCACTCACAAGGGGAACTTTCGTCTTCAACAGCACAGCCTGGTCGGGCGGGGGGAGGAGCAGCGGCCGTCGTTGCGCCGCATGCTCGCAGACGTGAGCTTGTCAGATGACAGGTGGCCGGCCCAGTCGGGTCAGCCGCCACACCGTACGCCACTTCATGGGGCGCCGGGGGCCGCAGGGCGAGGTCCAGCCCTCCTTGAACCCGCCGAACCACGCCTTCAGCGCGGGGCCCGAGGGGCGGCGGAGGAGGGTCAGGAGCAGCCACACGCCGAGGTAGACGGGGATCAGCGGCGCGGGCAGGTTGCGGCGGGCCAGCCAGACGCGGTTGCGGGCCACCATGCGGTGGTAGACCGCGTGCCGGGACGGGGCCGTCGTCGGGTGGTTCAGGACCATGTCGGCGCGGTAGTCGATCATCCAGCCCGCGTCTAGGGCCCGCCACGCGAGGTCGGTCTCCTCGTGGGCGTAGAAGAACTCCTCCGGCAGCGGGCCGACCTCGGCGATGACGCGCGTACGGACGGCGTTGGCGCCGCCCAGGAACGTCGTCACGCGCGAGGAGCGCATCGGGTCGGCGGCGCGCAGCCTGGGCACGTGGCGGCGCTGGGTCTCGCCGGTGTCCGGGTCGGCGATGCGGAAGCTGATGATGCCGAGCCGCGGATCGGCGGCGAACGCCTCGCGGCACAGCTCGGCCGTGTCGGTCAGCGGCAGCAGGCCGTCGTCGTCGAGGAAGAGCAGGATGTCGACGTCCGATCCTGAGGGGCCGAACGCCTCGATGCCGACGTTGCGCCCGCCGGGGATGCCGAGGTTCTCGGGCAGCTCCACGGTCCGTACGCCCTCGGGGACGTCCGGGACCGGTGAGCCGTTGCCGACCACGACCACCTCGACCGGGTCGCCGTCCTGCTTGGCGACCGAGTCGAGGAGGGCGCGCAGCTCGGCCGGGCGGTTGCCCATGGTGATGATCACCGCGCCGACCTTGGCGGGCCGCGCCGGGGTGCTCACTTCAGCCTGCTCGACGCGAGGATGGACACGAGGTGCAGCAGGGTCTGGAGCAGCGCGATGCCCGCGAGGACGGCCACGCCGAGGCGGGTGAAGAACAGGTCGCCCCGGATCTGGTCGACGATCGCGAGGACCAGGATCAGCAGGCTCGCCTCGATGCCGAGGATCAGGCGGTGGAACTTGAGCGCGGACGCCGCCCTGCGGGCGAGCGCCATGCCCGAGGTGCGGATCTCGGAGGCCGACTCCTTGACCTGCTCCCGGCCGCTCTGCGCGCGGGCCACGGCGACGAGGTCGGTCTCGGCCTTGATCAGGATGGCGCCGAGGGCGGCGAGCGTGCCGAGGAACGCCCACAGCCAGTCGATCCGGCCCGTGCCGAACAGGTCGGCGGCGCGCAGCCCGAAGCCGACCAGGACGGCGGCGTCGGTCAGGTAGGCGCCGACGCGGTCCATCCAGACGCCCGCGAGGGAGTACTGCTTGCGCCAGCGGGCGATCTCGCCGTCGACGCAGTCGAGCAGCAGGTACAGCTGGACCGCGACGACGCCGAGGACCGCGCCCCAGACGCCCGGCAGGAGCAGGGCGGGGGCGGCGAGGACGCCGCAGACGGTCATCAGGTAGGTCAACTGGTTGGGCGTGACCTTGGTGTTCACCAGGTGGCGGTCTATGCGCAGCGAGATCTCGCGCATGTAGAGCCGTCCGCCCCAGTGCTCGCCGCTGCGTCGGTCCTTCACGCCCGCGGGGTGAACGACCGGGCGGAGCTCAGCTACCGATGGCTTGTGCATAGTCGGCGTATGCGTCCCTGATCTGGTCGGTGGAGAGGTTCAGGTGTTCGAGGATCGTGTAGCGGCCGGGCCGGGTCTGCGGAGCGAACTCCACGACCTTGACGAACTCCTCCACGCTGAAGCCGATCTCCTCGGGCAGCACGGGAAGGCCGTGGCGGCGCAGCACGGAGGCCATGTGCAGGGACTCCTCGCGGGCGCCGCGCAGGTGCATCGCGAAGGCCGCGCCCAGGCCGCACTGCTCGCCGTGGCTGGCGGCGCGCTTGGGGTGGAGGAGGTCGAAGGCGTGGTTGATCTCGTGGCAGGCGCCGGAGGCGGGCCGCGAGTCGCCGGAGATCGACATGGCGATGCCGGTCAGGACGAGCCCCTCGGCGAGGACCTGGAGGAAGCCGTCGTCGCCGACGCCGCCGGGGTGGCGCAGGACGGCCTCGCCGGCCTGGCGGGCCATGGCGGCGGCGAGCCCGTCGATGTCCTCGCCGCGCTCGCGCGCCGCGAGCTCCCAGTCCCGGATCGCGGAGATGTTGGAGACGGCGTCGCCGATGCCGGAGCGCACGAAACGGACGGGCGCCTCCCGGATGACGTCGAGGTCGATGACGACCGCGATGGGGTTCGGCACGCCGTACGAGCCGCGGCCCGCGTCGTTGTCGAGGGTCGCCACGGGCGAGCAGAGGCCGTCGTGCGACAGGTTCGTCGCGACGGCGACCAGCGGCAGGCCCACGCGCGCGGCGGCGAACTTCCCGCAGTCGATGATCTTGCCGCCGCCGAGGCCGACGATGGCGTCGTAGCGGCCCGCCTTCTTGACGTCGTCGGCGAGCTGCACGGCGTCGTCGAGGGTGCCGCCGCCGACCTCGAACCAGTCGGCGCGGGGCAGCGAGGGCTCCAGGCGGGCGCGCAGGGCGGCGCCCGAGCCACCGCTGATCGCGATGGCCAGGCGCCCCGTGGACGACGAGATCCTCTGGTCGGCGAGGACCCCGGCCAGGTCGTCGATCGCCCCCGGCCGGATGTCGACGACGACCGGCGAGGGAATCAGCCTCGTCAGTACTGGCACGCGATCTCCCGGGCCTTGGCGAGGTCGTCGTGGTTGTCGATCTCGACCCACTTGACGTCGCCGATGGGGGCGACGTCGACCTTGAAGCCGCGGTTGACGAGCTCCTGGTAGCCGTCCTCGTAGTAGAGCTGCGGGTCGCGCTCGTAGGTGGCCTTGAGGGCGTCGGCCAGCTCGTCGGCGGCCTCGCCCTCGATGAGGGTGACACCGATGTACTCGCCGGTCGCCTCGGCCGGGTCCATCAGCTTGGTGATGCGCTGGACGCCCTTGTCGGGGTCGACGACGACCTTCATCTCCTCCTCGCCGAGGTTCTTGACCGTGTCGAGGGCGAGGATGATCTTCTTGCCGTCGCCGCGGGCGGCGAGCAGCGTCTTCTCGACGGAGACGGGGTGCACGGTGTCGCCGTTGGCGAGGATCACCGAGTGCTTGATGGCGTCACGGCCGCACCACAGCGAGTAGGCGTTGTTCCACTTCTCGGCGATGTCGTTCTCGATGAGCGTCAGCTTCAGGCCGTACTTCTCCTCGAGGGCGGCCTTGCGCTCGGCGACGACCTCCTTGCGGTAGCCGACGATGATGCCGACTTCCTCCAGGCCGATCTCGGCGAAGTTCTTGAGGGTGAGGTCGAGGACGGAGAGCTCGTTCTCGGTTCCCTCGCCCGCGACGGGCACGAGCGCCTTGGGGAGCGTCTCGGTGTAGGGGCGGAGCCGGCTGCCGGCGCCGGCGGCCAGGACGAGGCCGATCATGCGGGTTCTCCTTCATCGTGTACGGCGGGCGCGCCACGCCGGGCGGACGCGACCCAGAAGCGGATGCTCTCGGCGAGCACCACGAGTGCCACGACCACGGCGAGAACCGTGAGCGCGAGCGTGAAATCGGTCGGTGTGAGCAGCGCGGCCAGCAAGGTGACCAGGAGGGTCCTGCCGTCGTGCCCGCCGATGGCCTGCGTCAGCCATCGCGGGGGCGCTCCCGTGCCGCCGCGGATGCGGTACACCGTGTCGTAGTGATGGTAGGCGACCGCCGCGACCAGCCCGAATGCCGCGGGAAGGGCCCCCTGCACGTCCGCCTTGGCGGCGATGAGCAGGACCGTGCCGTACTCGGCGGCCCGGAAGATCGGCGGGACCAGCCAGTCCAGGGGGCCGGTGAGGGGCCCGGAGACGGCGAGGGAGGACAGGAGCGCGTAGGGGCAGGCCGCGCCGAAGTAGGCCCAGTTCCCGTAGTCGGAGGCGGCCACGTCGGTGACGAGGAGAACGGCGGCGATCGCGGCGAGCAGCGGGGCCGCGTAGCCGCCGCCCCGCAGCTTGCGGATGGTGGCGCCGTCGAGGAGGCCGGTGTCGGCGAGGTCGGCGAGGGCCTGGGCGGCGCGCGGGGTCCGCTTCGCCTTGCGGGTCAGCGAGCGCAGGACGCGTCCGGCGGTGGTGTAGCAGGCGGCGAGGGCGCAGCCGATGAGCAGGACGACGAAGGTGATGCGGGGGGTGGTCACCGCTGTGAGGACCGCGATCAGCGCCCAGCGTTCGCCGATCGGCAGGACTATCATCCGGCGCACCCAGACCGTCCACCCGACGCTGTCGAGCTTGTCGGAGAGCGCGGCGGTGGGGCTGGTGTTGGCGGTCGCGTCGTGGTTCGCCTCGTTGAAGGAGAAGTCGACGACGTGGCGGCAGGTCTGGAGGACCATCGCGCCGAGGGCGAGGGCCCAGACGTCATCCCCCGTGGCGTTCGCCGCGCCGAGCGCGAGGCCCGCGTAGTACGCGTACTCCTTGGCGCGGTCGAAGGTCGCGTCGAGCCAGGCGCCGAGCGTCGAGTACTGCAACGAGTAGCGGGCGAGCTGCCCGTCGGTGCAGTCCAGGACGAAGGAGAGGAGCAGCAGCACACCGGCGGCGACGAAGCCGGGCCGGGTGCCGGTCGCCGCGCAGCCCGCCGCGATCAGGGCGACGAGCAGCGAGGCGGTGGTGACCTGGTTCGGGGTCAGGCCGCGCCGGGCGCACCAGCGCGCGATGTAGCGGGAGTAGGGGCTGATGCAGTACGTGGTGAAAAAGCCGTCCCGCGCCTTGACCGCCGTACGCAGCCGGATCGCCTCGTCGTCGACGGCGGCGACGGCCTGCCGCGCCTCGTTGCGGGCCTGCGGGTCGGCGGGGACGGCGGCGACGAGTTCGCCGAGCTCGGGGCGGTGCACGTCGGTGCCGGCCGCCTCCAGGCCCTTGGCCAGGGCGTCGGGCGCGATCCCGGTGTCCTCGGCCGCGCGCTGGAGCGCCTGGCGGGCCTCGGGCTTGGCGGTGACGGCGCCGGGGATCGCGGACGCGGTGAAGCGGGGGTCGGTGAGGCCGAGGCGCAGGGCGTGGACGTGGCCCACGAACCCCGCGTCGACGACCGCGACCCGCTGGTCGCCGGGGACACCGGCGAGCGCCGCTTCGGCGTCGGCCGCGTCCGGGGCGAGTCGAACGTCGAAGCCGAGTGCCCGCAGATCGCCCTCCAGGGACGACCCGGGAACCGGCTGACCGGTGACAATGGCGGTCGACAGACGAACTCACTCCTTGGGTGCCGACGCGAGCGCGCCGGGCTCATGCACGATGAAGGCGCCCGAGGCCCCAGGGTGGCCGGGCGGCATGTCGGCAGAGGCTATCGGATGAGGGCGAGCGGGCGTTCACCGCCCGTTCACGCCCCGATCGGCCGCTGTCCCACGCGGACTGCTCCGTCCAGGCCGCCCGTGCATCATTGACGATCAAGGGCCCGTGCCACAAACCCGCCCCGGGCCGCGCCCGGCTTAGGGTGGTGCGTCATGACATGGCTGATCACCGGCGGAGCCGGATACATCGGGGCACATGTGGCGCGGGCCATGACGGCCGCCGGGGAGCGCGTCGTCGTCCTGGACAACGTGACGTCGGGGGTGCCCGACCGGCTGCCCGCGCGGATCCCGCTGGTACGGGGCTCGGCCCTGGACGGCGACCTGGTCCGCCGGGTCTGCGCCGAGCACGAGGTGAGCGGCGTCGTGCACCTCGCCGCGCACAAGCAGGTCGGCGAATCGGTGGAGAAGCCCGAGCCGTACTACCGGGACAACGTGGGCGGGCTCGCCACGCTCCTGGAGGCCGTCGCGGAGTCGGGCGTGCGCCGCTTCGTCTTCTCCTCGTCCGCCGCCGTCTACGGCAACCCGGACATCCCGGTCACCGAGCTCATCACCGAGTCGACGCCGTGCGCGCCCGTCAACCCGTACGGCGAGACGAAGCTCGCGGGCGAGTGGCTGGTGCGGGCGGCCGGGCACGCACACGGGATGGCGACGGTCTGCCTGCGCTACTTCAACGTGGCGGGCGCGAGCGAGCCGCACCTCGCCGACATCGGCGTCTACAACGTGATCCCGATGGTCTTCGACCGGCTCACCCGAGGCGAGGCCCCGCGGATCTTCGGCGACGACTACCCGACGCCGGACGGGACGTGCGTACGCGACTACATCCACGTCGCCGACCTCGCCGAGGCGCACCTGGCGGCGGCCCGCAGGCTGGCGCGGCCGGACGCGGGCGGCGACCTGACCCTGAACATCGGCACGGGCCGGGGCGTCTCGGTGCGGGAGCTGATCGACGTGATCGCGGACGTCACCGGGGACCGCACGCCCGCGCTCGTCGAGCCGCGCCGCCCGGGGGACGCGCCGCGCGCGGTCGGCTCCTCGGCGCTGGCCGAGAAGGAGCTGGGCTGGACGGCGACGCGCTCGGTGCGCGAGATGGTCGAGTCGGCCTGGGCCGGCTGGTGCCTGCGCCACCCGGAGGCGTCCCGCGCGTGACGCCCCGTCCGCCCGGCCCGCGTAGGTGCCCCCTGCATCAAGTGAGGCGTTTGCGCAGGTCGGAGCGGTGCTGGGGCCAATGACAACGGTGTTCACTGCAGTGTTTGCGGATACCCCCTCCCCGTAGTTCACTGTGATCGCCGCCCCGGGACCGGGACGGCGGGGGCGCACCGAGACGGAGGGCGGTTTCCATGGGGGCCGGACACGACCACGGGCACAGCCACGGGCCGACGACCGGCACGGCCGCGGCCGCCCACCGGGGCAGGCTGCGCGTCGCGCTGTCGATCACACTGACCGTGATGGTGGTGGAGATCGTCGGCGGTCTCCTGGCCGACTCGCTCGCCCTGATCGCCGACGCCGCGCACATGGCGACGGACGCGCTCGGCCTCGCGATGGCACTGCTCGCCATCCACGTCGCCAACCGCCCGGCCAGCGAACAGGCGACCTTCGGCTATGCGCGCGCCGAGATCCTCGCCGCGCTCGCCAACTGCCTGCTCCTGCTCGGCGTCGGCGGTTACGTCCTGTACGAGGCGATCGGGCGGTTCATCGAGCCGGCCGAGACGTCGGGCGGCCTCACCGTCGTGTACGGCCTCATCGGCCTGGTCGCGAACATGATCTCGTTGTCCCTGCTCGTCAAGGGCCAGCAGGAGAGCCTGAACGTGCGCGGCGCCTTCCTGGAGGTGGCGGCCGACGCGCTCGGCTCGCTCGCCGTGCTGGTCTCGGCCGTGCTCATCCTGACCACCGGCTGGCAGGCCGCCGACCCGATCGCGTCCCTCGTCATCGGCCTCATGATCGTCCCCCGGACGGTGAAGCTGCTGCGCGAGACGGTGCACGTGCTGCTCGAAGCGGCCCCGAAGGGCGTCGACATGGCACAGGTGCGCCGCCACGTCCTGGCGCTGCCCGGCGTCGAGGACGTCCACGACCTGCACGCGTGGACGATCACCTCGGGCATGCCGGTGCTCTCCGCGCACGTGGTCGTCAGCCAGGACGTGCTCAACACGATCGGCAACGAGAAGATGCTGCACGAGCTGCAGGGCTGCCTCGGCGACCACTTCGACGTCGAGCACTGCACCTTCCAGCTGGAGCCCAGCGGGCACGCGGAGCACGAGGCGAAACTCTGCCACTGACGTCACGCAGCGTGCTAGCGTGGCCGACGATCTTTGAGGAGGTGGGTAGATGACTGTCGTCGCGGTGAGCGCTGCCGTGCGCAGCGACAGGTGCGTCCCCCACTCTCCGGTCCTCCCCTGAGCGACGCCGACCGAGGCTGAGCAAGGCTGAGCGAGGACCCTTCACCCAAAGGTTTTCTGCCGTGACCGACGACAGCGACGTCCTACGTGAGTCCGCGATCCGCGACTCCTTCTTCGCCCTGCACCACGGGCTCCCCCGGCAGGGCCCCGGCTCCGACGCCACCACCCGGCACCTGCTCTCCCTCGCAGGCGAACTGCCCGCGCGGCCGCGCGTCCTCGACCTGGGCTGCGGACCAGGGCGCTCCGCGCTCCTGCTCGCCGCCGAGACCGGTGCCACGGTGACGGCCGTCGACCTGCACGAGCCGTTCCTCGACGAGCTGCGGGCGGCGGCACGCGCGCGGGGGCTCGCCGACCGCGTCACCGCCGTCAACGCGGACATGGGCGAACTCCCCCTGAAGGATGGCTCGTACGACCTCATCTGGGCCGAGAGCTCCGCGTACGGCATCGGCTTCGACACCGCGCTCGCCCGCTGGAGGCGGCTGCTCGCGCCCGGCGGCACGCTCGTGCTCACCGAGTGCGAGTGGACGACGGACGACCCCTCCCCGCAGGCCCGCGCCTTCTGGGAGGCGCATTACGCCCTCCGCACCACCGAGGGCAATCTGCGGGCGTGCGCCGACGCCGGATACACCGTGCTCGGGACGTATCGCCAGCCCGAGTCCGACTGGGACGAGTACTACGGGCCGCTGGCCGAGCGCGCCGACGCCGCCGATCCGGCGCGGCCCGGGATGGCCGAGGCGCTCGCCGCCACGCGCGCGGAGCTGGCCATGCGCCGCGAGCACGGCGCCGAGTACGGATACACGGGCTATGTGCTGCGGCCCGTGTCCGGCCGCTGCCGGGCGGGACATGCGGGACGTGGCTGAGTCGGGGACCGCCCGCCGCGTACGGCAGACTTGGAACCCGAGGACCGAAGCGAAGGATGCGTATGCCGATCACACCTGCCACCGCGGCGAAGAGCTCGTCGAACGGCACCGGAGAAGAGATCTTGCTGGAACTCGTCGACGAGGACGGCAGGACGATCGGCACCGCCGAGAAGCTCACGGCGCATCAGCCTCCCGGTCAGTTGCACAGAGCGTTCTCCGTGTTCCTCTTCGACGAGCGGGGGCGGCTGCTGCTCCAGCAGCGGGCGCTCGGCAAGTACCACTCCCCCGGCGTCTGGTCGAACACCTGCTGCGGGCACCCGTACCCGGGTGAGGCCCCGTTCGCGGCGGCCGCCCGGCGCACCTTCGAGGAGCTGGGCGTCTCGCCGTCGCTGATGGCGGAGGCCGGCACGGTGCGCTACAACCACCCGGACCCCGAGTCGGGCCTGGTCGAGCAGGAGTTCAACCACCTGTTCGTCGGGATGGTGCAGGCGCCGCTCAACCCCGACGCGGAGGAGGTCGGGGCGACGGCGTTCGTGACCGCCGAGGAGCTGGCCGCGCGGCACGCCGCCGACCCGTTCTCGGCGTGGTTCATGACCGTCCTGGACGCGGCGCGCCCCGCCGTGCGCGAGCTGACGGGGCCGTCGGCGGGCTGGTGACCCTCAGCGGGGCGCGGCGGGCTTGAGGGGCAGGGCGGCCCAGATGACCTTGCCCCCGCTCGCGGTGTGCTCGACGTCGCAGACGCCGCCCGCCTCCGCCGTGATCTCCCGTACGAGCAGCAGCCCGCGGCCGCCGGTCTGGCCGCTGGTGGCCTCCAGCGCCGTCGGCCGGTAGGGGTGGTCGTCCTCCACGGAGACCCGGACCCACTCCGCGCCGACGGCGACCTCCACCGCCAGCATGGGCGAGAGCAGGGCCGCGTGCTTCACCGCATTGGTGACGAGCTCGGAGACGATGACGAGCAGCCCGTGCACCAGGTCGTCGCCCGCGGGCACGCCCTGCCGCGCGAGCAGTTCCCGTACCGCCCGGCGGGCCTGGGGCACCGAGGCGTCCACCGCCTGGGCCGTGAACCGCCAGACCCCCTCGTAGGGCAGCGGCGTGTGCGCCGCGTGGCCGGGAGGTGCTCCGCCATGGTCGTGCGGGAGTGCGCGGGCCCCCGACCCGTCGTCACTCATCGTCCTGTCGCCGCCTCTGCGCTCGATTGTCACCACGCTTCGAGTGTTGGCATCGGACAGGACCGGACCGGAGAACTGACCATAACTGGGCGATTATCGACGAAATTTGGCTGACGACGTACCGCCTGGTCGGTTGAGCGACTGATCTTGTCCTTGTAGTTCGACTTTTGAGGACTTCTTCAGCTTGTTGTACGAGGTTCACGGTGCGTGTTCGCCCGGCGCGGCCTGCGGATAGCATCCGGCCCATGGCTCAGCTCACGCACGGCGTCACCGACGGGGTCGCCACCGTCGTCATCACCCACCCCGCGAAGCGGAACGCGATGACCGACGAGATGTGGGCGGCCCTGCCGCCGCTCCTCACCGCTTACGCGGACGACCCGGCCGTCCGCGTCCTGGTCCTGACCGGCGCGGGCGACACGTTCTGCGCCGGGGCGGACATCTCCACGCTGGCCTCGGGCGCGGGCGCGGCGCAGCATCTGGCGGGTGCGGCGGAGGAGGCCCTCGCCGCGTTCCCCAAGCCGACACTGGCCGTGATCCGCGGCTACTGCGTGGGCGGCGGCTGCCAGTTGGCCGCCGCGTGCGATCTGCGGTTCGCCGCCGAGGACGCCCGGTTCGGGGTGACCCCGGCGAAGCTCGGGATCGTCTACCCGGCCTCCTCGACCCGCCGCCTGGCCGCGCTCGTCGGCCCGGCGACCGCCAAGTACCTGCTCTTCTCCGGCGAGTTGATCGGCACGGAGCGGGCGCTGCGCACCGGCCTGGTCGACGAGGTGCTGCCCGCCGCCGCACTGGACGAGCGCGTCGCCCTGTTCACGCGCGTGCTCGCGGAGCGCTCGCAGCTCACCCAGGCGGCGGCCAAGGAGTTCGCGGCCGGGCGCACCGACCGGGACGCGTACTGGGCCGCACAGGCACGCGACAGCGACGACACCGCGGAGGGCGTCGCCGCGTTCCTGGAGCGCAGGGCGCCGCGCTTCGGGTGGACGGTGCCGCCGACGGCCGTCCCCTCCGGCACGTCCGTCCCCTCCGTCACGACAGGATGAAGCGGCTCTTCGTGCGGAACTCCTCGACGAGGTGCGCGGGCGCCTTCTGCGGCGAGCCCGCGTCGTAGGGCGGCTGCGGGTCGTACTCGGTCAGGAGCTGCACGGCCTGCGCGTGCTCGTCCCCGGCGATCCTGCCGAGCAGGGTCAGGCCCATGTCGATGCCGGAGGAGACCCCGGCGGCGGTGACGTACTTGCCCTCGACGACGACGCGCTCCCCCGTCGGCCGCGCGCCGAACCGCGCCAGCACGTCGAGCGCCAGCCAGTGCGAGGTGGCGCGCCGCCCCTCCAGCAGCCCGGCCGCGGCGAGCAGGAGGGAGCCGGTGCACACCGAGGTCGTCCAGGTGCTGGTGGCGTCGGCGGCGCGCAGCCAGCCGAGGAGCGTCTCGTTCTCCATCTGGTCGCTCTGCCCGGGGCCTCCGGGGACGACGACGATGTCGGGGTGCGGGACCTCGGCGAGCGTCTTGTCCGCGGTGAGCGCGAGCGTACCCGTGTCGCTGCGGACGGGCCCGGTCTCCTCGGCGACGAAGACCAGCTCCGCGCCCGGGAGACGGCCGAGCGTCTCGTAGGGCCCGACGGCGTCGAGCGCGGTGAACCGGTCGAACAGGACTACGGCGATCTGCACGGTGTTCCCTTTCGGTGGGTGTTCAGTGGGCGGGCGCGTGGAAGCGGCGGCGGTACTCCGCCGGCGGCGTGCCCAGGGTCCTCAGGAAGGCGCGGCGCATCGCCTCGGGCGTGCGGTAGCCGCTGGCGCGGGAGACCTCCTCGACGCCGTCGGCGGTGTCCTCCAGGAGGCGCCGGGCGTGTTCGACGCGGACGCGTTCGACGTACGTACCGGGCGTGAGGCCCGTCTCGGCGCGGAAGGCGCGGGCGAAGTGGCGCGGGGAGAGGCGGGCGCGGGCCGCCATCGCCTCGACGGACAGGTCGTCGGCGGGGTGCTCGGCGATCCACCGCTGCACGTCGCGCAGCGGTTCGCGCCGGGCGGTCTGGGCGGCGAGCTGGGCGCTGAACTGGGCCTGGTTGCCGGGCCTGCGCAGGAAGACCACCAGGTGGCGGGCGATGGTCAGCGCCACGTCCCGGCCGTGGTCCTCCTCGACGAGCGCCAGGGCGAGGTCGATGCCCGCCGTGACGCCCGCCGAGGTGGCCACGCGCCCGTCGCGTACGTAGATGGGGTCCGGGTCGACGTGGACCTCGGGGTGGTCGCGGGCGAGGAGGTCGCAGTAGGCCCAGTGCGTAGTCACCCTGCGGCCGTCCAGGAGGCCGGCGCGCGCGAGGAGGAGCGCGCCCGTGCACACCGAGACGATCCGCTCGGCGCGCGGCGCGTGCGCCCGCAGCCAGTCGGTCAGCCGTGGCTGGGGCCGCCGCGTGCCCTCGCCGCCGGGGACGAGCACGGTGTGCGGGGCCGGGGCGTCGGCGAGGGCGTGGTCGGGGACGAGGGTGAGCCCGCTGGACGTCCGGACGGGGGCGCCGTCGACGGAGGCCGTGCGGACGCGGTACCCGGCGGAGTCGGGGGCGACGGCGAGGGTGGCGCCCGTGAAGACCTCGACGGGGCCGGTGACGTCGAGGCTCTGGACGCCGTCGTGGAGGAGGACGAGCACGGTGCGGGGCGGCATGCGGACCATTCTTCGGCGCACGCGCGCGTGGCCACAACGACGAATCCCCCTCCTTTCCTGCCATCGGCGGCTCCGCCCACTCCCACCACGTACCAACCGGTCAGTAACATGCGGGCATGAGCCCTGACCCGCGCCTGCGCGCCGCACGTCGCTGCCACAACGTCCTCAACCCGCTGCACTCGACGCTCTACTTCTCGCCCGACCTGGGCACCGAGCTGGCCAAGGTGGGCATCGAGGACCGCAACGCCGCCTACTTCGCGGCCCGCTCCGCCGCCATGGGCGCCGTCGGCGCCGGAACGGTCACCTCCACCTTCTACAACTTCAAGTACGAGCTCGTCGCCCGGCACGTGCCCGCCGTCTGGCAGGTCGCGTCCCCCGAGACGGTCCTCGCCGCACGCGCGCGTGCCGTCGACTCCACCCTGCGCCGCCTGCTCGGCGAGGAGGCGCTCGACTCCCCCGAGATGGCCGAGGCCGCCCGCCTCGCCCTGCGCGCCGCCGAGGGCTGCACACGACACGCCCGCCCGCTGTACGCCGCCCACGCCGACCTGCCCGTCCCCGAGGAGCCGCACCTCGCGTACTGGCACGCGACGACGCTGCTGCGCGAGCACCGCGGCGACGGCCACCTCGCCGCGCTCCTGGCCGCCGAACTCGACCCGGTGGAGGCGCTGGTCAGCCATGTCGCGACCGGCAAGGGCATGGCGCCCAAGTGGATTCTCGCCACGCGCGGCTGGACCCGGGACGAGTTCGCGCAAGGCGCCGAGCGGCTGCGCGCGCGAGGGCTGCTCACCGGGGACGAGGAACTGACGCTCACCGAGGAGGGCACCGAGCTGCGCAAGGCCGTCGAGGCCCGCACCGACGCCCTCGACCGGGCCCCGTATGAGCACCTCGGCGACGAGGGCGTGGCGCGCCTGACCGAGCTGGCCACGGTCTTCGCCGGCGCGGCGCTCGGCAACGGCGCGTTCCCGGCCGACCTGATCGGCAAGACCGCCTGAGGGACGACCCGGAGCGCGCCGGGCTCGCCCTTGATCCCCCGTTGTCGGCGCCACCTGCCACAATTGCCGCGCAACCTCAGTCGACATAGGCGGTACGGGATCGTGGCGACACCCACTGTTGGGTCCATCGAAGGCAGGATTGCCGAGGAACTCGGCGTACGGGAGCGGCAGGTGAAGGCCGCCGTCGAACTCCTCGACGGCGGCTCGACGGTGCCCTTCATCGCCCGCTACCGCAAGGAGGCGACGGAGTCCCTCGACGACGCCCAGCTGCGCACCCTGGAGGAGCGCCTGCGGTACCTGCGCGAGCTGGAGGAGCGGCGCGCGTCGATCCTGGAGTCCGTGCGCGAGCAGGGCAAGCTCACCGAGGAGTTGGAGGCGCGGATCCGCGCCGCCGACACTAAGGCGCGCCTGGAGGACATCTACCTGCCCTTCAAGCCGAAGCGGCGGACGAAGGCGCAGATCGCGCGCGAGGCCGGTCTTGAGCCGCTGGCGGACGGCCTGTTCCAGGACCCGTCGGTGGAGCCCCTCGCCGCCGCGGCGGCGTTCGTCGACCCCGACAAGGGCGTCGCCGACCCGCAGGCCGCGCTCGACGGGGCCCGCGCCATCCTCACCGAGCGGTTCTCCGAGGACGCCGACCTCATCGGCGAACTGCGCGAGCGCATGTGGACGCGCGGGCGCCTCGCCGCGAGGGTGAAGCCCGGCAAGGAGGAGGCGGGCGCCAAGTTCGCCGACTACTTCGACTTCGCCGAGCCCTTCACCGAGCTGCCCTCGCACCGCGTCCTCGCGATGCTGCGCGGCGAGAAGGAGGACGTGCTCGAACTCGTCCTGGAGCCCGAGGAGCCCGTCGAGGACAGCGGCCCTTCCTCGTACGAGCCGATCATCGCCGACCGGTTCGGCATCCGGAACCAGGGGCGCCCCGCCGACAAGTGGCTCGCGGACACCGTCCGCTGGGCCTGGCGCACCCGCATCCTCGTGCACCTCGGCATCGACCTGCGCCTGCGGCTGCGGACGGCCGCCGAGGACGAGGCCGTCAAGGTCTTCGCGGCGAACCTGCGCGACCTGCTGCTCGCCGCCCCCGCGGGCACGCGCGCGACGCTGGGCCTCGACCCCGGCTTCCGTACGGGCGTGAAGGTCGCCGTCGTCGACGCGACCGGCAAGGTCGTGGCCACCGACGTCATCCACCCGCACGTCCCCGCCAACCGCTGGGACGAGGCGATCGCCAAGCTCGCGCGGCTCGCCAAGGAGCACGCGGTCGAACTGATCGCGATCGGCAACGGCACGGCGTCCCGCGAGACCGACAAGCTCGCCGGTGAACTCATCGCCAAGCACCCCGAGCTGAACCTCACCAAGGTCATGGTCTCCGAGGCCGGCGCCTCGGTGTACTCCGCGTCGGCCTTCGCCTCGCAGGAACTGCCCGACATGGACGTGTCGCTGCGCGGCGCCGTCTCCATCGCCCGGCGCCTCCAGGACCCGCTCGCCGAGCTGGTGAAGATCGACCCGAAGTCCATCGGCGTCGGCCAGTACCAGCACGACCTGAGCGAGGTGAAGCTCTCCCGCTCCCTGGACGCCGTGGTCGAGGACTGTGTGAACGGCGTCGGCGTGGACGTCAACACCGCCTCGGCGCCGCTGCTCGCCCGCGTCTCCGGCATCGGCTCCGGGCTCGCCGAGAACATCGTGGCGCACCGCGACGCCAACGGTCCGTTCTCCAGCCGCAAGGGCCTCAAGGACGTGCCCCGGCTCGGCCCGAAGGCGTACGAGCAGTGCGCGGGCTTCCTGCGCATCCGCGGCGGCGACGACCCGCTGGACGCCTCCGCCGTGCACCCCGAGGCGTACCCGCTGGTGCGGCGCATGGCGAAGTCGACGGGCGGCCAGGTCGGTTCGCTGATCGGCGACACGGGGACGCTGCGCTCGCTGAAGCCGGCGGACTATGTGGACGACACGTTCGGCCTGCCGACCGTGACGGACATCCTGCGGGAGCTGGAGAAGCCGGGGCGCGACCCGCGGCCCGCCTTCAAGACGGCCACCTTCAAGGAGGGCGTCGAGAAGATCGGCGACCTGGAGCCGGGGATGATCCTGGAGGGCGTCGTGACGAACGTCGCCGCGTTCGGGGCGTTCATCGACATCGGCGTCCACCAGGACGGGCTCGCCCACGTGTCCGCCCTGTCCCGTACGTTCGTGAAGGATCCGCGCGATGTCGTGAAGCCCGGGGACATCGTGAAGGTGAAGGTGCTCGACGTCGACGTGGCGCGCAAGCGGATTTCGCTGACGCTGCGTCTGGACGACGAGAAGGCCTCCGGCGCGGAGCGGGGTGAGCGAGGCGGTCGGCAGCGGCCGCCTCAGCAGAAGTCCCGGCAGAACCGGGGTGCCTCCGGCGGTCAGGGTGGGGGCAAGCGGTCGGCTCCGGCGCCTGCCAACTCGGCGATGTTGGATGCTCTGCGCAAGGCGGGGCTGGCCTAGGCGCCGTCGCGGTCGAGGTGAGGGGGGAACCGCGCGCCGGTTCGTGGCTGGTCGCGCAGTTCCCCGCGCCCCTAGGGGGTTGTCACCCTCCCGGCGTTCATTTCGATGCGCCTTGTCGTGTGCACCGCGTTCAGCATTCTGCGGTCGTGGGTCACCAGGAGCAGCGTGCCCTTGTACGAGTCCAGGGCCGACTCCAACTGCTCGATGGCGGGCAGGTCGAGGTGGTTCGTGGGCTCGTCCAGGACGAGGAGGTTGACGCCCTTGCCCTGGAGGAGGGCGAGGGCGGCGCGGGTGCGTTCGCCGGGTGAGAGGGTCGCGGCGGGGCGCAAGACGTGGTCCGCCTTCAGGCCGAACTTGGCGAGCAGGGTGCGGACCTCGGCCGGTTCCGTCTCGGGGACGGCCGCGCAGAACGCGTCGAGCAGCGACTCCTGGCCGTGGAACAGGGCGCGCGCCTGGTCGACCTCGCCGACGACGACACCGGAGCCGAGCGTCGCGTGGCCCGCGTCGAGCGGGATGCGGCCGAGGAGGGCGCCGAGCAGCGTCGACTTGCCCGAGCCGTTCACGCCGGTGATCGCGATGCGGTCGGCCCAGTCGACCTGGAGCGTCACCGGGCCGAAGTGGAAGTCGCCCCGGCGCAGTTCCGCGTCCCTGAGCGAGGCGACGACCGACCCCGAGCGCGGGGCCGCCGCGATCTCCATGCGCAGCTCCCACTCCTTGCGGGGCTCCTCCACGACGTCGAGGCGTTCGATCATGCGCTGGGTCTGGCGGGCCTTCGCGGCCTGCTTCTCGCTGGCCTCGCTGCGGAACTTGCGGCCGATCTTGTCGTTGTCGGTCGCCTTGCGGCGCGCGTTCTTGACGCCCTTGTCCATCCAGGAGCGCTGCATCTGGGCGCGGCCTTCGAGCGCGGAGCGCTTGTCGGCGTACTCCTCGAACTCCTCGCGCGCGTGGCGCCGCGCGACGTCGCGCTCCTCCAGGTAGGCGTCGTAGCCGCCGCCGTAGAGGTTGATCTGCTGCTGGGCGAGGTCGAGCTCCAGGACCTTGGTGACGGTGCGGGTGAGGAACTCGCGGTCGTGGCTGACGACGACGGTGCCCGCGCGCAGGCCGCGTACGAACGTCTCCAGGCGCTCCAGGCCCGCGAGGTCGAGGTCGTTGGTCGGCTCGTCCAGGAGGAAGACGTCGTAGCGGGACAGGAGGAGGGAGGCGAGGCCCGCGCGGGCCGCCTGGCCGCCGGAGAGGGAGGTCATCGGCTGGTCGAGGCCGACGGTCAGGCCGAGCTGTTCGGCGACCTCCTCGGCGCGTTCGTCGAGGTCGGCGCCGCCGAGGTTCAGCCAGCGCTCCAGGCTCGTGGCGTAGGCGTCGTCGGCGCCCGGGGCCTCCTCCACCAGGGCCTGGGTCGCCTCGTCCATGGCGCGCTGGGCCTCGTCGACGCCGGTGCGGCGGGCGAGGAACTGCCGGACGGTCTCGCCCGGCCTGCGCTCCGGTTCCTGCGGCAGGTGGCCGACGGTCGCGGTCGGCGGGGACAGGCGCAGCTCGCCCTCCTCGGGGGCGGCGAGCCCGGCGAGGATCCGCAGAAGCGTGGACTTGCCGGCGCCGTTGGCACCGACGAGCCCGATCACGTCACCGGGCGCGACGACGAGATCGAGCCCGGCGAACAGGGCGCGGTCGCCGTGCCCGGCGGCGAGGTTCTTGGCTACGAGGGTGGCAGTCATCAGGGCTGTGATCCTAATCGTGCGGCACAGGGCGGGACGGGACCGGGCCGTTCGAGCAGGCCCGTGCGTTCACCACGTACCGCCCCGCACGGCTCAATGCCTGCCGATCGGGTCGCCCTCCGTCTCCGGGCCCTCGCCCGGGCCGATCGTGATCTCGAAGTCGCCGCCGTATTTCTCGTGGCCCGCGACGACGGCCGCCTCGACCACTTCGAGGCCCATGTCGCCGCGGACGATGAGGGGGTCGCGGCGCAGGTCGCGCATGAGGGCGACGCACATGCCGATCATCACGAGGGTGAAGGGCGCGGCGACGAGGATGGTGAGGTTCTGCAAGCCGGTCAGCGCGTTGCCGGAGCCGTCGCCGATGAGGAGCATGACGGCGGCGACCGCACCGGTCACGACGCCCCAGAAGACGACGACGAACCGGCCCGGTTCCAGCGCGCCCCTCTGGGAGAGCGTGCCCATGACGATGGAGGCGGCGTCGGCGCCGGAGACGAAGAAGATGCCGACCAGGATCATCACCAGGAGGCTGGTGGCCGTGGCGACGGGGAACTCGTTCAGGAGGCCGAAGAGTTGCGCCTCCTGCGTCGTGGCGCCGCTGAGCTGCCCGTGCTCCTTCATCTTCATCGCCGTACCGCCGAAGATCGCGAACCAGAGCAGGCTGACGGTGGAGGGCACGAGGATGACGCCGCCGACGAACTGGCGGATGGTGCGGCCCCGGCTGATGCGCGCGATGAACATGCCGACGAAGGGCGTCCAGGAGATCCACCAGGCCCAGTAGAAGACGGTCCAGCTGCCGAGCCAGTCGGCGACGCCCTTGCCGCTGGACGCCTCGGTGCGGCCGATGAGCTGGGGCAGGTCGCCGAGGTAGGCGCCGATCGAGGTGGGGAGGAGGTCGAGGACGATGATCGTGGGGCCCGCGACGAAGACGAAGACCGCCAGGACGAGCGCGAGCACCATGTTGATGTTCGACAGCCACTGGATGCCCTTCTCCACCCCGGAGACGGCGGACGCCACGAACGCCACGGTGAGCACCGCGATGATGGAGACGAGCAGGCCCGTGCCCGCCTTGTCCATCCAGTCCAGCTCCTCGAAGCCGGAGCCGATCTGGAGCGCGCCGAGCCCGAGCGAGGCCGCCGAGCCGAAGAGCGTGGCGAAGATCGCGATGATGTCGATGACCCGGCCCCACGCCCCGTGCGCGTGCTTCTCGCCGATGAGCGGCACGAAGACGGAGGAGATCGTCTGCCGTCTGCGCCGCCGGAACGTGCTGTAGGCGATGGCGAGTCCGACGACCGCGTAGATCGCCCAGGGGTGCAGCGTCCAGTGGAACAGGGTGGTCGCCATGGCCGTCTCCATGGCGTCGGCGGAGTCCGCCGGGTCGGTGCCGGGCGGCGGCGTCGTGAAGTGCGCGAGCGGCTCGCTCACGCCGTAGAACATGAGGCCGATGCCCATGCCGGCGCTGAACATCATGGCGACCCAGGAGACGGTGCGGAACTCCGGCTCCTCGCCCTCCTTGCCCAGCGTGATCCTCCCGTAGCGGCTCATGGCCAGCCACAGTGCGAAGACGACGAAGCCGCTGGCGGCGAGCATGAACGCCCAGCCGCCGTTGTGGATCAGGCCCTCTAGCGCGCTGCTGGAGACGGACTCCAGGTTGTCGGTGGCGACGGAGCCCCAGATCACGAAGGCCAGGGTGAGCACGGCGGTGACGCCGAACACGATCCGGTCGGTCGCGGGGCTCCGGCCGCCTGTCGCGTCCTTGCCGGGGGCGGACGCGTCGGTGGGTGGTTTCTGCGGAGTTGACACCCTTCAGGACCTACCACACCGGACGCGTCCCCCACCGGTTCATCACGTGCTCAGCAGTTGGTGTCGGGCGTCCCCTCCGTCACGTGGTACGGCGCCCGCGCGTCGAGGAACAGCGCGGCGAGGGCCCGCTGTGACTGGCGCAGCGGCACATAGGCCCCGTCGCCCGTGGGCCGTACGGTGATGCCGTGCAGGGCCAACTCGTCCTTGTACTCGGCGTACTGGCCCTTCGTGAGCCGGTAGCCGCAGGGCGGGTCCTGGATGGTCTCGGCGGGTTCGGCCGGGTCGTTGTCGGCGCCGCCCACGTAGACGGGTCCGGTGTCGCGGAACCCGGCGAGGCGGGCCGCGTCCGTCACCGCGTCGATGTGTCCGGCGCGCTCACCGGAGAAGCGGAAGAGACCCTTCAGCGCCGCGAGTTGCGAGTCCCGGCGGCGCCGGTTGTTCAGCGGCTCGTCGGCCTCCTCGGCGGGTGTGCCCGGGTCGACGCGGCTCTCGATGAGCAGGCCGAGCGCGTGCTTGATGCCGGACATGTTGCGCAGGATGCGCTCCTGTCCGTCGCCCGCGGTCTGCTTGACCGGTTCTCCGGTGACCGGGTCGGTCCAGATGCCGTACGTGCCCGTGGAGTGCCCGGCGGCGTGGGCGGCGGGCCGGACGTAGTCCTGGGAGAGCGTCTCGGCCTCGTCGTGGACCCGGGGGTCGGTGTTCAGGTTGCGCGGCCAGAGGTCGAAGAGGTCCTTGTCGTAGTACTCGGGGGTGGCCCCGTACTCGTGCAGGTCGTAGATGACGTCGGGCTCGTGGTCGCGGATGACGGCCGCCATCGCCCGGCCCTCCGCCGTGCGCAGGGCGATGTGGTCGCGGTTGATGTCGACGCCGTCGGAGTTGCCTCGGGTGTCGGCGGCGCGCCCGTCGGGGTTGGCGGTGGGCACGACCAGGAGCGTCGTGCGGGCCAGGAAGCGCCGGGTCGCCTTGTCCTTGGCGTACGCCCAGTCGCGGATCTGGGTCAGGCACGCCTCGCGGCCCGACGGTTCGTTGCCGTGCTGGCTGCAGATCAGCAGCACGGTGGTGGCGGCGTTCCGGGCGCCGACGCGGACGAGTTGCAGGGGCCTGCCCTGCTTCGTCGTGCCGATGCGTTCGACGGAGACCCTGGCGGACGCCTTGTCGACGGCGGCGAGCAGGCGCTGCTCCTCGGGCTGGCTGGTCCAGCGGGCCCCGTGCGTCTGCTCGAAGCCGGTGCGCGGCGGCGTGCCGGTGGCCTGCGCGGGGGCCGAGGCCACGAGCGGCGCGGCGAGCGCCGCCACGGCGGTGGTCAGGCCCAGGGTGCGCTTGTGGGACGTCATCGGTCACCGCCCTCCCGGGACGGGGCGGTCCTGCCGGAACGGGCTGAGGCCCTCGGCGCCGGTCGCGTGCGGGGCGGCGCGGTGCGCCCCGGGCGCGGTGGCCGCCGCGAACGCCTTGGCGCCGCCGACGACGGGGACACGGGCCACGGTGCGCGCCAGGTCGACGGTGAGCGTCGGCTTGGTCGACGGGGGGTCGATGAGGTCCTTGTCGGTTCCGGCGACGATCAGCGCGAGCCGGTGGCCCTTCGGCACGATGTGGTCGCTCGCGGCGAGCTGGAGCGTGATCGTGTACTTCTTGCCGGGGGTCAGCGGGCGGCCCTTGTCAGGGTCGGCGTAGGTGCCGAGGTCGGCCCAGCCACGGCTGAAGACGGTCGAGTCGACGTCGGTCGTGGCGGCGCGCGTGTTCTTGAAGCAGGAGCTGTCCCCGGTGGTGCTCGCGCCCCAGCAACTGCGGTCGGTGAGCGTCGTGATGCCCTCACCCGCGCCCGCGTAGTCGCGGATCGTGGCCGGGCCGAGGTCGACGAGGACGGCGCTCAGGTGCGCGCTGGTGGTGGTCGGCGTCGCGGTGACGGTCACCTTCGAGGAGCCGGACAGACGCAGGTCCTTGCCGAGCGGGCGGCTGATGAACCCGGCCTTCTCCGGCGTGGAGGTGTCGATCCGCGCGGCCCAGTCGGTCTCGCTCAGCGCCGGGTCGTCGGTGAACGTCTCGGTGCCGCGTCCTGCCGTGAGGCCGAGGGCGCCGACGCCGGGCGCGCTGCCCCTGGCCGGGCGCAGGGCGGTCGTGGTGGCCCCGCGCGCGGGCCAGACCTTGTCGGTGCTCCACTTGTCCGGGGCGCGCTCGATGTCGGCCATGGGCTCGCGGTCGATGCCGTTGTCGTAGCCGAGGAGTTCGTGGTCGAACCAGCGGTGCAGCGTGGAGACCCAGGCGTCGCGGCGGAAGTCGAACGGGTCGACGTGGCCGGTCTGCGACAGCCAGATCTTGCGCTCGACACCGTTCTTCGCGAGCGCGTCCCACCACTGGCCGAAGTGCTTGGCGCGGACGTTGAGGTCCTGCATGCCGTGGACGACGAAGACGCTGGCCCGCACCTTGTGCGCGTCCTTGACGTAGTCGCGCTCCTCCCACAGCTTCGTCCAGTCGCCGCTGCGGGGCGCCTCGTCGACGAGTCGCTGCTGCACGGCGGCGCAGCGGGCGCGCGCCTCGGGGCTCTCGACGTAGTCGGACAGCCACTCGGGGCCCGAGTCGTAGAGCGGGGCGCCCTGCTGGAAGTAGTAGTCGTACCAGGAGGAGATCGCGCTGATCGGGACGATCGTCTCCAGGCCCTTCACGCCGGTGGCGGCGACGCCGTTGGCGATGGTGCCGTCGTAGCTCTTGCCGATCATGCCGGTACGTCCGTTGGTCCACGACGCCTGGGCGCGTTCGCCGCCGGTCCTGCTCGTGTAGCCCTTGGCGCGGCCGTTCAGCCAGTCGACGACGGCCTTGGCGGACTGCACGTCGGAGCGTCCGCCGACGTCGACGCAGCCGTCGGAGCGGTTGGTGCCGGCCAGGTCGACGGCGACGAAGGCGTAGCCGCGGGGCACGAAGTAGTTGTCGTAGTAGAGCGGCATCTGGACGACGTTGCCCTGCGCGTCGTACGTCTTGAGCTGCGACTCGTTGCCGCGTCCGCAGCAGGAGTAGTACGGGCTGGCGTCCATGATCACCGGGATCTTGCGCCCCTGCGCGGCGGTCTCGCGCGGGCGGACGATGTCGACGGCGACCCGGTCGCTCCTCCCGTCGTCGTCGCCGTCGACGCGGGTGTCGACCCAGACGGACTCGCGGATCGCGTTCTCGTACGAATAGACCGGCTGCGACGTGCGGGGAGCGGGCGCGGCCTGGGCGGTGCCGGGGAGGACGAGAACGGCGAACAGGGCGGCGACGGCCGCGGCTGCGTACGTTCTCCAGAGCTGGCGGGTGCGTCTGGCGGGTATCGGCATGGCGGGAAGGTACACGGGTCGACCCGTGCGCAACAGAGGGCCGCACGCACGGATGACAGGCGTGTGGGACACGGAGGCACATGTCGGCCGAATGGCGATCGTGTGACAGCGGGGGCCATGGACATGACCGGGACGGCCGGTGCTGAATAGGCTCGCGGCCGAGATCAACACTCGGCCCGCCCCGACGACTTGGAGCTTTCGTGTACCGCAGACTCATCGCCCCCGGCGCGCTCGCGGCCTCCCTCATGCTGGCGATCCCGGCATCGGCCGCCGACTTCACGCCGGGCGCCGCGGGCATCGGCGACCCCTATTACCCGACGTACGGCAACGGCGGCTACGACGTCTCCCACTACGACCTGCGCCTCAAGTACCAGCCGAAAACGGACCTCCTGGAGGGCACGGCGACGATCCTCGCCTCCTCCACGCAGGACCTCTCCCGCTTCGACCTCGACTTCGGGCTCACCGCGAGCGAGGTCCGGGTCAACGGCAAAGCGGCGAAGTTCACCAGGACGGGCGTGCAGGAACTGGAGGTGACCCCCGCGGCCGGGCTGCCCAAGGGCACCCCCTTCACGGTCGTCGTGAAGTACGCGGGCAAGCCCTCCGAGGTGAAGCTGTGGGGCTTCACCTCCTGGCAGCGCACCCCGGACGGCGGCGTCGCCGCCAACGAGCCGGAGGCGGCCGCCTGGTGGTTCCCGTCCAACGACCACCCGCGCGACAAGGCCACGTACGACGTGTCGGTCGCCGTGCCGGACGGCACCCAGGCCATCTCCAACGGCACGCTCCAGTCACAGAGCTCGAAGCTCGGCTGGACCCGGTACAACTGGCGCTCCAGCAAGCCGCAGGCCACGTACCTCGCCACGCTCGCGGTCGGCAAGTTCGACATCACGACCGACAAGACGGCCGACGGTCTGCCCGTCATCAACGCCTACAGCAAGGACCTCGGCGCGAACGAGGGCGCCGCCAAGGCCAGCGTCGAGCGGACCACCGAGGTCGCCGAGTGGCTGGAGACGGTCTTCGGCAAGTACCCCTTCGAGGCGCTCGGCGGCTACGTCCCCAACGTGCCCTCGTCCTTCGCCCTTGAGACGCAGACGCGGCCCTTCTACTCGCCGAAGCAGTTCGCCAACGGGTCGAACGTGTCCGTCGTCGTCCATGAGCTGGCCCACCAGTGGTACGGCGACAGCGTCTCCGTCGACGGCTGGAAGGACATCTGGATCAACGAGGGCTTCGCCCGCTACAGCCAGTGGCTCTGGTCCGAGAAGGAGGGCGAGGGCACGGCCCAGGAGCTCGCGGACTACGTGTACGCGCAGCACCCGGCGGACGACCCGTTCTGGCAGGTCAAGCCGGGTGACCCGGGGGCCGACAACCAGTTCGCGTCCGCTGTGTACGACCGGGGGGCCGTCGCGATACAGGCGCTGCGCAACGCGGTCGGCGAGAAGAAGTTCTTCCAGATCCTCAAGGGCTGGCCGACGGCGCACGCGTACGGCAACGCGAGCGTCTCCGACTTCGTGGGGTACGCGGAGAAGGTCTCCGGCAAGCGGCTCGCTCCGCTGTTCGACACGTGGTTGTACCAGCCGGTGAAGCCTTCGGCGGGGGCGCTGGGGGCCTTGTCCGCGCCTTCGCAGCCCAAGTCCTGGAAGAAGATCGCCGCCACGAACGGGGTGCATGCGGAGCACTGAGCGACCGCGGGTGCGCGGGGGCTGGTCGCGCAGTTCCCCGCGCCCCCAGAATGCGCACTGCGTGCGCCATTCTCCCTGGCCTTCGGGCGCGGGTCTCGTCGTGGTTGCTCGCGCAGTTCCCCGCGCCCCTGGAGCATGCGGCTCCGCCGCAGCCCCAGGGGCGCTGAGATGGCGCACGCAGTGCGCATCTCAGGGGCGCGGGGAACTGCGCGACCAGCCACCACGCGAGGCGCACTCGGCGGTCGGCCGCCTCAGGGCAGACGGGGGGCCGTTCTCGCCCGGTGCGCGGGCGGCAGGTACCGGAGGCGCTCAGGTAGACGCGGAGCGACCCCGCGGACCAGCACCGCGAAGCGGCGGAGGCGGCGCTCCTGGCGCGGGGTCCACTCCAGGCCGACCGCCGCGCGGGCCTCCGGCGGCAGCAGCCCCGTCGCCAGGAACGCCAGCCCCCGCGTGAGCGCAGGCCGCAGGACGGGCCACAGCAGGCGCAGCACAGGACGGCCCGGCGGCGGCGGGACGGCGCGGTCGCGGGCGGTCAGCTCGTCGACCACCGCGTTCCGTCCGACCTCCTCATCCAGCATCTTGCGGTAGTACGGCCAGAACTCCGCCGTCGTCTGCGGCATGTCCCGGTCGTGGATGCCGAGGACACGCCCGACCATGAGCCATTCCGCGTAGAACCGCTCGTCCTCCTCGGGCGTGAAGGGCCGGTCGAAGTAGCGCCGGGCGTACCGGGCGACGGGGTAGCCGGTGGCGTGGACCCAGGCGTAGTACGCCGGGGTCAGCGCGTGGTAGCGGCGGCCGCGCGGGTCGGTGCCCTGGACGGCGCGGTGCAGGCGGCGCAGTCTGCGGCCCTCGGCGGCGGCCTCCTCGCCGCCGTAGACCCACAGCAGCACCGAGGCGAGCGAGCGCTGCCCGCGCCCCCACGGGTCGGTGCGGAACACCGAGTGCTGGTCGACCCCGGCGCCGACGGCGCGGTGCGCGACCTGAAGCACGAACGCGGCGGGCAGGGCGAGCAGCGCGCGTATCTCGCCGGCGGTCTCCCAGAGGATCCCGCCGGCCGGAGGGGGCGGCGGGTCGGGGTCGTGCTGCTTCATGGGGTGTCCTGCGGGGCGTACGGGGCTGAGGGTGCGTGCACGTCCCAGTGTGCGCCCGTGCCGGACCGGCCCGGACGCCGCCCCCGTACGGCGGCGTCTCAGATCTCCCCGCCGTACCTCTTCGCCAGGTCCGAGGCGAGTTCGGCCACGCACGTGCACAGGTCCGTCACGGCGGCCGTGTGGGTGGCGTCGGCCGGGGCGGGGTGCGGGGGCACCACGTGGGCCCGGACGCGGGGCGGGGGCGGCGGCGGGGCCACGGGTTCAGGTGCCGGGGGGCCGGGGCGGGGGCCGGGGCGGGGATGGCGGCGGAGCGACGCGAGGAGCGCCGTCGCCAGGGTGGCCGCGTTGATCCCCAGTTGCCCCGCCTTGAGGTGAACGTCCCACGGAACCAGCACCATGCCTGTGTCCTACCCGATCGGCACACCGGCGACGCCAGGCGCCGTCACTCGTCCCCGGCCGCCTCACGCGTCGCCTCGCGGGCGATGCGGCGGCGCGCGCCGAACCAGCCGGCGACGAGCAGGAGGGCGACGACCGGGACGAGGGAGAGCGTCTTGCGGCCGGTCTCGGCGTCGTTCCACATGAGGCCGAGGACGAGGAGCAGGAAGGCGATGGTGACGATCTCGGTGACCGGGGACCCGGGCAGGCGGAACTTCGGGCGCTCCACCAGGCCCGCCTTGGCCCGGCGGACGAACGCCAGGTGCGCGACCATGATCATCACCCAGGTGCCGATGATGCCGATGGAGGAGATCTCGATGACGATCTCGAAGGCGTCGTGCGGCAGCAGGTAGTTCAGGCCGACGCCGAGGACGCCGACGCCCGCGGTGAGCAGGATGCCGCCGTAGGGCACCTGGCTGCGGTTCATGCGCGCGGTGAACTTGGGCGCGGAGCCCGACATCGCCATGGAGCGCAGGATGCGGCCGGTGGAGTACAGGCCGGAGTTGAGCGAGGACATGGCGGCGGTCAGCACGACCAGGTTCATGATGTCGCCGATGCCGCCGATGCCCAGCTTGCTGAACAGGGTGACGAACGGGCTCTCGTTCGAGGAGTACGAGGTCGCGGGCAGCAGCAGCGCGAGCACGAGGACCGAGCCGCAGTAGAACAGGCCGACGCGCCACATGATCGAGTTCACCGCGCGCGGGACGACCTTGTGCGGCTCGGCGGTCTCACCAGCGGCGACGCCGACCAGCTCCAGGGCCGCGTAGGCGAACACGACGCCTTGCATGACGAGGACCACCGACATGAAGCCGCTCGGCATGAGGCCGCCGTGGTCCGTGATCATGTTGAGCCCCGGGGTGCGGCCGTCGACCGGGTGCTGCGTGGCGAGCAGGAAGATGCCCACCAGCAGGAAGGCGACGAGCGTGGCCACCTTGATGATCGCGAACCAGAACTCCATCTCGCCGAAGTACTTGACCGAGACGAGGTTCACGCCGAGCACGACCGCGAGCGCGATCAGGGCGAGCACCCACTGCGGGATCGAGGTGAAGACCGACCAGTACTGCGTGTAGAGCGCGATGGCCGTGATATCCGCGATGCCGGTCATCGACCAGTTCAGGAAGTACATCCAGCCGGCGACATAGGCACCCTTCTCGCCGAGGAACTCACGCGCGTACGACACGAAGGAACCGGACGAGGGCCGGTACACGACCATCTCGCCGAGGGCGCGCACCACCAGGTACGCGAAGATCCCGCAGACGAGGTACGCGAAGACGAGGGCGGGGCCCGCCGAGTGGAGGCGGCCGCCCGCGCCCAGGAAGAGTCCGGTGCCGATCGCGCCACCGATGGCGATCATGTTGACGTGCCGGGCCTTGAGGTCCTTGCTGTAACCGGCGTCGCCCGCGTCGGCGGGCGTCCGGGACGCATCCGCGGGGGATGCGTCCACGGCCGTGTTCACGGCGTCCTTGCTCACGTGGGGGTGTCCACTCTGTGGTGCCCGGCGACAGGAAGCCGGCCGGGGTCCGGATGTACTGAGAGCGGCCCGCTCCACCCCTGACAGTGTGCGGACCGACGGTGCACCTTCCCCCAGAGATCACCATGGATGCGGTGGTACAGATCACATAGCGGTTCTTCTCACAACGAGGTAAGGGACCACGGGAAGGGTCGCGCGAAGCACTTTCACAACATCGGTGTGTCAGCAATACTGTTGAACCCGATCGACCCGAGGCGGACATGACCACCGACATCACGACGGACATCGCGGCCGCCGAGACGGCCTCCTCCCCCACGCTGACCGTCGACGAACTGGCCGCGCGCGCGGGCGTCACCGTCCGCACGATCCGCTTCTACAGCACGCGCGGGCTGCTGCCGCCGCCGGTGATCGGCCCCCGCCGGGTCGGACACTACGGGCAGGACCATCTGTCGCGGCTCGCGCTGATCGAGGAGTTGCAGCACCAGGGCATGACGCTCGCCGCGATCGAGCGCTACCTGGAGCAGTTGCCCGCCGACCTGAGCGCCCACGACCTGGCCATCCACCGCGCCGTGGTGGCGAGCTGGGCGCCGGACACGGCGGAGGACATGGACCTCGCCGAGCTGGAGCGCCGGGCGGGCCGTGCCCTGTCGGGGACCGACCTCGACCGGCTCTCCGCCATGGGCGTCATCGCGTACGAGGAGAACGGCGACAACGGGGACGCCTACCGCGTGGACCTCGGCCTGCTCCGCCTCGGCGTGCAGTTGCTCGGCGTGCCCATCGCGCACGAGACGATCCTCGCCGCGCGCACCGTCCTGCTCGAGCACACCCGGCAGGCCGCGCACGAGCTGTCGCGGCTGTTCCGGGACGAGGTGTGGGGCCCCTACCGCGAGCAGGAGGCCGACCCCTCGGACCCCGAGCACCTGGCGGCGATGAAGTCGCTGTCGGCCCACATGCAGCCGATGGTGGTGCAGGCGCTGGTGACGGCGTTCCAGCGGTCGCTGAAGGAGGAGCTGCGGGAGGCGTTCCGCTCCGAGGGCTGAACACCTCCCGCATGGGGCGCGGCTAGTCCTTGAAGGTCTCGCCGCGCTCGGCCTTCTCCACGAGCAGCGCGGGCGGCAGGAACCGGTCGCCGTAGCGCTCGGCCAGCTCACGCGCGCGGGCGACGAATCCGGGCAGGCCGCCCTCGTAGCCGTTGATGTACTGGAGCACGCCGCCCGTCCAGCCGGGGAAGCCGATGCCGAAGATCGAGCCGATGTTGGCGTCGGCGACGGACGTCAGCACGCCCTCCTCCAGGAGGCGTACGGTGTCGAGCGCCTCCGCGAAGAGCATGCGCTCCTGCATGTCCTTGAACGGGATCTCCGCGCCCGGCTTCGTGAAGTGCTCGCGCAGGCCCGGCCAGAGCCCGGCGCGCTTGCCGTCCTCGCCGTACTCGTAGAAGCCCGCGCCGCCGCTGCGCCCCGGACGCCCGAACTCGTCGACCATGCGGTCGATGACGCCCTCGGCCGGGTGCGGGGTCCACTCGCCGCCCGCCTCGATGACGGCGGCCTTGGTCTCGTTGCGGATCTTGCGGGGCAGGGTGAGCGTCAGCTCGTCCATCAGGGACAGGACCTTGGCCGGGTAGCCCGCCTGGCCCGCGGCCTGCTCGACGGAGGCGGGCTCGATGCCCTCGCCGACCATGGCGACGCCCTCGTTGATGAAGTGGCCGATGACCCGGGAGGTGAAGAAGCCGCGCGAGTCGTTGACGACGATCGGCGTCTTGTTGATCTGCCGTACGAGGTCGAACGCGCGGGCGAGCGCCTCGTCCCCGGTCCGCTCGCCCTTGATGATCTCCACGAGCGGCATCTTGTCGACCGGCGAGAAGAAGTGCAGCCCGATGAAGTCCGAGCGGCGCTCGACGCCCTCGGCGAGGAGGCTGATCGGCAGGGTCGAGGTGTTCGAGCAGAGCAGGGCGTCGGGGGCGACGACGTGCTGGATCTCCTGGAACACCTTGTGCTTGAGCGAGGGGTCCTCGAAGACGGCCTCGATCACCGCGTCGCAGCCGGCGAGCGCCTGAGGGTCGGCGGTGGGCGTGATGCGGGCGAGCAGCGCGTCCGCCTTCTCCTGGGTGGTGCGGCCGCGCTTCACCGCCTTCTCGCACAGCTTCTCGGAGTAGCCCTTGCCCTTGGCCGCCGCCTCGTCCGAGACGTCCTTGAGGACGACCTCGATGCCCGCGCGGGCGCACGAGTAGGCGATGCCCGCGCCCATCATCCCCGCGCCGAGCACGGCGACCTTGGTGACCTTGCGGGGCTCGATGCCCTTCGGGCGGTTGGCTCCGGAGTTCACGGCCTGGAGGTCGAAGAAGAACGCCTGGATCATGTTCTTCGCGGTCTGCCCCGTGACCAGCTCGGTGAAGTAGCGGGCCTCGATGGTCAGGGCCGTCTCGAAGTCGACCTGGGAGCCCTCCACGGCGGCCGCGAGGATGTTGCGCGGGGCCGGATAGGGGGCGCCGTTGAGCTGCTTCTTCAGGTTCGCCGGGAACGCGGGGAGGTTCGCGGCGAACTTCGGGTTGGCCGGGGTGCCGCCCGGGATGCGGTAGCCCGGCCTGTCCCAGGGCTGCTGCGACTCGGGGTTGGCGTCGATGAAGGCGCGGGCCTTCTCGATCATCTCCTCCGGGGTCGCGGCGACCTCGTGGACCAGGCCGTTCTCCAGGGCGCGCCGCGGGCCGTACTGGGTGCCCTGGAGAAGAACCTTCAGGAGGGCGTCGGTGATGCCCATGAGGCGGACGGTACGGGTGACGCCGCCGCCGGCCGGGAGCAGGCCCAGGGTGACCTCGGGGAGGCCGATCTTCGACCCGGGTGCGTCCAGCGCTACCCGGTGGTGGCTGGCCAGGGCGATCTCGTAGCCGCCGCCCAGGGCCGCGCCGTTGATCGCCGCGACGACGGGCTTGCCGAGGGTCTCGATGCGGCGCAGGGAGTTCTTGATGCCGAGCCCGGTCTCGAAGACGGCCTGCGCGTCTTCCGGGCCGGCCTTGATCATGTCTTTCAGATCGCCGCCCGCGAAGAAGGTCTTCTTCGCGGAGGTGTAGATGATCCCGCGGATCGAGTCCTTCTCGGCCTCGGCGCGGTCCGCGATGGCGGCGATGGAGTCCTTGAACGCCTGGTTCATCGTGTTCGCGGACTGGTTCGGGTCGTCGAGGACGAGGGTGACGATGCCGGTGTCGTCCTGCTGCCAGTGGATGGTGGTGCTGGCGGTCATGTGATTCTCCGTGAAGTCTCGTGCGGGAAGTTTTATGGCGGGATCGGGGGCCTGGTGTGTTGTCGCCAAGTGCGGGGCTCGTGCCGAGTGCGGGTGCGGGTGCGGGTCTCGTGGCCGAGTGCGGGTGCGTCGTGGCTGGTCGCGCAGTTCCCCGCGCCCCTGAGCGTCTGCCGGGTTGCGCGCGGTTCGTCGACTGTCAGCGCCGTCGTGGCTGAGCGCGCAGTTCCCCGCGCCCCTGAAGGCTTGCGGCTTCGCCGCGCCTTCTCCTGTGGCGCCCCCGGCGAAGCTTCCGGAGAGGCTCCCCGGGGACGCGCCCCTTGAGATGGCGCACGAAGTGCGCATCTCAGGGGCGCGGGGAACTGCGCGACCAGCCACGACGTATGCCGCACCGGCGACGGCACACCC
>NZ_JBEYWV010000019.1:0-179107 GCF_040644575.1 Streptomyces sp. NPDC046939
GAGCAGAAGCGGACGGGGCGGCTTGTTCGTCCCTCGGCGCGCTATGTGGGGCCGGGGTCTCGGTCGCCGCGGGGCATCTCAGGGGCGCGGGGAACTGCGCGAGCGACCACGACGCAACGCGCGCCCAAAGGCATCGCGGCAGGGGGCAGACGCTCAGGGGCGCGGGGAACTGCGCGACCAGCCCCCACGCACCCGCACCCGCGAACCCGCGAGCCCCCCGAGCTACTCGGCGATACCCGCGAACCCCGAGATGTCCCGCGGCGACCGAGACCCCGGCCCCACATAGCGCGCCGAGGGACGAACAAGCCGCCCCGTCCGCTTCTGCTCAAGAATGTGCGCACTCCACCCCGCGGTCCGCGCACACGTGAACATGGACGTGAACATGTGCGCCGGCACCTCGGCGAAGTCGAGCACGATGGCCGCCCAGAACTCCACGTTGGTGGCGAGCACCCGGTCGGGCCGCCGGGCATGCAGCTCGGCGAGCGCGGCCTTCTCCAGCGCCTCGGCGACCTCGAAGCGCGGGGCACCCAGCTCCCGGGCAGTCCTGCGGAGCACCCGCGCACGGGGGTCTTCGGCGCGGTAGACCCGGTGCCCGAACCCCATGAGGCGTTCACCCTTGTCCAGCGCCTTGCGGACGAACCCTTCCGCGTCCCCGGTCCGCTCGATCTCCTCGATCATCCCGAGGACCCGCGAGGGCGCCCCGCCGTGCAGCGGCCCGGACATGGCCCCGACGGCCCCGGACAGCGCGGCGGCGACATCCGCCCCGGTGGAGGCGATGACCCGGGCCGTGAACGTGGACGCGTTCATGCCGTGCTCGGCGGCGCTGGTCCAGTACGCGTCGACGGCGGCGACATGCTTGGGGTCGGGCTCCCCGCGCCAGCGGATCATGAACCGTTCGACGACCGACTTCGCTTTGTCGATCTCGCTCTGCGGCACCATGGCGACGCCTTGTCCGCGCGCGGACTGGGCGACGTAGGAGAGGGCCATGACGGCGGCGCGGGCGAGGTCGTCGCGGGCCTGCGCCTCGTCGATGTCGAGGAGCGGTTTGAGCCCCCAGACGGGCGCGAGCATGGCGAGCGCGGATTGCACGTCGACGCGGATGTCACCTGAGTGGACGGGGATGGGGAACGGCTCGGCGGCCGGCAGCCCGGGGTCGAAGGCGCCGTCGACGAGCAGCCCCCAGACGTTCCCGAACGAGACGTGGCCGACGAGGTCCTCGATGTCGACGCCCCGGTACCGCAGGGCGCCGCCCTCCTTGTCCGGTTCGGCGATCTCCGTCTCGAACGCGACGACTCCCTCAAGGCCAGGGACAAAGCCGGGGTCGGACATCAGGCGGCTCCTTCGAGTGCGTGGGCTGCGGATGCGTGGGCTACGGATCCGTGAGCCACGTGGGCGTGGCGTGCTGCGTGACTGTTCGTGCTGGCTGTACTGCGACTCCGTACGCTCGGATGCGCGGCGCCCGCGGCTCGCGCTCCGGGTCGGTCACCCCCGTGATGCCCCGTGAACCGCGGGGTCACTCGGCCCCTGGACGATAACCCTCAGTGCCACGCTTGGCGAGAGCATGCGGCACTGAGTGCCATGTCTCACCCGGGGGCGGCACACTGCGGCAGGATGACGCTGTGAACGCCCACGACGCCGATGGTTACCGCGCCCCCGACCCCGCCGCGATGCGCGAGCAGTACCGCCCCCACGACGGCGGCCTCCTGGAGTCCGACCTCGCCCCGCACCCGATGGAACAGTTCACGCGCTGGTTCAAGCAGGCGGCGGCGCCCGGCGCCCTGGCGGCCGAGCCGAACGCGATGGTCGTCTCCACCGCCGACGCCGAGGGCCGCCCCAGCTCCCGTACGGTCCTGCTGAAGTCCTACGACGACGAGGGCTTCGTCTTCTACACCAACTACGGCTCCCGCAAGGCCCGCGACCTGGCCGTGAACCCGCATGTCGCACTGGTCTTCCCCTGGCACGCGATGTACCGCCAGGTCCTCGTCACCGGTACCGCGGCCCGTACGTCGCGGGAGGAGACGGCCGCGTACTTCCACTCGCGGCCGCACGGCTCGCAGCTCGGCGCCTGGGCCAGCGAGCAGTCGGCGGTCCTGGACGGCCGGGCCGAACTCGACGCCTCGTACGCCGAGTTGACCCGCCGCTATCCGCCGGGCGCACAGATCCCGGTGCCGCCGCACTGGGGCGGCTTCCGCGTCACGCCGTCGGAGGTCGAGTTCTGGCAGGGCCGCCCGAACCGGCTCCACGACCGCCTGCGGTACGTCGCCACGGGGGACGGCGCCTGGCGCGTCGAACGCCTGAGCCCCTGATCACGTGACAGCGCGGGCTACAGCTCCGCGAGCACCCCGTCCAGGAACGGTTCGATCGCCGCGCGCCACGCCTCGGGCTGGTCGTAGTGGACGAGGTGCCCCGCGTCGGCCACCTCCGCGTACTGTCCGCGCGGCAGCACCCGGACCATCTCCTGCGCCTCGGCCCGCCCCAGCTCCCCGTCGAGCCCCCGTACGACGAGCGTCGGACACTGCACGGCGGCCAGCTCCTCCCAGTGGGCGTCGTACACCCACGTCGAGCGGGCCTGAAGCATCTGGCGGCGGGAGAACACCGGCCGCCAGCCGTCGGAGGACTCGGTCATCACCTCGGCGTAGAACTCCCCGCGCGCCGGGTTCGGCCGCTCCACCCAGGGATCGTCCTCGCCGAACCACTTCCGTACGTCGGCGAGCGTGGAGAACGGCACCGGCCACGCCTTGAACCAGTCCTCCCACTCGCGCTGCGAGGCTGCCCCGAGCGCCGAGGCCCGCATGTCGCAGATGACGAGGCCCCGGACGAGGTCGGGGCGGCGGGCGGCGAGCTGCCACGCGGTCAGGGCGCCCATCGAGTGCCCGATGAGCACGGCGGGCTCCAGACCGAGCTGGACGAGCGCCGCCTCGGCGTCGAGGACGTACGCCTCCCGGTCGTAGGGCCCCTGCGGCGGCTTGTCGCTCTGGCCGTGGCCGCGCTGGTCGAGCGCGACCGCGCGGTGGCGCTCGGCGAGCCAGCGCGCGGTGCCGGCCCAGTGGGAGGCCCGGCCCATCAGGCCGTGCAGCAACAGGACGCCCGGGGTGCGTACGCCGTTGCCCGACTTGGGCGGGTCGGCGAACTCCCAAGCGGCCAGACGGGCCCCGCCCGCCCCGGTCACGTCGATGCGCTGCGCCATAGGCCCTGGCACCCCCTTGTGGTCGCGCCTGCGGTCGCGTACCCGTGCACGCTATCGAACATTCTTTCGAAAGCGTGGTGCTGTCCATGATGCGGTGCGGTAACACCCCTCATTTGAGTGACGTCGCTCAAGGAATGACCTGCGTCGCCGAGGGGATCTTTCCCTCGGGAGGCGGACCGCTCGGGGATGAAGGTCCGAAGGGGATGACCCTGGGAGCTCGGGGCTCCGGGTCAGCACAGGGGAGGACAGGCCCCGGCGCCGCAAGGCGCCGGGGCCCTCGCCTTTCCGTACTCCCCGCCTCTGTCGAACCCGTCGCGCGCCGAACGGCAGGTCCATACCAGGTCCCCTCCCGTCATATGCCTCACGCGACAGCCTTGCACGCCCGTCGCCCCGCCGCTGCGATTCCGCACAGTGAATCTTGCTTTCTGCGCGCCCCCGCCGCGCGTGATCCGGCCACGCAACCACCCCCCGCCGCAGACCACTTGACGCACAGCACGTGACGCCCCTCGCCCGACGCGCACCACCGGCCGCCGGAACCCGGCGGTCCGGCCTCGGCGCCCGGCGCCCGGCGCCTCAGCGCTTCGCGACGAAGACGTGCGAGGCGATGTCCGCGGCCAGCTCCGCCGCCTCACCGCTGCTGCCCACCAGGACCCCGCCCGGCGACTGCGTCACGCTCACCACCGAACCGGGCTGCACCCCCGCCCGCCGCAGCGTGTACATCAGCTGCGCGTCCGTCTGGATCGGCTCACCGATACGGCGCACCACGACCGTCTTGCCGTCCGCACCCGGGTCCAGATCTGCCAGCGAGACCATGCCCTCGTCCAGGAACGGGTCCGCGCCGTCCTTCTCGCCCAGCTCCTCCAGGCCCGGGATCGGGTTCCCGTACGGCGACTCCGTCGGATGGCGCAGCAGCTCCAGGACGCGGCGCTCCACGGCCTCGCTCATCACGTGCTCCCAGCGGCAGGCCTCCGCGTGCACCTGCTCCCACTCCAGACCGATCACATCGACCAGGAGGCACTCGGCGAGCCGGTGCTTGCGCATCACGCGCGTGGCCAGGCGGCGCCCCTCGTCGGTCAGCTCCAGGTGCCGGTCGGCGGCGACGGCGAGCAGGCCGTCCCGCTCCATACGGGCCACGGTCTGGCTCACCGTCGGGCCGCTCTGGTCCAGCCGCTCGGCGATCCGGGCGCGCATCGGGACCACACCTTCCTCCTCCAGCTCGAGGATGGTGCGGAGGTACATCTCCGTGGTGTCGATCAGTCCGGACATACGTGCCCCTCGTGTAGCTTCCTGCTCCGCGTGCGGCCCCGCTGGCTCGCCGCGTCGCTCGTGCGCTGGCCCTGCCCTCAATTCTGACGCATACCGCTGACAACCGTCCCGCACCGGGGAAACAGCGGTTCGGCAGGCCCCGGGGCGTATTGACACGGCCCTGGTCCAGACCCCACCGTGATCCGCGACACCACGACTCAGGGGGCTACGCCGATGGGCGAGACCAAGCCGGCCACGCAGTACCTCGACGCCGCGATCGGCCTGCTCCAGCGGGTCCGCGACGAGGAGACGGAGAACATCGCCGCCGCCGGCACCCTCCTCGCCGACACCGTCGTCG
This sequence comes from Streptomyces sp. NPDC046939, assembly GCF_040644575.1. Classification (NCBI taxonomy): domain Bacteria; kingdom Bacillati; phylum Actinomycetota; class Actinomycetes; order Kitasatosporales; family Streptomycetaceae; genus Streptomyces; species Streptomyces sp. NPDC046939. Next base: position 4,791 of record NZ_JBEYWV010000019.1, read on the forward strand.
CGGGCGGCCGCCTCTTCGCCTTCGGCGCCGGACACTCCTCGCTCGCCGCGCAGGACGTCGTCTACCGCGCGGGCAGCCTCGCCCTGATGAACCTGCTCGCCGTCCCCGGCGCCGTCGGCGTCGACGTCATGCCCGCCACCCTCGGCTCCGCCCTGGAGCGGGTCGACGGCCTCGCCGCCGCCGTCCTCGACTCCAGCCCCGCCACGGCCGGCGACGCGCTCGTCATCATCTCCCTGTCCGGGCGCAACGCCCTCCCCGTCGAGATGGCCATGAACGCCCGCGCCCTCGGCCTCAAGGTCATCGGCGTCACCTCCCTCGCCTACGCCACCGGGCCCGACGCCCCCAGGTCACGCCACGCCTCCGGCACCTACCTGCGCGACCACTGCGACATCGTCCTCGACTCCAAGATCCAGGTCGGCGACGCCGAACTCGACCACGAAGGCGTCGACGCCCCCTTCGCCTCCGCCTCCACCGTCACCACCAGCGCCCTCATGCAGGCCACCCTCGCCACCTGCGCCACGACCCTCGCCGAACGCGGCATCCAGCCGCCCCTGCTCCGCTCCGGCAACGTGGACGGCGGCCACGCCTGGAACGCCAAGGTCTTCGCCGAGTACCGGGACCGGATCTTCTACCAGCACTGACCCTCAGGGCCCGGGCGGCTCCTCCGCCGCCAGCAGCGCCAGATCCACCGCCCCCGCGATGCGCACCGCCACGCTCTCCGCGTACATCGCGTCCCCGCGCTCGAACGCCGACCGGCTCACACCCCGCAGGAACGTCACCACGCCCAGCGTACGGCCCCGGCTGCGCAGCGCCGAGCAGAGCGCGTACACCGAACCCTCCGGCCACTGCCGCGCCGCCGCCCAGCGCGCCGCACCCGCCCCGTCCGGCTCGGGCGCCGCCGCCCGCACCGAACCGGCCCGGTCCACGCACTGCAACGCCGGATGCCCCTCCCCGTACCGCACCGGCACCGTGCCCCGCGTCGCAAGGAGCGTCGCCCCGGGCACGCCCGACGGCGTCACCGCCGCCCGCACCAGCCGCACCGGCTCCTCGCTCACCACCAGATCGATCACCGCGTGGTCCGCGAACCCGGCCAGCGCGAAGTCCAGCTGCACGGTGGCCGCCTCGCCCGGATCCTCGCACTCGGCGGCGGCCCGCGCCGCCCGGTGCAACTGGTTCGCCCGGAACCGCAGTTGCGCCGCCTCCTGCTCAAGGACCTTCGCCTCGGTCACGTCCTGGAACAGCCACCCGACACCCAGCGGCACCGGCTCCTCCGCCAGCGGCGACGCCAGCCGCACGAACCCGCTCCGCCAGCACCGGCGCTCCTGCCGCTCCCCGTCCTCACCGGGCAGCCGCAACGTCACCCACACCTCCGTCGGAGGCGGCGGCACCCCCTCCGACAGCACATGCGTGAGGGCGCTCTCCAGCTCCTCCACACCCTGCCCGATGAGATCGCCCAGCGGCCGCCCGAGCAGCGCGGTGCGCCCGGAACCGAGCGCCTTCGCCGCGTGCGCGTTCACCACGGCGGGCCGCAGGTCCGCGTCGACCAGGACCACGCCCCACACCGCGTCCTCGAACAGCGCCTCGCTCAGCGCGATGGACCGCTCCAGGTCGATCTGCGCGTGCACCTCGCTGAACGCGCAGTACACCCCGGCGGGCTTCCCGTCGGCGCCCCGCACGGCGGCGGACTGCGTACGGACGAGGACCCGCCCGCCCTCCTTGGTGACGAGCGCGAACTCGTGCACCTGCCGCCCCGGCGCGTGCATGGCCGCCAGCAACCGCCCCTGCACCTCGTCGGCGTCGGCGGGGCGCACGGCCCACCCGGCGAACCCCGTCCGCCCCACGGCCTCCTCCGCCGACCACCCCAGGATCCGCTCGGCCTCCCGGTTCCAATGGGTCACGACCCCATCGGCGTCGAACGCGCAGAGCGCGGCGTCCATCCCGTCCAGCAACGCGGCCAGCAGATCGGCCCCGTCCCGCTCGGGCTCGTCGGGCCCGAGCGCGTCGGTGGTCCCACTACGCCGGGAAGCACTCACCTGGCACCCCCTGCAGGCTGTGTGTACTGCTCCAGATCATTCAACTCGAACGTGACGCATCCCACATGGAGTTCGGTCAACTTCGCGAAAACCCGTGAGCACACTCCACCAGCATGCCCGGCCCGGCGCGATTCAGCTCCGCCGGGCCAGCAAGTGGGCGTCCAGGAAGCCCCGTTCGGAACGCGGATCATGCACCAGCCGGGCGAACGGATCCAGCCCCGCCCCCACCAGCAACTCCGCGAACCGCTCCACTGGCCAGCTGAAGGCGGGCGCCACCTTGTGCGCGAACGGCACCGGCTCCCCGCCCCCCTCGACGGCGAAGAACGACACGAGGAACAGCCCCCCGGGAGCCAGCACCCGCACCAGCCCCGCCAGCAGCTCCGGCACCTCGGCGGGCGGCGTGTGGATCACCGAGTAATGCGCAAGCACCCCGCCGAAGGCCCCGTCCGCCACCGGCAGGTCCTCCATCCGCCCCACCGCGAACCGCAGCCCCGGCTCGGCCCGCCGCGCGTACTCCACCATCCCCGGCGACAGATCGAACCCGACGGCCTCGACCCCCAGCTCCGCCAGCAACCCGGTCACATGCCCGGGCCCACACCCCACATCGGCCACCCGCACGTTCCCCGACCCCCGCACCAGCCCGGCGAACGTCGACACCATGCCCCGCGAGAACGGCTGATCCTCCAGCCGCCCCCCGAACAACGACGCATACAACTCGACAACCCCGTCGTACCCGGCCCTGGTCCGCTCCTGCGCCTCGGTCATGACGGGGCAAGCTAGCAGCCGAACCGCCCGCCTATAGCATCCAGCGGGCGTGAGAGGGTGGGAACCGGCTCCGTTCGCACCTTCGTGGCAGGCGCCGGACATGCCCTGCGCTGTGAGAGTCCGCCGCATACCGTCGTTGCGTACACGAGAAGGGAGGCCATCTGTTCCCCGGTCGAACAGACCGATGGGTGGCCAGCCCGAGTCATCGGTGTGAAGGAGCTGTCCGGTTCGGTGACTACGTTGTCGGCAGGTGAGCGGACCCACTCCGGCGTGCTTCCTCAGCGCCGGACTCTGGAATCCGTGGGCGCAGACACCCCTGGGGACAGGGACGAAACGGCTCACGGACTTCCCGGCGACGACCGGGACGCCGACCGGCAACATGGGCGAGGGGAGACCGGCGGGGCGGACAGCGGAACCCGTCGGCGTCACACCGTCTCCGCGGCCTCGGCGGCAGGAACGGTAGCGGGCGAGGGCGGTGACGCCCTCCGGTCGACGTCACACCGCACGGGGTTCGGCGCGAGCCGGGTTTTCGTCCTGGCAAAGGGAGGCCAGCCGCTGATGCCGTGCCACCCGGCACGCGCCCGAGAGCTGCTGCGCAGAGGACGGGCCGTCGTCGCGCGACAGACGCCCTTCACCATCCGTCTGCGCGACCGGACGCGCGCGGCGTCCGAGGTCGACGGGGTGCAACTGCGTATCGACCCCGGCTCGCGGGGGACGGGCATGGCGCTCACCGACGAGAAGAGGGAAGCCGGGCAGGACGGCGAGAAGGTGGTCGCGCGGCGTGGCCTGATCGGTGTCGAACTCCGGCACCGCGGCGACCGTATCCACCTCTCGCTGCGGCAGCGCGCCGGATACCGCCGTAGACGGCGCTCGGCGAACCTCCGGTACCGCGCGCCCAGATCCGACAACCGAACCCGCCCGGACGGCTGGCTTCCCCCGTCGGTTCAGCACAGGGTCGACACGATGGTCTCCCTGGCCACCCGCTTCTGCCGCTTCGCACCCGTCACCGAGATCCACGTCGAAAGCGCGGCCTTCGACACGCATTCCCTGAGTGCGGGATGGAAGCTGATCGGCGAGGAACACCAGCGAGGGCCGTCGGCCGGTACGGAGATCAGGACTCACCTGCGAGAACGGTGGGGGAACGCCTGCGCCTACTGCGACGCCGTCGGCGTACCCCTCAACGTCGAACACCTGCACCCGCGCAGCCGCGGCGGCTCCGACCGGGCCGCCAACCTCGTTCTCGCGTGCGTGCCCTGCAACCATGCCAAGGGGGCCAAGCCGCTGAGCAGGTTCCTCGCCCATGACCCCGAAAGGCTGGCGCGCATCACCTCGCAGGTGCGGGCGTCGTTGCGGGACGCTGCCGCCATGAACTCCCTGGGCGGCGCTCTCCTTCTGACGCTCACCGCTCTTGGCAGACCGGTGCGGAGCTGGCCGGCTGTCCTCACGCACACGCACCGCACGGCCGCGGGGCTCGACAAGTCGCACACGATCGACGCCCTGGTGGTCGGCCGCCCCGGGGTCGGCTTCCCGCGCCTGCGGCGCGCTCGCGGCAAGAAGCACTTCGGGTACGTCACGGGAGATCTGGTGCGCGCGGAGATCCCGAGCGGACGCTGGGCGGGCGTATGGACGGGACGCGTCTCGGTCCGGGCCCGGGGACAGCCCAGCCTCGCCACACCGGGTGGCCGCGTCAACGTCTCCCACCAGCACCTTCGTCTCCTCCAGCGAGGCGACGGATATGCGTACGAACTGCGCCCCGAGGTTGCCTCTTCGATGTCTCCAAAAACCGGTTGAGACCTGTCGCGTCGGTTCGTAGGCTGTTGTGCACAGAGGAAAGGAGGTGGTTCGGAGCATGTATTCACGCCGGACGTCTGAGGTGACTGCGGGCTAGCGGCCCGACGTCGCATCTCGAATTCGGCGCCGGACCAGCGCGTGTGTTGTGCGTGCAGCCGGCCCTATTCCCAAGCAGTCACCCGACCCGCGAGCCGCCGGTACGTCCGGCCGGCTTCCGACCGTCTCGTACGGGAGGAACCACGGCTCGCGGGTCGTCTGCGTTTGCGGGCGGGTGCTAGCCCTTGCTGACCGCTGTCAGGATCTCCGGGAGGCGGGACGCCGTGCGGGGGGCCGAGAGGCGGAGGCCGAGGTAGGTCGTGGCTGTGCCGTAGGCCGCTCCGACGGGGAGCAGGGTCCAGGTCCAGGTGTCGGCGCCGGTGGCGTGGAGGGTGATCGTGAGGGCGAGGACGGGGGCGCAGAGGAGGGCCGCCGCGACCATGCCGCCGAAGATCCCTATCCAGGCGAGGCCGGCCTGGCCGGGGGCCACGTTCTTGTAGCCCTCCTGCGGGATGGAGTACGGGAAGCGGGCGGAGGACCAGGCGCCGGTCGCGAGCATCGCGCCGAGCAGCGCGAAGGACAGGCCCAGGACCTCGGGGAGGTCGGCCCAGGCGCCGAGCATCGCTGTCGTGAGGACGGTGACGAGGACCGCGTACGGGAGGGTGATCAGGAGCAGGGCCAGGGTTCTGGCGCGCAGCTCCTCGTACGCGTCGCGGGTGGTGGAGATCGTCATGGCGACGGTCCAGAACGCCGAGGTGTCCTGGCCGAACTGGTTGTACATCTGGATGCCGAGCATCCCGGAGGCGAAGCACGCGAAGTAGACGGAGCCGGTGCCCTGGAGGGTGTTGAAGACGGGGACGATCAGGCCGATGGCCAGGGACGTCACCCAGGCCGCCTTCGTCTTCGGGTCCCGCCACACGTAGCGCAGGCCGCGCTCCATGACCGCGCCCGTGCGGCCCTCGGGGAGCAGGCGGCGGCGCGGGCCGGTGGTGCGGCGGTCGCGGCGGGTGGGTTCGGCCGCCGCGAGGGTCGAGCCGTCGGGGGACGTCATCAGGCGGGTGAGCGCCCTTCGCCAGACGGCCAGGAGGGCGATGAGAGCGGCTGCCGTCAGGAGCAGGCGCGCCGCCGATGTCCCGTACGCGCCGCGCTCGGCCGCCTCCACCGCTCCCATCGCCGACGCCGGGGGGATCCAGTGGACGACCCGCGCCACCGGGTCGAGCGCTCCCACCCCGCCCGCCGAGCTGAGTCTCTGCGCCCCGAAGTTCACGAGCTGCGCCCCGACCGCCACGACAAGACCGCTGAGGACGGCCAGGTCGCGGCCCCGGCGGCTGGTGAGGAGGCGGATGTTGGCGGCGGCCACGGCACGGGCGAGCGCCACGCAGGTGAGGAGGGTGAGGGGGGCCGCGAGGACCGCGACGACCGCGGAGGCGGGGTCGCCCGCCGTCGCGTACGCCGCTCCGGCCGCGAGGGTGAGGGTGAACAGCGGGCCGATGCCGACGAGGGACGCCACGAGCAGCCCGCGTACGAGCTGGTCCGGGTGGAGCGGGAGCATGACGAGGCGTGTCGGGTCGAGGGTCTCGTCGCCGCTCGGGAAGAACAGCGGGAACACCGCCCAGCCGAGCGCGAGCACGGCCGTGAGCAGGGTCGCGACGGTGGCGGCGTGCTCGGTGCCGTGGAGGAGGATCAGGCCGAGGAGCTGGAGCGCCCCGACGAGGAGGACGGCGACGGCGGAGGCGATGTAGGCGGCGCGGCGGCCGGTGGACTGGCGCAGGCCGTTGCGCAGGAGGGCGAGTTTGAGCTGGACGAGGAGGCGGGTCATCGCTTGCCGCCCAGCCAGTCCAGGGCGGTGCCGTCGTCCCGGCCGCTGGCTCCGACGAGGGTGAGGAAGGCTTCCTGGAGGGAGGGCGCCTCGCCCTTGACCTCGGCGAGGGGGCCTTGTGCGCGGATGCGGCCCGCGGCCATCACGGCGACCCAGTCGCACAGCGACTCGACCAGTTCCATGACGTGGGAGGAGAAGACGACGGTGGCGCCGCCCCGCGTGAAGCGTTCGAGGACGCCGCGGATGGTCTGGGCGGAGACCGGGTCGACGCCTTCGAACGGTTCGTCCAGGAAGAGGACTTCGGGGTTGTGGAGCAGGGCTGCGGCGAGGCCGATCTTCTTGCGCATCCCGGTGGAGTAGTCGACGACGAGTTTGTGCTGGGCCTGGGCGAGGTCGAGCACGTCGAGGAGTTGGGCCGCGCGTTTGTCGACCTCGGCGCCGGGCAGTCCGCGCAGGCGTCCGGTGTAGGCGAGGAGTTCGCGTCCGGAGAGGCGTTCGAAGAGGCGCAGGCCCTCGGGCAGGACGCCGATGCGGGCCTTGACCTCGGCGGGGTCGGCCCACACGTCGTGCCCGGCGACGTGCACGGTGCCCCGGTCGGGGCGGAGCAGCCCGGTGACCATGGAGAGCGTGGTGGTCTTGCCGGCCCCGTTGGGTCCGACGAGGCCGATGAACCGGCCGGCCGGGAGCGTGAGTTCGATCCCGGCGACGGCGGTCTGCTGTCCGAAGGACTTCCAGAGGTCGTGGACGCGTACGGCTGCGGTCTCCTCGGCGGGGGTCACCTGGGCGCGCTCCCTTCATCGGCGTACGTCTGCGCACCCTACGCGGGCGGCCCCGCGCACCGGTGGTCCTCAGAGCCTGTCTTTGAACCCCCGCCTGCGCCCCGACGCCCGGCACGCACGCTCGCCGCACGGCGTCACAGGACAGGTGGCTCCGCCACATGACCTGCGCCACCGCACTCCCCCAGCCTCCGGCCGGGGGGACCCCCAATCGCACGCACCGACCGCCGCTGCGCCCGCGCTCCGCGCGAACGACGAGGGTTCAAAGACAGGCTCTCAGCCGCGTCGGCCCTCGCGCCCGCAGGCGTACGCCAGGGGGGAGATCAGCTCCTCGGCGTCGGGCAGCCAGCGGTTGGCGGCGGTGGGGCGGCAGGCCCACTGGGCGGCGCCCTTGCTGCCGAAGCGGGTCGGGGGCGCCGCGACGTAGCCGCCTTCACCGAGGGTGGTCAGGTCGAGGGAGGCGGGCGGCCAGCCGAGTTTGCGGACGAGGTCGGGGACCTTGAGGGCGGCGCCGGGCAGCACGAAGAACTGCATGCGGCGGTCGGGGGTGCAGGTGACCGGGCCGAGGGTCAGCTCCATGCGCTTCATGCGGGCGAGTGCGAGGAACCCGGCGGTCTCGGGCACGTCGATCGCGTCGAACGTGCGGCCGGTGGGGAGCAGGATCGACGCCCTCGGGTGTTTGGCCCACAGGCGGCGGGCGGCGGTGGCGCTGCCGGTGGCCTGCGCGGCCCAGTCGGGGCGCGCGGGGTGGGAGCCGGGCGCGGGGCAGCGGGCGTCGCCGCACGAGCAGCGCTGCACGCCGTCGTCGAACTCCAGCCAGGTGCCGGGGAACACGTCCCAGTGGCGCTCCTCCGCGTAGCGCACGGCCGTGTCGAGCAGGGAATCGCCGCGCTGTTGCGGGATCTGCCCGCCTGCGGTGACGGGTGAGGTGACGCCTGATGTACCTGCTGTACCTGCGATGGTCTCTTCCACGTCGTTCTCAACTCCCGTCGCCCATCCGGGTTACGGGCGTGCGCGGGGGCGCCACGGGAGCATCGTTCCCCCATGTGGGGCGCATGGATGCATGGGCGGGGGCGCGCACGCGAGGCGGCGGCGGGCGGTGGGTAGTGCGGTGGGGAGCAACGCGGAGAGGGTGAGGAGTCCGTTCCGGGGCGCGTCACACCCGGTGCACGGTTTGGTACCCGTTTGTGGTGCATCTTCCGTTTCTCCGCCGGGCAGTGATCCAACGACCGGCTGCCGGAGCAGCCGGATTCCGGGAGACGGGCACAGCAGGGGGTACGCCATGGCCGCACGGCCACTCGTCGCGCGACAGCCCAACGAACGGCTGCAAGCACTCATCCAGGAAGCGGGTTGCTCCAACGCGGGCCTGGCCCGCCGGGTCAACATGTGCGGAGCGGAGCACGGCCTGGACCTGCGGTACGACAAGACGTCGGTGGCCCGGTGGCTGCGCGGGCAGCAGCCGCGCGGCAGGGCGCCGGGGATCATCGCCGAGGCGCTCGGGCGCAAGCTGGGCCGGACCGTGACGATCGACGAGATCGGCATGGCCAACGGCAAGAACCTCGCGTCCGGCGTCGGCCTGCAGTTCTCGCCGACCGTCGTCGGCGCCGTCGAGCAGGTGTGTGAGCTGTGGCGCAGTGACGTGGGCCGCAGGGACTTCCTGTCCGGGGCGTCGGTCGCGTCGTCCGCGCTCGTGGAGCCGAGCCGCGACTGGCTGATCTCCGTGCCGGACTCGCAGGTGGCGCGGGCGGCCGGGGCGCGGGTCGGCCCCTCCGACGTGGCGGCGGTACGGGCGATGACGCGCGCGCTCACCGCGCTCGACCACCAGTACGGCAGCGGGCACGTCCGCCCGGTGCTCGTGCACTACCTGAACAGCGTCGTGAGCGGGCTGCTCGCCGGGGCCTACCGGGAGTCGGTCGGGCGGGAGTTGTTCGCCGCGGTCGCGCGGCTGACGGAGCTGGCCGGGTACATGGCGGTCGACACCGGGCAGCCGGGCCTCGCGCAGCGCTACTACATCCAGGCGCTGCGGCTCGCGCAGGCGGCGGGCGACCGGGGTTACGGCGGGTACGTACTGGCCGCGTCCATGAGTCACTTGGCGGCGCAGCTCGGCAACCCGCGCGAGATCGCCCAGCTCGCCCGCGCGGCGCAGGAGGGGGCGCGCGGGCGCGTGACACCGCGCGCGGAGGCGTTGTTCCATGCCGCCGAAGCGCGCGGGCACGCCCTTCTCGGGGACGCCCGGTCGGCGCAGTCCGCGGCCGGAGCGGCGGTCGCCGCGATGGAGCGGGCCGACGGCCGGGCGGACTCGGGGGACGACCCGGCGTGGATCAGCCATTTCGACCATGCGTATCTGGCCGATGAACTGGCGCACTGCCACCGTGACTTGGGGCAGGCGGCGGACGCGGCGCGGTGTGCGCAGGAGTCGCTCGACGGGCACCCGGAGTCGCGGGCCAGGCGGCGTGCGATCGGCCTGATCCTGCTCGCCACGGCGCAGGTGCAGCAGCGTGAGGTGGAGCAGGGCTGTGCCACGGGGCTGCGGGCCGTGGAGCTGCTCGGCACGCTGCGGTCCAACCGGGGAGCCGAGTACCTGGAGGACTTCAAGGACCGGCTCGAACCGTTCGGTGAGGAGTCCGTCGTACGGGAGTTCGGGGCGCGGATGGAGCTCCAGGCCGCCTGATCTCTCCCGACATTTCTCCCGACGTGGCGAGGATTACGGGGCGGCTGCGTCAACAGCGTCCACCAGGCTTGTTTTGTTACTCCTGGCGCGGGGGAGGTTCCCCTGATTTGAGGTGCGTAGCACGGGCGTGCGGAGACCCGGTAGCGTGAGCCGACGATTCCGACCCCCCTACGTAGGAGTCCCGGTGACGCAGCAGCGCGGACAGGGTGAAGATCCGCATCTTCCCGCGGCACGGCAGGCACATGAAGGCGTCGTGCTGCCCGCCGACGGCGGTGCGCCCCTGTTGCCGGGCACGTTCGGCGACCAGGCGGGGCCCGCGGGCGCGTCCCCGTGGGGCCAGCCGTGGGGGCCCGAGTCGCAGCAGGCGCAGGCGGCCGGGCCGATGCCGACGTACGAGTGGGGTCAGCCGGCCGCGCAGCAGCCGCACCACCAGCCCCAACCGCAGCCCCAGCCTCAACCGCAGGCCCAGGCGCAGCCGTTGCCGCCCGCCGTGCCCGGCGGGTACGACGCGTCGCAGGGCGGTGCGTACGGCGCCGCGTACGCCGGTCCCGCCGGTTCGGACAGCGACGCCACGCAGTACATAGCGCCGATACCCGCGCAGCCCCAGCAGCCGTACCAGCAGCACCCCGGGCAGCAGCCCGCCGCCGCGCCGCTGCCGCCCGAGGCGCCCGCGGCGGACGCCACGCAGTTCCTGGGCCGACCGGTCCGGCAGCCGATGCCGGGGGCGCTGCCCGACGCGGTGCCGGGCGGCCCGGACAGCGAGGCGACCCAGTACATACCGCCGGTGCCCGCGCAGCCGTCGCCGCCGGCGCACCAGGCACAGCAGTACCAGCAGCACCAGCCGCCGCAGGGCGCCGTCCACGACCTCCGGCCCGGTGAGCCGGGCGAGCGGCAGCCGCCGGCCGAGTTCGACGCCCTGTTCCGTACGGAGCCGGAGACCGAGGCCGGGTCGACGCAGCAGATGCCGCGGTTCGACCCGCACGCCCAGCAGACGCCGCCGCCCCCGCAGTACGGCCGGCCCCAGCAGCCCCACCAGCCCCCGCAGCCGTACGGTCAGCAGCGCGCGTACGAGCCGGAGCCGCCGCGCCGCAAGAGCCGCACCGGGTCGAAGCTGCCGGTGATCGCGGCCGTCGGCGTCGGACTCCTCGTCGTCGGGATCGGCGCGGGCGCCCTGCTCAGCGGCGGCGGTGACGACGACAAGAAGGCGGACTCCACCGAGACCGTCTCCAACTCCTCGCCAGCGGCCTCCGCCGGGTCCTCGGCGCCCGCCGCCGACCCCGCCAAGGAGCAGGCCGTCGCCCTCGACAAGCTGCTCGCCGACTCGGGCAACAGCCGCGAATCCGTCGTCGGGGCCGTCGCCGACATCGGGGCGTGCAAGAAACTCGGAGCCGCCTCACAGGCCCTGCGGGACGCCGCGACCCAGCGCAACAACCTCGTGACGCGGCTCAACAGCCTCGCCGTCGACAAGCTCCCGGCCAACGCCGAACTGAAGCAGGCGCTCACCGAGGCGTGGAAGGCGTCCGCGTCGGCGGACACCCACTACGCGGCGTGGGGCGACCAGGCGGCCGGGAAGAAGGGCTGCCACAAGGGGCACGCCAAGGTGACCGGGGAGCGCCACGCGGGCGACTCCGCCAGCTCGACGGCGAGCGCGCAGAAGGCGAAGGCCGCGAAGCTGTGGAACGACATCGCCTCGAAGTACGGCCTCACCCAGCGGACCGCCGTCCAGTTGTAGCGGGCCGGGCGCTCAGGGCGTCTTCGACAGCGTGCCCGTCACGTCGATCAGGCCCTTGCGGGTCGCGACGAGACGGCCCTGGCGGACCTGCTGGAAGGTGACCCGCGCGTTGACCAGGCGCGGGAGGTCACTGACCGTGGACAGGTGCGTGTAGCTCCAGCGCAGCGGCGGGGTCAGACCGCCCGTCGTCACCGGCGCGCCCTTGTCGAGGGTCATGCGCAGGGCGCGCGGGGACACCTCGCCGTCGCCGAGCCTCTCGATCACCTGCTTGAGGACGGTGTACGCGATCCAGGTCGTCTGCACGCCCGCGTCCGCCGGGTCGATCCGGTTGTCGCCGAACGCCTGCTCGTCGACAGCCCTGCGCATCGCCCTCCAGCGCGGGTCGTCGGCCGCCGGGTACCAGCCGGTGACGTACGCGCCCTCGTACGGGCTCCGCGCGCCGCCCGTACGGTTGATGACGGACTGGTCGACGCTGCCGAGGACCGTCGCCGTACGCACCGCCGGATAGCTCGCGCGCAGTCGCCGGAACGAGTCGAAGAACGTGTCCGTACGGTCCCCGAGCGCGGCGGCGACGCAGCCCTCGCCGCGCGGAGCGTCGCTCGCGGTGGCCAGCGCCTCGCGCGCCTCGGCGCCGTAGTCGGTGGCGTCCTCAACAACCCGCAGGTCGTGCGCGGCGGGCCGGTCGCGCCGGGCGAGGCCCGTGCTGAGCAGGGCGGCGAGGCCGTCGCCCGTGATGGTGTCGGGCCGGACCAGGACGGTGCGGCGGCAGTCGGCGGCGAGCTGCTCGCCGGTGCCCGCGAGCAGGGCGGCCTGACCGCCGTTGACCGGGTAGGACAGCGGGCTGGCAAACTCCGCGTCGCTCACCCCGTAGCCGCCGATGTACGGGATGCCCGCGGACTCCAGCGGGGAGAGGAACGCGCGGCCGTGCTGGCTGTAGGAGCCGACGACGGCGACGACGTGCTGGTCGACGGCCGACCGGGCGCACTTCGCCGCGACCACGCTGTCGTTCTGGTCGTTGCAGGTGAGGACCTTCAGCCTGCGGCCGCCGACGCCGCCGTGGGCGTTGACCCAGCGCGCGTACGCCTGCGCCATGGCTGGCATCCCCGGCATGTTCGTCGCGGCGGTCCCCTCCGGCGCCCACGTCATCACGGTGACCGTGTCGTCATCGGCGGACGCGGTGCTCCCGGGGACGAGGCCGCAGCCAGCGACCAGGGCCGCGCCCGTGGCGAGGGCGGCGAGACGGAGGAGGTTCTTGAACGTGGTGGGGCGCCGACCGGTCATGGCACCGCACGATTCCGCCGCATCCCTAACCGTCGAGTGACCCGGGCGCAACACATGGTGACGCGAGAGTGAATTACGGGGGCGGATCGGGGCCCGCGCATACGGGACGTACGATCGATGACCGTGCAAAGCTCGGAGAAGTCTTCCCGTCGCGGCCGTCGCTCATCGAAAATGGACGGCATGCCACTCAACGACATGCCGTGGTGGCGCTGGCGCAGCAATGTGCGCTCCGCGCTGCACATGCTCTCCGACCCCTCGTTCCAGCGGGACGTCTGGCTCGCCGGCGTGGCCGGGTACGGGGACGTGACCGACGCCGTCTACCGGCTCGTCGAGGACACCTGGCTGGACAACTGGTCCGCCGAGAAATACGTCGGCACGATCTTCCGGGACTCGCAGGAGGCGGCGCTCGTCGACACGGCCGTGCTGCGGGTGCTGCGGATCATGCACAAGGTCGGGCCCGACGCGCCCGTCTCCGCCTACCTCGACGACCCCGGATGGCCGGACGCCGTCCGCTCCGCGCGCGACGCCCACGTACGGCTCGCCACGAGCGACGGCGACGACCCGGACACCGCCCCGCACAGCCTCGAAGCGCTGCGGATGATGACGCGGGCCGCCTAGGACGCGCCCGGGGCGCGCGAGGCTCGTATAGATCGGGCGGAGAGTGATGTGCGAACCTTTTCGCATGAATGCGTCCGCGCCTGTCGCCCCCGGCCCCGAGCAGTACGTCCTCACCCTCTCCTGCCCCGACAAGCAGGGCATCGTGCACGCCGTGTCCAGCTACCTCTTCATGACCGGCTGCAACATCGAGGACAGCCAGCAGTTCGGTGACCATGACACGGGCCTCTTCTTCATGCGCGTCCACTTCAGCGCGGACGCCCCCGTCACCGTCGACAAGCTGCGGGCCAGCTTCGCCGCGATCGGGGACTCCTTCCGCATGGACTGGCAGATCCACCGGGCGTCCGACCGGATGAAGGTCGTCCTCATGGTCAGCAAGTTCGGGCACTGCCTCAACGACCTCCTCTTCCGGGCCCGGATCGGGGCGCTGCCCGTCGACATCGCCGCGGTCGTCTCCAACCACACGGACTTCCGTGAGCTCGTCGCCTCCTACGACATCCCGTTCCACCACATCCCCGTCACCAAGGACACCAAGCCCGAGGCCGAGCAGAAGCTGCTCGACCTGGTGCGGGACGAAGGGGTCGAGCTCGTCGTGCTCGCCCGGTACATGCAGGTGCTCTCCGACGACCTCTGCAAGCAGCTCAGCGGGCGGATCATCAACATCCACCACTCGTTCCTGCCGAGCTTCAAGGGGGCGAAGCCGTATCACCAGGCCCATGCGCGGGGTGTGAAGCTGATCGGGGCGACGGCGCACTATGTCACGGCGGATCTTGATGAGGGGCCGATCATCGAGCAGGAGGTCGAGCGGGTCGGGCACGATGTCACGCCGGATCAGCTGGTGGCGATCGGGCGGGACGTCGAGTGCCAGGCGCTGGCGCGGGCCGTCAAGTGGCATGCGGAGCGGCGTATTCTGCTGAACGGGCGGCGCACGGTGGTGTTTGCCTAGCGTGTCGCGCGGCTGCGGGGTGTGTTGTGGCTGGTCGCGCCGTTCCCCGCGCCCCTGGAAGGCTGCGGCTTCGCCGCGCCTTCCCCCTGACGGGCCTTCCCCTTGGCGCGCCCCTGAGATGGCGCACGGAGTGCGCATCTCAGGGGCGCGGGGAACTGCGCGCGCAACCACGACGAGAGGCGCGCTCGGCGACGCGGAACGCCCCCGTGGCGGGATGCCAGGAGCGACCAGCCACGACGCAACCCGCACCCGGGGGCCGGTCAGAGGCGGCTCAGGGAGGCTGTTGCTGAGAGGACCGCCCTGATGGCCTGGCGGTCGCCTACCTGGCCGGCTGCCGCCTCGTCCGGGGAGACATGCCCCGCGGCCAGGCGGCAGAACTCGACGCCGTCCAGGGCGACGTGGGCCACTTCACGCCCCGCCGGGTCCCCGTCGAGGGCGATGAGCCATTCGCCGCCGCCCGCACCCTCGATCTCCAGCCGCACATTGCGCCCGCCCCCGCCGGAGGCCCCGCGCGCGGCCAGGGACTGGGGGATCATCCGCGCCGCCAGGTCGATCATGCGGTTGAGGTGGCGCGGGGCGGGCGGCTCGTACGGGTAGTCGACGGCGTCGGCGATGTCACCGGCGTGGATCCAGCACTCGAAGGCCCGGTCGATCATCGCGTCGCGCAGGGCGAGGTCGAAGTCGCCGTAGGGGACGGGGAGCCCGCCGGAGCCCCCGGTGCCGGACCCGGTGAAGGAGACGGTGCGGATCAGCGCGTGGGACTGCTCGCGCCAGGGCCCGCGGACGGCCCGGGTGGGCGGTGCCGGGGACGCGTTCCAGTGCGCCTCCGTGCGTGCGGTGGGCCCGAGCCCGTCGAGGGGGCCGGCGGCGTCCGGGACGGGGTCGTCGAGGCCGAGGGCGCGGGCGACCAGGCCGTCGACGCTGGTGAGGTGGGCGATGACCCCGGCGACGGTGGTGCGGCGGCTGACCTGTTCGTCGTCCTCGTACCAGCGCAGCCGTACCGGCGCGTGCCACTCGCTGTCGCCGATGTCCTTGAGCAGCGCGTCGAGGCGGGCGGTCTCGGCGTCGTACGGGGTGGCCCAGTCGGGGACGGGGATGCGTGCGGGGCGCCGGCTGAGGCAGCTCTCGAGGACGCGGGAGCGCAGCATCGGGTCGAGGTCGAGGGACTCCTCGGCGTGCAGCAGTCCGACGGCGTCGCGCAGCCGCAGCGCTTCCTCGGCGCAGTCGCCGCACTCGTCGAGGTGGGCGTCGACGGCCGCGGACTCCTCGGGCGAGCAGGCGGCGAGGGCCCACGCGCCGAGCAGGGACTTCAGGACGGGGTGGTCGAGCACGAGGGGTTCCACCGCCGGAAGGTCGGGGAGGGGTCCGCCGTCCTCGACGGAGACGCGGGGGACCGGTATGCGCGGCGCGTCGGCGGCGCCGCCGTACTGGCCGCGCTCCGGCTCGTCGTCGTGGGGGCCGGGGCGGCCCGGCCGGTGCGGTCCGCTCATGCCGGCCTCCCGTACCGGTCGGGCGGTGTGCCGCTGTCGTGCGCCGTGGAGAGCAGTTGCAGGCCGAGGCGGAGGCGGCGGCGCGCCTCGTCCTCGGTGACGCCGAGGTCGGCGGCGGTCTGGCGGTAGTCGCGGCGCTGGAAGTAGGCGAGTTCGAGAGCGGCCCGCAGCGGGGCGGGCATCGATGTCACGATGTAGTCGGCGCGGGCCGCGGCGGAGGCCTGGCGGACCTTGCGCTCCAGGTCCTCGGTGGTGCCGAGGCCGGTGCGGACGAGGGCGGCGGACTCGGTCTGGCGCAGCAGGCGTACGGCCTGGTGGTGGGCGAGCGTGGCGATGAAGGAGCGCAGCGGGCCCCGCTTGGGTTCGTACGCCTCGGGGTTCTCCCATATCCGGGCGAAGACGTCGCGGGTGATCTGGTCGGCGGCGTCCTCGTCCTCCAGGACGCGGTGGGCGAGGCCGTGGACGAGGGACGCGAACCGGTCGTAGAGCTCGCCGAGGGCGGCGGCCTCGCCGTGCGCGAGGCGCTGCTGCATCCTCCGGTCCCAGCGGGACGGAGTCTCCTTGGGCATGGGGCCCCCTCACCGACCGCCCGTACTCCTGAAATGCTGAACTGCTTGCCTTAATAGTCGAATGTAGTCGGCGGGGCCGACAAGGCACGCTCCTTTGCCGCATCGCGCGTCGTGGGACGGTGGTGGGTGATAAGGGGCGGGTGTTTCGGCGTGGCGCGGTCCGGGCAGCCGCGCAGTGCAAACGTAACGAGCAGTTCCGGTTCGGTGGTGGGGTGAGAGGAGGCGGGGGCGCGTGACGCTGAGGGTGAGCGAGTCGGGACGGGGCGAGTGGGCCGTCGTACGGGTGTCGGGCGAGATGGACCTCGTGACCTCGCCGGCGCTGCGCCAGCGGGTCCACGACGCGGTCGCCGACGGCCGCCGCAGCCTCGTGCTCGACCTCTCCGACGTCCTGTTCTGCGATTCCAGCGGGGTCAGCGTCCTCGTCGCCACCCGCCGTCTGATGCGCTCCTGCCAGGGCCGGCTGCGGCTGATACTCCCGGCGCAGGGCGCCGTCGACGGCTCGCACGTGAACCGGGTCCTCGGCGCCCTCGGGGTGCGCCGGCTCTTCGAGTGCTACCCGGATGTCGCGGCGGCGGTGGACGACGGGGCGGAGCCGATGTCGGCGTGACCCGCGCCGACGTACGCTCCCTGGCGTAGGAACCACCTAGCGAGAGGCGGCTCGGAAGCATGGACGAGCGGAGGGTCGCGGACCGGTTCGCCGGCTTCGACCAGGACGGCAACGGCTACATCGACCGCGAGGACTTCTACGTCGCGGCGAAGGCGGTGCTCGCGGAGTTCGGCACGACGGCCCGCTGCGACAAGGGCCAGGAACTGTTCGCGGGGGCCGAGGCGTTCTGGCAGGGCATGGCCGGGATCGCGGACGTGGACGGGGACCAGCGGGTGACCCGGGGCGAGTTCGTGACGGGGGCCGTGAAGCGGCTGCGGGACAGCCCGGAGCGGTTCGCGGAGATCGCGCGGCCGTTCCTGCGGGCCGTCATCGCGATCGCCGGTCCGGACGGCGCGGGGGTCGGCGCGGACGCGGCGCGGCGCGTGCTGAAGGCGCTGGGCGTCTCGGAGGAGGTGGCGGCCACGGCGGTCGCCGCGCTCGACGCGGACGGGGACGGGCGGATCTCCGAGGACGAGGTGGTCCAGGGGTTCGCGCGGTACTTCACCGTGCCCGAGTAGCCCCTTCGCCCTCGCGCGCGTAGCGCTCCCGCAGCTTGTACTTGAGGACCTTGCGGAGCGTCTCGTTGCGCGGCAGGGCGTCGAGCACCTCCAGTTGTTCCGGCAGCTTGACCGGGGACAGGCCCTGAGCGCGCAGATGGGCCGTGACCTCGTCGAGGGTCGGTACGCCGGCGCCCGGCCGGAGTGCGAGGACGGCGCAGACCCGCTCCCCGCGCTCCGCGTCGGGCAGGCCGACGACCGCCGCCTCCCGTACGGCCGGGTGCTGGTGCAGCAGGTCCTCGATCTCCTTGGCGGAGATGTTCTCGCCCTTGCGGATGATGACGTCCTTGGCCCGGCCGGTGAGGACCAGATGGCCGGTGGGCAGGAGGCGGCCCAGGTCGCCGGTGATCAGGAAGCCGTCCGCGTCGAAGGCGTCCGCGTTCTGGCGCGGGTCGAGATAGCCCTGGCAGACGGCCTCGCCGCGCAGCCGGACCGCGCCGTCGACCCCGGCGGGGACCTCCTTGCCCGCCTCGTCCACGATGCGGATCTCCATGCCTGCGGGCGGGCGGCCCTCCGTCGTCGCCAGATGGTGGGCGGTGTCGTCCGGCGCCCCCATGGTGATCATCGGCACCTCGGTCATGCCGTACCCGTGCGTGAGCTGGACGCCCATCTCGCGCACCACGGCGTGGTAGATCTCGGGCGGCTTGGGCGCCCCGCCGCCCGCGAGGAGACGCAGGCTCGGGATCAGCTTCCGGTCCGGCCGCTTGCGCTGCTCGGTCAGGAACATCGAGTAGAACGCCGTCGAGCCGCCCGCCACCGTGACGCCGTGGCGCCGGTACTCGTCCAGCGCGTCGGGCAGCGCGAAGTGCTCGAACATCACGGCCGGGAACCCGTACAGGAGCAGCATCACCGTGTAGTCCGGGCCCGCGATGTGCGCGTACGGGAAGGCCATCGAGCCGACGTCCGAGGCGGACAGGCGCAGGGCGTGCGCGAGGCAGGAGCCGCCCGCGATCAGGGAGCGGTCGGTGTGCAGGACGCCCTTGGGGTCGGAGGTGGTGCCGGAGGTCCAGTAGATCCAGCGGACCGCGGTGCCGGACGCGGGCGGGGGCGGCAGGACGGACAGGTCGGCCTCGGGCAGCTCCTCGTACGCCTCGAAGACGCCGCGCGCGCCGAGCCGGTGCGCCATCTCCGTGTGGTCGAAGCCGCGCCACACCCCCGGCGACGCGAAGAACTCGGCTTCGGACTCGCGCAGCGCGAAGCCGACCTCGCGGTCCCGGTAGAAGGGGATGAGGGGTGTCTGGACTGCGCCGACGCGGGCTAGCGCGAAGGAGAGCAGGGCCGTCTCGATCCGGGTCGGCAACTGCCAGGCGACGACCGTGCCGGGGCGGACGCCGAGGCCGTGCAGGCCCGCCGCCACGCGCTCGGCGCGGTCCCGCAGCTCGCCGAAGGTGAGCGTCCGGTCGCCCTGGAGGAGGACGGGGCGGTCGGGGGTGCGCGCCGCGCGGCGTTCGACCAGCTCCCACAGGGTGCGGGAGGTGCCCAGGGCGTGTGCGGTGCCTTGCGTCATGGCGGCGGCTCCCGGGTCCGGGCGAAATGGCTGACGGCTCGTCAGAAACTGTGCCGAGCGTAGGACCGTGCTCCTTGTCGGTCCAGGGGCGCGGGGCTAGCCTGCATCTGACGGGTCATCAGATATGGCTCCCGGCACCGCGGAGGGGATCGGACCCATGACGGAACTGCCGCGCATCGTCAGCGTCGACGACCACGTGATCGAACCGGCCCACCTCTTCGAGACCTGGCTCCCCGCGAAGTACCGCGACCGCGGCCCCCGGCCGCTCACCGCCGGCATCGGCGAGCTGGCGTACGTGGGCGGCAAGTACCGCATCACCATGGACCCCGACGGGCCCCCGGCCGACTGGTGGATCTACGAGGACCTCCAGTTCCCGTACAAGCGCAACATCGCGGCCGTCGGCTTCGACCGGGACGACATGACCCTGGAGGGCATCACCCGGGCGGAGATGCGGCGCGGCTGCTGGGACCCGAAGGCGCGCTTGGCCGACATGGACCTCAACCACGTCGAGGCGTCCCTCTGCTTCCCGACGTTCCCGCGCTTCTGCGGCCAGACGTTCGCCGAGGCGCACGACAAGGAGGTCGCCCTCGCCTGCGTCCGCGCCTACAACGACTGGATGGTCGAGGAGTGGTGCGGCGACAGCGGCGGCCGGCTCATCCCGCTCTGCATCGTCCCGCTGTGGGACATCGGCCTCGCCGTCGCGGAGGTACGGCGGAACGCGGCGCGGGGCGTGCGCGCGGTGACCTTCTCCGAGATCCCCACCCACCTCGGGCTCCCGTCGATCCACTCCGGTTACTGGGACCCGTTCTTCGCCGTCTGCCAGGAGACCGGGACCGTCGTCAACATGCATATCGGGTCCTCCTCCCAGATGCCCGCCGCGTCCCCGGACGCGCCGCCCGCCGTGCAGGCGTCGCTCAGCTTCAACAACGCCATGGCGTCGATGATGGACTTCCTGTTCAGCGGCGTGCTCGTGAAGTACCCGACGCTCAAGCTCGCCTACTCCGAGGGGCAGATGGGCTGGATCCCGTACGCGCTCGAACGCGCCGACGACGTCTGGGAGGAGCACCGCGCCTGGGGCGGCGTGAAGGACATCGTGCCCGAGCCGCCGTCCACGTACTACTACCGGCAGATGTTCTGCTGCTTCTTCCGCGACAAGCACGGGATCGCCTCGCTGGACGTCGTCGGACGCGACAACGCCACCTTCGAGACGGACTATCCGCACGTCGACTCCACCTTCCCGGACACGAAGCAGGTCGCGCTCGACCATGTGAAGGGGCTCGACGACGCGACCGTGTACAAGCTGATGCGGGGGAACGCCATCCGCATGCTGGGCCTGGACCTCGACAGGGCCGCCGAGTAGGCCCGTCGTCCATGGACCTCACGTACACCGACGAGGAAGAGGAGTTCCGGGCGCGGCTGCGGGAATGGCTCGCCGCCGCCCTGCCGACGCTCCCCGCCAAGCCGTCGCCGGACGACTGGCCCGGACGGCGGGTCTACGACACCGGCTGGCAGCGCAGGCTCCACGACGCCGGGTACGGCGACGTCCACTGGGGCGCCTCGCCGACTGTCCGGCTGATCTTCCTGGAGGAGACGGAGAAGGCGGGCGCCCCGTACGTGGGCGCCAACTTCGTCGGCCTCCTGCACGCCGGGCCGACCGTCGCCGCCGAGGGCAGCGCGGTGCAGCGCGAGCGCTGGCTGGGACCGATCCTGCGCGGCGACGAGGTGTGGTGCCAGGGGTTCAGCGAGCCGGACGCCGGGTCCGACCTCGCGGCGCTGCGGACGCGCGCGGTGCGCGACGGCGACACGTACGTCGTCGACGGCTCCAAGCTCTGGACCTCCCACGCCGAGGTCGCCGACTGGTGCGAGCTGCTCGTCCGCACCGACCCCGACGCGCCCAGGCACCGCGGCATCTCCTGGCTGGCCATGCCGATGCACGCGCTCGGGATCACCGTCCGGCCACTGCGCACGCTCGCCGGGTCCACGGAGTTCGCTGAGGTGTTCCTCGACGCCGTACGCGTGCCCGTCGGCAACCGGGTCGGGGCCGAGAACGACGGGTGGCGGGTCACGATGGTCACCCTGTCGTTCGAGCGCGGGACCGCGTTCGTCGGGGAGGTCGTCGCCTGCCGGCGGGTCCTCGGCGAGCTGGCGGCCCACGCGCGCAAGAGCGGGCGGTGGGACGACGCGGTGCTCCGGCGTGAACTGGTGCTTCTCAACGCCGAGTTCAGCGCGCTGTGGCGGCTCATCCAGTGGAACGTGAGCGAGGCGCAGGCCGGTGGGGGTGTGCCCGGCGCCGGCGGGTCCGTCTTCAAGCTGCGGTACTCGCACGCGCGGCAGCGGCTCTACGACGCCGCCGCGCAGGTGCTCGGTGGCGCCGCCGCGCTCGACGCCGGACAGGAGTGGACCCGCGACCGGCTGTCCTCGCTGTCGTACACGATCGCGGCCGGTACGTCGCAGATCCAGCGCAACATCGTCGCCGAACGCCTCCTCGGCCTGCCCAAGGAGCCGCACGCGGGCGGGGGAGGGGCCTGACATGGACTTCCGGCTGTCGGCCGAGCAGACGGCGCTGCGGGACGGGTTGCGGGAGCTCCTCGCCCGCCGCTTCGGACGCGACGCCCTGCGGGACGTGGTGGACCGGCCCCGCCTCGACCGCGCCCTGTGGCGGGAGCTGGGGGCGGCGGGCCTGTTCGCGCTCCGCCTCCCCGAGTCCCGGGGCGGCACCGGCCTCGGCCTCCCGGAGGCCGTCGTGCTCTTCGAGGAATGCGGCCGATCACTGCTCCCCGGCCCACTCGTGGCGACGTTCCTCGCGGCGGGCGAGGTGGCCGGGGCGGAGCGCGGGGAGGTGGTCGTGACGGAGGTGAGCGGGGGGCTCGTGCCGTGGCTGGAGGCGGCCGATGTGGTGCGGGGGGTGCCGACGGGTGGCGCGTCCTTGAACGCGGTCGGTTCCGACGGCTCTGTTGGGGACGTCGGTTCTGCCGCGGAGGTCGGCTCTGTCGTGGACACCGGCTCTGTCGCGGACGTCAACCTCGTCGCGGACGCTGACTCCGGCGCGTTCGCCGCCGTAGCCGTCCGCTCCGTCGATCCGCTCACGCCGTTGCACGTCGTGGCGGATCGCGCCGGTCCGGTCTGCGCTGAGCGGCGGTTGCTGTACGCCGCTGAGCAGCTCGGGTCCGCCGGGCGGACCCTGGACATGGCCGTGCAACACGCGCGGCAGCGGCAGCAGTTCGGGCGGGCCGTCGGGGGCTTCCAGGCAATAAAACACCTGTGCGCCGACATGCTCGTACGGGTCGAGATGGCTCGCGTCGCGGTGTATGCCGCCGCCGTCACCGGCGACCCCGTCGAGATCGCCGCAGCCGGGCTGCTCGCCGACGAGGCCGCCGTGCGGGGGGCCCGCGACTGCCTCCAGGTGTACGGCGGCATGGGCTTCACCTGGGACGCCGACGTCCATCTGCATCTGAAGCGGGCCTGGGTGCGCGCCGAGTTGGCGGGTGGCGCGCGGGCCGCGGAGGAGACGCTCGCCGCCGCCCTGGGCATGCCTTGAGGAAGGGTGTACGCACAGTGACCGCGCGTCGATACCGGGTTGTGTCCTTCGGGATGCTCGTCACGGCGCGGAGTCGGCCGTCGGCTCCGGTACCTTGTGGCAGATGCGAGTGGTGCTGAACCCCGGCGAAGGTGTCGGCGTCGCCTCCGAGGCGGCTCCGAAACCAGGGATGTGTGCCGCTCGCAGCGCAGGACGGAGCTGCATGCCCGCCTGTTCGAGCCCCCGCGAGACGCGTCGCACAGTATGCCGCACGCGTACTCCTTCGCGCTGGAATATGCCCGAAGCGCTTGTTGGGGTGACTGTACGTCAACCATGCTGTGCAGCGACGGGATCACGGACCGTGATCCTCGGCAGTGTCCAGGATGGTCAGTGGCGAGAGGCAGAACTCCAGCGGTCCCGCCGGATTCGGATGGTGTGAGCGGTGCAGGTGCTTCAGGTTCAGTTGGATGTCGGGGCGGACCCCGCGGAAGTGGGACGGGCCCGCAAGTGGGTGCGTTCCCGCCTCGCAGGTTCCGGGATACAGGACGACGAGCCGCTGGCCGAGACGCTGATCCTGCTCGTCTCCGAACTGGTCACGAACGCCGTCGTGCACACCGGCCGGCCCGCCGTGCTCCGCATGGTGCTGCCCGGGGTGCGGGAGCAGTGTCCGGGCACGGTGCGCGTGGAGGTCGCCGACGCCAGCGCCCGGCCGCCGACGCCCCGGCACGCGGACCGCGAGGAGACCAACGGGCGGGGCCTGGAACTCGTCGAGGGGCTCGCCGACCGGTGGGGCTGGCAGCCCGAGGGCGGCGGCAAGGCCATCTGGTGCGAGCTGGACCGGTGCGCGGGGGCTGTCGTGGGTGGCGTGGGCGCGTACGGCGGGGCGGCGTTCGAGGCCGTCTGAGTGCGCGGGCCCTGCTGGGAGCGCGTCCAGTCGGCCGTGCCGGGCGTACGTACCGGGGCCGGGGCGGCCGTGCGCCGGGTCCGCACCCGGCCTGTGCTTCCGTGCGCGTCCGGAGGATTTGCCGCATTAACCGCAAATACCCGGAAGGGTGTTGACGCGCGGTGTCCGTTTGATCACGCTATTGGGCAGCGATTCGCTGTGAGGGGACGTCGAGGGCCGTTGTGACGGTGGCCCTTGGCGAGAGTCCGGATCGTTGCCGTGGAGGTGCTCTGACCGCGTGCTTTACGCGGATCTCAGAGCACCGCCACCGGGGCCACCGGGGTGCCGGTCGCCCCCTTGAAGGGCTCCGGCATCGCCGAGAGGAAGAACGCGTACCGCTTCTCTTCTCCACAGGCTGTGGACAAGTTCTCCAGATTCCAGTTCTGGCCCTGGAGCATCCCCATCTCGACGAGGTGGAGCGCGTGCACCGGGAGCCACAGGTTCTCCACCTCCGGCGGGAAGATCTCGAAGGTGAGGGTGTCGTTCGCGACCGCCGCCACGTCACGGGCGTGGAACCACTCCGGAGTGCGCAGCGACAGGCCCGGTGACGGGTAGGCGTAGCCGTTCTTGTCGCCCGCCAGATACACCCGGACCTGGCCCGTGCGGACCAGCACGACGTCGCCCGCGCGGACCGTCACCCCGCCGAACTCCGCCGCCTCGTCCAGGTCCTCGGGCGTCACGGCGTGGTCACCCGGCAGGCGGTCCACGCCCTTCGCGGCCGCCACGTCGAGGAGCACACCGCGCGAGACGACGTACGGGGCCTTGTCGATGCCGCTGAACTCGGCGCCGCCGTGCGCCGTGATCGTGTCCGCGGGGCGGCCGTTGTAGAGGTGGCCCGAGTGCGACACGTGGGTCAGCGCGTCCCAGTGCGTGGCCGCCTGCAGCCCCATCGTCACAGCGTCGTCGCTGGTGGCGACCGTGTCCGGGCCGAAGACGCACTGGTTGATCTGGACCATCGTGTGCAACGGGTTGATCCGGCCCGGGATCAGGCCCGACTGGACGCCGTCCTGCTGGAGGGGGAGCGCGAGGGGGACGCGGCGGCCCGTACGGATCTCCGCCGCCGCACGGCGGACCGTGTCGTCCGTGATCAGGTTCAGGGTCCCCGTCTCGTCGTCCTTCCCCCAACGGCCCCAGTTGTTGACGCGCTTCGCGATCTCGTGGAACTCGGCGGGCAGCGGCATCGAGGGCCTCCCGGGTCTTGCGTTCCCGTATCTGACGGGCCGTAGAATCTGCGGCGTCGCTCAATCTAACGGGTCGTCAGAAACCGCGGGAAGGGGACGGGCGTGGGGGACTTCCTGGCCGGCAAGGTCATCGCCGTGACGGGCGCCGGACGCGGCATCGGGCGGGCGGTCGCACTCGCGTGCGCGGCGGAGGGCGCGCGGGTCGTCGTCAACGACTACGGGGTCGGCGTGGAGGGCGCCGAGCCCACGTCCGAGGTCGCGGCGGCCGTCGTCAAGGAGATCGAGGCGGCGGGCGGGGCCGCCGTCGCGGTCGCCGACGACGTCTCCACCATGGAAGGGGGACAACGGGTCGTCGACGCGGCCGTGCACGAGTTCGGGCGGCTCGACGGGGTCGTCTGCGTCGCCGGGATCCTGCGGGAACGGATGCTCTTCAACATGTCCGAGGAGGAGTGGGACGCGGTCGTCGCCACGCATCTGAAGGGGACGTTCACCGTGTTCCGGGCCGCCTCCCGCGTCCTGCGGAAGCAGGGGGGCGGTGGGGCTCTGATCGGGTTCACCAGCGGGAATCATCAAGGCTCTGTCGCTCAGGCCAACTACAGCGCCGCGAAGGGCGGGATCATCTCGCTGGTGCGCAGCGCCGCCCTGGGGCTGCACAAGTACGGGGTGATCGCCAATGCCGTCGCGCCCGTCGCCCGTACGCGGATGTCGGCCGCCGTCCCCATGGAGTTGAAGGAGATCGGGGAGCCCGAGGACGTCGCCGCCTTCGTCGTGTACCTGCTGAGCGAGCGGGCCCGGGAGGCGGGGGTCACCGGGCAGGTCTACACCGTCGCCGGGCCGAAGATCGCGTTGTGGGCGCAGCCTCGGGAGGTGCGGGCCGTGTACGCGGACGGGCCATGGACCCCGGAGCGCGTCGCCGAGGTGCTGCCGGGGAGTGTGGGGAGTGAGCCCATGCCGATGCTCTCCGTTCTGGGGGAGATAACGCGGGCTGCTGCCGCTGGGGAGCGGCCCAATCAGTGAACGGTGAGTTATGAGGGGTGGGTGGGCTCGTGGAGTTCGGGTTCGGGGTTGAGGACGCGGCGTTTCGGGGTGAGGTGCGGGGGTGGCTTTCTTCGCGGCTTGTGGAATTTGGTGGGGAGGGTGCGGTTTCCTTTGCTCAGCGGCGTGCGTGGGAGCGGGAGTTGGGGCGGGGCGGGTGGATCGGGCTCGGGTGGGGGCGGGGTGGGTTCGGGAACCGGGTGGCGAGTCTGACCCAGCAAGTTGTCTGGGCCGAGGAGTACGCCGCCGCCCGGGCTCCTGGGCGGTGCGGGCACATCGGGGAGAACCTGCTCGCTCCCACGTTGCTGATGCATGGGAGCGGCGCGCAGCAGGAGCGGTTCCTGCCCGGGATCGCGCGGGGTGAGGAGTTGTGGTGCCAGGGGTACAGCGAGCCCGGCGCCGGGTCCGATCTGGCGTCGGTGCGGACCGCCGCCGTACGCGGAGACGATGGGCGGTGGCGGGTCAGCGGGCAGAAGGTGTGGACCTCGCTCGCGCACGAAGCCGACTGGTGTTTCGTGCTGGCCCGTACGGAGGCCGGGGCCCGGCGGCACCGGGGGCTCTCGTTCCTGCTCGTTCCCATGGATCAGCCCGGGGCGATCGAGGTGCGGCCCATTCGGCAGTTGACCGGGGAGTGCGAGTTCAACGAGGTCTTCTTCGACGGGGCCCTTGCCGCTGACGTCGTGGGGGACGTGGGGGGTGGCTGGGCTGTCGCCATGGGGTTGCTCGGGGTCGAGCGTGGGGTTTCGACGCTGGCGCAACAGGTGGGGTTCGCTGAGGAGTTGCGGCGCGTTGTCGGCGCGGCTGTGAGGAGTGGGGCCGTCGAGGATTCCGTGGTGGCCGGGGAGTGTGTGCGGCTGTGGGCCGAACTGCGGGTCATGCGGTGGAACGCCCTGCGGATGCTGGGCGGCGGGCAGGTGGGGGGTGCCTCCAGCGTGTCCAAGCTGTTGTGGGGGCGGTGGCATCAGCGGCTCGGGGAGCTCGCCGTGCGGGTGCTCGGGCCGGCGGGGGGTGTCGGGCCCTCCGACTGGTCCGCCCGCGCTCCCTATCGGCTCAGGGAGGAGCAGCGGCTCTTTCTGTTCAGCCGCGCCGACACCATTTACGGCGGGGCCGACGAGATTCAGCGCACCATCATCGCCGAGCGGGTGCTCGGCCTGCCCAGGGAGGCGATGCCGTGAGGGGTGTGCTGTTCGACGGGCGGCGGGTCGAGGTGGTTGACGATCTTGCGGTGCGGCAGCCTCTTGCCGGGGAAGTGCTGGTGCGGGTGGTCGCCGCCGGGCTGTGTCACTCCGATCTGAGCGTGGTCGACGGGACCATTCCGTTTCCCCGGCCTGTTGTGCTCGGGCATGAGGGGGCGGGGGTCGTCGAGGTCGTGGGGAGCGGGGTCACTCATGTGCGGATCGGGGATCATGTCGCTCTTTCCACGCTGGCCAACTGTGGGGTGTGCGCGGAGTGCGATCGGGGGCGGCCCACCATGTGCCGGAAAGCCATTGGGGCGCCTGGGCGGCCGTTCTCGCGGGGTGGGGAGTCTATTTATCAGTTCGCCTCCAATTCGGCTTTTGCTGAGCGGACTGTGGTGAAAGCTGTTCAGGCCGTCAAGATTCCGGAGGAGATTCCGTTGACCTCCGCGGCGTTGATGGGGTGCGGGGTGCTCACCGGGGTGGGGGCCGTGCTGAATCGGGCGCGGGTCGATCGGGGGGACTCCGTTGTGGTCATCGGGGCCGGTGGCGTCGGGCTGAACGTGTTGCAGGGGGCCCGGATTGCTGGGGCGTTGCGGATTGTCGCTGTCGATGCCAATCCGGAGAAGGAGCGTGCGGCCCGGCTTTTCGGGGCCACGGAGTTTCTGACCGACGTGGGGGACGTGCGGGGGGTTCTGCCCGAAGGGGCCGATCACGTCTTCGAGTGTGTCGGGCGGGTGGAGCTGGTGCGGGCCGCGATCGAGCTGCTGGACCGGCATGGGCAGGCTGTGTTGCTCGGGGTGCCCGCGGCTGATGCGGAGGCTTCTTTTGTGCCTGCCGCGTTGTTCCTCGACAAGTCGGTGCTCGGGTGTCGGTACGGGTCGTCCCGGCCGCAGCGGGACATTCGGCTGTACGCCGAGTTGTATCGGGAAGGGCGGCTGCTTCTTGATGAGCTGGTTACCCGGGTCTATCCGGTGGAGGAGTTTGGTGTGGCTGCCGCGGATGCGGTGGCTGGGCGGGTTGCTCGGGGGGTTCTTGTGTTTTGAGCCTGTGCCTCTGGTCATGCGCAATGAATGGAGGGTGGCCGTCTGGGGTTGCAGAGCGGCTTTCCCGCGTCTCCGACAGGTGCCTAGATGGGTACGGGGCCGCCCGGGGCATGTCCGTGCTCGCCATCTTGATGGCATCGCCGGCTGCTTCGCGCTTCCTTACCGCGTGAACTGTGCTGCGCGCGCACATGCCCCGACCGGCCCCTCCCGTCTCGTACGCGGGTGCCGGTGCGTTTTCCCTTACGTCGTTGTCGTCGACCTGAATGTTCTGCGGTAGGTCGTCGGGGTCACCCCCACTGTTGCTTGCAAGTGCTGGCGCATCGACTGGGGTGTGCCGAAGCCCGCGTCCCTGGCCACCTGGTCGATCGAGAGGGTCGAGGTCTCCAGGAGGTGGCGGGCCCGTTCCACTCGCTGGCGGGTGAGCCACTGGCCGGGGCTGATGCCGGTCTCGTCGCGGAAGCGGCGGGTGAACGTGCGCACCGACATGGATTCCCGCGCTGCCATGTCGCGGAGCTGGATCGGTTCGTGCAGGTGGGCCAGGGCCCAGGCGCGGGCTCTGGTCGTTGTCGCCGACCGGGGGCTCGGCACCGGGCGTTCGATGAACTGGGCCTGGCCGCCGTCCCTGTGCGGGGGGACCACCGTGCGGCGGGCCACGTCGTTGGCGACCGCCGCGCCGTGGTCGCGGCGCACGATGTGCAGGCACAGGTCGATGCCCGCCGCCACGCCGGCGGACGTCAGGACGTCGCCGTCGTCTATGAACAGGACGTCCGCGTCCACCTTGATCGCGGGGAACATGCGCTGGAAGGCCGCCGCGTGGGCCCAGTGCGTCGTCGCCGGGCGGTTGTCCAGGCGGCCCGCCGCCGCGAGGACCCAGCTCCCCGTGCAGATCGACACCAGGCGGGTGCCCGGTCGGATGTGTGCCATCGCCCTGGCGAGGTCCGGGGTCAGGCGGCCCTCCTCGTAGACCGGGCCCAGTTCGTAGGAGGCCGGGACGATCACCGTGTCCGCGGTGGCCAGGGCCTCCGGGCCGTGTTCCAGGAGGATCGCGAAGTCCGCGTCCGTGCGGACCGTGCCGGGGGCGCGGACCGCGCAGGTGACGACGGAGTAGAGGGGGGCGCCGTCCTCGGTCCTCGCGCGGCCGAAGATGCGTTGCGGAATGCCCAGTTCGAACGGGATCACTCCGTCCAGGGCCAGTACGGCTACGCGATGCATGGCCCGATCCTAGCGAAGGGTGGCAGTCGGGCCACTCGATCAGGGGCGAGGGCGTGGCGGAAAGTTGGGGGGTGACGACGACGCAGACGCAGCAATCCGTTCCGCTCCGCTCCGGGCGCCGGCCCCATCGGGCCTGGGGCGTCGCCGCTGTCACATTTGTGACGATCATCGGCGCCGCCGCCTTCGCTTCTTTGCCCGGGCTGCTCATCGAGCCGCTGCACGACGAGTTCGACTGGTCGCGGGGGACCATCGGGTTCGCCGTCTCCGTCAACCTCGCCCTGTACGGCGTCACCGCCCCGTTCGCCGCCGCCCTCATGGACCGGTTCGGGATCCGGCGGGTGGTGGCCGCCGCTCTCGTCGTCATCTCGGCCGGGTCGCTGCTGACCGTCTGGATGAGCGCGGCCTGGCAGCTCGTGCTGTGCTGGGGGGTGCTGGTCGGTCTCGGCAGCGGGGCGATGGCCCTGGCGTTCGCCGCCACCGTCACCAACCGGTGGTTCGTCGCCCGGCGGGGGCTCGTCACCGGGCTGCTGACCGCCGCGGGGGCTTCCGGGCAGCTCGTCTTCCTGCCGCTGCTGGCGTGGATCGTCGAGGAGCATCAGTGGCGGCCCGCCGCCGTCACCGTCGCGGTCGCGGCCGTGGCCGTGGTGCCGTTCGTCTGGCTTTTCCTGCGGGACCATCCTGCTGATGTCGGGGTCGCTCCCTATGGCGCGTCCGAGTTCGTTGCCAAGCCCGCTCCTGTCGCCGGGGCCGCCCGGCGGGCCGTCACCGTGTTGGTGAGGGCCGCTCGTACGGGGCCGTTCTGGCTGCTCGCCGGGACCTTCGCCATCTGTGGTGCCTCGACCAACGGGCTCGTCAAGACGCACTTCGTGCCCGCCGCCCACGATCACGGCATGCCGGTGCCTGCGGCTGCCTCGTTGCTTGCCGTCATCGGCGTCTTCGATGTTGTCGGCACCATCGCCAGTGGATGGTTCACCGACCGGTTCGAGGCGCGGCGGCTGCTCGCGGGGTACTACGCGCTGCGGGGGATCTCGCTGCTGTTCCTGCCGATCCTGCTGGCGCCCAGTGTGCATCCGCCGATGGTGTTCTTCGTGGTCTTCTACGGGCTCGACTGGGTTGCCACCGTGCCGCCCACTATTGCTCTCTGTCGTGAGCACTACGGGGATGACAGCGCCATTGTTTTTGGGTGGGTGCTCGCTTCTCATCAGGTGGGGGCCGCTGTCGTTGCCTTTCTCGGGGGGCTCGCGCGGGATGTCTTTGGGGACTATGACGTCGTCTGGTACGCCGCCGGGGCGCTTTGTGCGGTCGCCGCTCTCATGTCCCTCGTCATCCGGCGGGGGGCGCTCGTCACTCGCTGAGGCGCGTGAAGCGGCCCCGGTGGAAGAGCAGGGGCGTGCGGTCCTCGGCGTGGGTGCCTAGGGCGGTGACCCTGCCGACGACGATGAGGTGGTCGCCGCCCGTGTGGACCGCGTGGATCGCGCAGTCGATCCACGCCGCCGCTCCGTCCAGCCGCGGCGAACCCGACACCGGGGCCGCGCTGTAGCCGACGCCCGCGTACTTGTCGGCCCCGCTGACGGCGAACGCCCGGCACAGCTCGTCCTGGTTCGCGCTCAGTACGTTGACGCAGAAGACGCCCGCGCGGGCGATCCGCGGCCACGTCGTCGACGTACGCGCCACCATGAACGCCACCAGCGGCGGGTCCAGGGAGAGCGACGCGAAGGACTGGCAGGCGAAGCCCGCCGGGCTCTCACCCGGGGGCGCCGCCGTGATGACCGTGACGCCCGTCGCGAACGTGCCGAGGACGCGGCGGAACTCGGCCGGGTCGACCGGGGCGCGTTCGTCCTCGCCCACCGCCCGCAGCTCGGGGCGGGGGAGGGCGTCCACGGGGCCCGCCGTGGTCGGGGAGCCGACCGACCTCAGGTACCGGACGACCGAGGCCGCCATGCCCGCGTGTCCCATCATGTCCGCCAGTAGAGCTGACGGGGCGTCAGATGGGAAGGGTCAGCGGCCCTCGAAATGCGGGCGGCGGCGTTCCACGAAGGCGGCCACGCCCTCCCGCGCGTCGTGTGTGCCCATGTTCAGCTCCTGTGCCGTCGCCTCCGCCGCGAACGCCGTGGCCCGGTCCGTGCAGAGCGAGGCGTTCACCAGGTGCTTGGTGAGCGCCAGGGCCCGGGTCGGGCCCGCCGCCAGGCGTTCCGCCCACTCCCGTACGGTTCCGGGCAGTTCGGTGTCCGGGACGACCTTGTTGACCAGGCCCATGCGCTCCGCCTCGGCAGCCGGCAGCGCGTCGCCGAAGAACATCAGCTCCTTCGCGCGCTGCGGGCCGATCAGGCGGGGGAGCAGATGGGCGCCGCCGCCGTCCGGGACCAGGCCGCGCCGGACGAAGACCTCGATGAAGCGGGCCGACTCCGCCGCGACGACCAGGTCGCAGGCGAACGCCAGATGCGCGCCCAGGCCGGCCGCCGTGCCGTTGACCGCCGCGATCACCGGCTTCTCGCAGTCGAGCACCGCGGCGATCAGGCGCTGGGCGCCCTGGCGGATCGTGCGGGAGACGTCGCCCGTCGGGCGGGGGGCGGGGCTCGCCGGTTGATCGCGGAGGTCCGCGCCCGCGCAGAATCCCCTGCCCGTCGCCGTCAGGACGACCGCGCGTGTCTGTGGGCTGGAGGAGGCTTCCTCCAGGAGCGCTATGAGACGGTTCCGCTGGTCCCGGGTGACGGCGTTCAGGGTCTCCGGGCGGTTCAGCGTGATCCACGAGACGTTGTTCTCCGTGGCGTGCAGTACCGGAGGAGCGGGGGGCATGAGGGTCCTGTTCTGTGTCAGTGGCAGACGGCCAGCGCGTCCAGGGCCACCGCGCCCTGGCCGCGCTCCAGGACCATCAGCGGGTTGATGTCCAGCTCCGCCAGGTCCTCGCCCAGTTCGAGGGCCATGCGCTGGACGCGCAGGACCACCTCGACCAAGGCGTCCAGGTCCGCGGGCGGCGCTCCCCGCACCCCGTCGAGCAGGGCGCGGCCGCGCAGCCCGTCGAGCGCCGCGCGGGCCTGGGGCTCGCCGAAGGGCGGTACGCACACCGCCGTGTCCCGCAGGACCTCCACGAGTACGCCGCCCAGGCCGACCGTCACCGTCGGGCCGAACAGGTCGTCGTGCGCCACCCCCACGACCATCTCGACGCCGCGCTCGACCATCTGGCAGACCAGGACGCCGTCCAGGTCGATGCCCTCGTAGCGGGCGATGTCGGCCAGGTCGCGGTAGGCGTCCCTGACCTGGCTCGCCGAGGTCAGGCCGATCTTGACCAGGCCGAGCTCCGACTTGTGCGCGAGCTGGGGCGCCGAGGCCTTCATCACCACCGGGTAGCCGACGAGGGAGGCCGCTCGTACCGCCGCCGCGGCGCTGGTCACGAGCTGTTCGCGCGGTACGCGGATGCCGTACGCCCGCAGCAGTTGCTTCGCCGCGTGTTCGCTGAGCCGCCCGCCGGGGCGCAGCAGGGCCCGCGCCTTGCGGAAGGAGGGGGACGGGGTGCGCGGGGCCTCGTCGAAGGGGGAGCGGTAGGCGGCCCGGAAGCGGTGGTGGTCCAGGTAGGCGCGGATCGCCGTGACGCAGTTCGCGAAGGTGCGGAAGGTGGCCAGCCGGGAGGAGCCGAGGAGCGTCTCGCGGTATGCGGGCTCCGTGCCGACGGGTGAGCCCCATACGACGCAGATCAGTTTGTCCGTGTGCTCGGCCGCGTCCACCAGGTCCCGCGCCAGCTTGTCGCTCAGCGGGGGGAACGGGCCCGTGATGGGGCAGACCAGGACGCCGATGGACGGGTCGGCGAGGAGCGCGTCGATGATCTTCCGGCCCCGCTCGTCGCCGACCGGGTGGCCGCCGCTGTCCACCGGGTTCGCCACGCTCAGATAGTCCGGGATCCACTGGTGCAGCTCCGCCTGCTTCGGCTCCGGGAGCGGTGGCAGGTTCAGGCCCGCCGCTGTCGCCAGGTCCGCGAAGTGGGCTCCCGTGCCGCCGGATATCGAGTACACGGCCACCCCGTCCGCCTGCGGCGGCCTCGCGCGGGCGAGCAGCGCCGCCGTGTCCTGGAGTTCGTCCAGGCCGTCCACGCGGACGACGCCGAACTGGCGCATCGCCGCGTCCACCACCGAGTCCGCGCCCGTGAGCTTCCCGGTGTGCGAGGCGGCCGTGCGGGCGCCCGTCTCCGTGCGGCCCACCTTGACCGCGATGACGGGCACGCCCGCGCACGCGGCCCGGTCGGCGGCCAGGAGAAAGGAGCGGCCGTCCTTCAGGCCCTCTATGTAGGCGGCGATCGCGCCGACCTCGGGCCGGTGCGCGAAGTAGGAGAGGAAGTCGGCGGTCTCCAGGTCGGCCTCGTTGCCCGTCGGGGCCCAGTGCGAGAGGCGGACACCCAACTCCTGGAGGGCGAAGACGGGGCGGCCTTGGTGTCCCGACTGCGTGATGAGTGCGATGGCCGGGCCTTCGAGGTCGTCGCGGAAGTGCTCGAAGGCGTTGAGGTTGGTGTTCGGGCCCAGGAGGCGCATTCCCGAGCGTTCGACCGCCTCCGTGAGGCGCCGCTGTGCCGCCGCGCCCTCGGCGCCCGTCTCCGCGAACCCCGAGGCGAAGGCGACCGCGTACCGCACCTTCGCGTCCGCCAGTTGCTCGATCACGGGCAGCGGGTCCGCGACGAGGAGCACCGCCAGGTCGACCTGGACCGGCAGCTCCGGCACGGACGGGGAGCAGGGCAGCCCGAAGACCGTCTCGCGGGTGGGGTTCACGGGGTACAGGCGCGCGCCGACCCGCTCCGCCCAGCGCGTCAACTGACGGGTGATGCCCGTGTTGGGGCGGCCCTCGGCGTCCGACGCCCCGACGACGGCCACGGTCTCGGGGCGGAAGAAGCGGTCCAGGTCCGGTACGTCGCGGTGCAGCGGGCGCCCGCTGACGTCGCG
Organism: Streptomyces sp. NPDC046939; assembly: GCF_040644575.1. Taxonomy (NCBI): domain Bacteria; kingdom Bacillati; phylum Actinomycetota; class Actinomycetes; order Kitasatosporales; family Streptomycetaceae; genus Streptomyces; species Streptomyces sp. NPDC046939. Next base: position 39,059 of record NZ_JBEYWV010000019.1, read on the forward strand.
GTCGTCGCCGCCCGCCGTGCCGTGCACGGCGGGTCCGGGCCGCTCGCCGCAGGCGATCACGCGGGCCCGGCGGGCGTCGGTGGTCAGGGTGCCGTAGGTCGATCCAAGCATCGGTCCGCCCGCTCCTGTGTGACAGCGACGACGAGAAGCAACTGACGCACAGTCAGGTTACTGAACTGACGCTTCGTCAGGAACAGGCGTGCGGGTAAAGGTGTCCGGCTCGGGGACGGGTTCTAGCGTGGTGCCTTCGCGAGCGCCTTGCCTATGCGCTCCGCGTCCAGGGCCAGTTCGCGGAGCATGCCGCTGATCGGGTTCGTGTAGCCGGTGAAGTAGAGGCCGGGGGCCGAGGGCAGGGTGCGGCGGCCGTGCGGGCGCGGGCGGCCGGTGACCGGGTCGAGGACGTCGAGGTGGCCGACCAGGTCGCGCAGGCCGTGGTCGTAGCCCGTCGCCGCGATCACCGTGTCCGGGGCCAGGCGCGTGCCGTCGGCGAGGACGACCTCCGTCTTCTCGAAGGACTCGACCGCCGCCACGGGCTCGACCCGGCCCGCCCGCACCGCCGCGATCAGCCCCACGTCCTGCACCGGGATGGCGCCCGCGCGGGCCCGCGAGTACAGGCCCGTGTCCGGGCGCGGCAGCCCGTGCGCCGACAGGTCCGGCACGCTGAGCCTCGCCAGCGGGCGGGCCATCTTGTCGACGAGCCGCACCGGCAGGCGGCGGCAGAGGATGCCGGTGCGCTGGGCCGGCCAGCCGAGCGTGGAGCGGCGCACGATGTGCGGTGCGGTGCGCACGGCCAGGCGGACGCGCGCGGCGCCGCCCTCGGCCAGGTCGACGGCGATCTCGGCCCCGGTGTTGCCGACGCCGACGACGAGCACGTCCTGGCCCGCGTACGGGCCGGGGGCGCGGTACTCGCTCGCGTGCAGCAGATGCCCGGCGTAGGTGTCGGCGCCCGGCCAGTCGAGCAGGCGCGGGGTGTGGTTGTAGCCGGTGGCGACGACCACGGCGGTCGCCGTCAGTTCACGGCCGCCGGTCGCCCGCAGCAGCCATCCGGCGCCGTCGGGCGCGCGGTCGACGCGAGTGACCTCGACCCCGGTCACCACCTCCAGGTCGTGGTGCTCGGCGTACTTCTCCAGGTAGCGCACGACGTCGTCGCGCGCGACCCAGCGGCCGAAGCGGCGCGGCATCGGCAGCCCGGGCAGGGCGGAGAGGCGGCGCGTGGTGTGCAGGTGGAGGCGGTCGTAGTGGCGGCGCCAGGAGGCGCCGACCCGGTCCGACTTCTCCAGGACGACGGCCCGGACGCCGTGTGCCTGCAAGCCGGCGGCCGCCGCGAGGCCGCCGGGTCCGCCGCCGATCACGTACACGGGCGGACGCTCATGGCTGCGGGCGGCTTGTGGAGGTGTGGGGGCGGTCATGTGCGGGAGCGTAATCGCGCGGTCACTTGATGGGTCTCGGTCAAGACCGGAATCGGTTGCGAATCGATCACGAAGGAGGGGCGGGTACGCGTACGGGCTCTTGCGGGCCCGGCGCCGGTGCGCTGAACTGACGTACCGTCAGAAAGCAGCGGTTCGCACACCGGGCGGGAGGCGGCTGACGCGCATGGACGCGATAGGGCTCAGCGGCGCCGAATGGTTCGCCGTGCTCCGCATCGGCCTCGGCCTGTGGTGGCTGGAGAGCTGGCGGCACAAGGACAAGAAGGGGTGGTTCGAGCGCGGCACCGGGATCGCCTGGGCGGCGGACGTGGCGGAAAAACACCGCTGGAACGCCGTGCGCAGCGGCTTCGACCTCGTCGTCAGGCCCCGGCCGAGGACCATGGCGTACGTCGTCGTCTACGCCGAACTCGCGCTCGGGCTCGGCCTCGTGCTCGGGTTCCTGACGCCCGTCGCGCTCGTCGGCGGGCTGCTGCTCAACCTCCTGTACTTCACCCTCATGATCCACGACTGGGCCGAGCAGGGGCAGAACGCGATGATGGCGCTCATCTCGGTCGTCGCACTGTTCGCCGTGGCCTGGCAGAGCTGGTCGCTCGACGCCGCGCTGGGGCTGTTCCGATGAGCCCGGCCGCGCGGTCCGACGTCCCCGAGGCCGACGCCTTCACCCGGACCTACTGGGACGCCTGCGCCGAGGGGCGGCTGCTCCTGCGGCAGTGCGACGCGTGCGGGCGGGCGCACCACTACCCGCGCGAGTTCTGCCCGTACTGCTGGAACGACGACCCCGGGACCGTGCGGTGGCGGGCCGCGAGCGGGCGGGCCGTGCTCTACACGTGGTCCGTCGTCCACCGCAACGACCTGTCGCCCTTCGGCGAGCGCACCCCGTACGTGGCCGCCGTCGTCGACCTCGCCGAAGGGCCCCGGATGATGACCGAGGTCGTGGAGTGCGCGGAGGGGGAGCTGCGGGTCGGGATGGAGCTGGAGGTCTCCTTCCGCGAGGACGACGGCGGCGGGTTCACCGTCCCCGTCTTCCGGCCCGCCGCGCGGCGCTGAGGGAGCCCCTCAGGGCCAGAGCAGCTCCTTGGCCCAGGCGCCGTCCTCTCGCTCGGTGTACCTCAGGCGTACGTGGCGGCGGCGGGCGTCGCCCTGGAAGAACTCCACCTCGCGCGGCAGCAGTTCGTACACCGTCCAGGACGGCACCGGCGCGTCCGGCTCCCGCTCCGCCCGCGCCCAGGCGTCCTCCGAGGCGCGGACCAGGACGTCGTACGAGGGCAGGTGCGCGCTCTGGTGGCCGGTCAGGGCCGAGGCGAGGGCACCGGTCGAGCGGACGTGCAGGTCCGCGTGCGCGACCTCCGGCGGCGCCGTGCGGACCGGGCCGCGCAGCCGCACCTGGCGGCCCTGCGCCGGCCAGTAGAAGTGCAGCGCGGCGAACGGGCGCGCGGCGAGCTGGCGGCCCTTTGCGCTGTCCGCGTGCGAGGCGAAGTGCAGGGCGCGGGCGTCGGCGCCGTGCAGCATCACCGTACGGGCGTCGGGGTTGCCGTCCGCGTCCGTCGTGGCCAGGGTCGGGGTGTGCGGTTCGCTCTGGCCCGCCGCGACGGCCGCCGCGAACCACTCCGCGAAGAGCCGCAGAGGCGCCTCCGGCGCGGTCGCCGGGTCGAAGACGGGCAGCTCGGTGTCCCAGACGCGCAGGGACTTCAGCAGGGGGCGCAGGTCGGGTGTGGGTTCCATGCGTCGATTGTGGCGGGCGCCCGCCATGGTGCCGGGTGCTGCCCGCCACGGTGCCGGGTGCACGTCACCCTGGAGGCCGCACACGTGGACGCCGCGGTCACCGCCTGGGCGTCAGGATGTGTCATCAGCGGGGCGGACGTGGACGGCCGGGGCGCGGCCGTCCTTGCGGGCGCGGCGGCGAGGACCAGACGGCCCCGTGCTGCCGGTGACTGTGTGCCGGGATCATGGACCGTCACCACGTGGTCACCGGCCGGGGGCGCCACCGCCCGCGCCTCCCACCGGACGCGGCGCGCGAGTTCGCGGCGTCCGGTGGGCGGTGCGGCCGCACGGTCCCGCGCCGCCGGTGGCTGTCCCGGGGGGCATGGACCGTCACCACGTGGTCACCTGCCAGGGGCGCCACCGCCCGCGCCTCCCGCCGGACGCGGCGCGCGAGTTCGCGGCGTTCCTCCGCGTCGGTGTCGGTGGGCGGTGCGGCCCCGGTCCTCGTCGCGGGCGGCCCGCACCTCGCCCGTGCCGCCGGAACCGTCAGTCCCGGGCGAGGATCACCGTGCCCGCCGAGCAGAACCAGCCGCCCGTGCCGGAGGCCACCGCCAGCGAGGGCGGGGAGCCGTCCGTTCGTCGGACCTGGTGGCCGCCCGCCTCGCCGCGTAGCTGTCGTACCGCCTCCACCAGCAGGAACAGGCCGCGCATACCGGGGTGCTGCGCGGAGAGGCCGCCGCCGTCCGTGTTCGTCGGCAGCTCGCCGTCGTACCGCAGGCGGCCCTTCTCCACGAAGGCGCCGCCCTCGCCCTTGGCGCAGAAGCCGAGGTCTTCGAGGGTCACCAGTGTCATGTAGGTGAACGCGTCGTACAGCTCGGCCACGTCGATCTCGGCCGGGGTGACCCCGGCCCGCTCGAAGGCGAGACGGCCGCTGACGGCGGCCGGGGAGACGGTGAAGTCGTCCCACTGGGCCATCGTGGTGTGCGAGACGTACTCGCCCGTGCCGAGAACCCATACGGGCGGCCCGGCGCAGTCCGGCACCAGGTCCTCCGCCACCATGAGCACCGCCGCCCCGCCGTCGGAGCGCAGACAGCAGTGCAGCTTGGTGAACGGGTCCGCGATCACCGGGCCCGCGAGGACGTCGTCCACGGTGATCGGCGCGCGGTACATCGCCTCCGGGTTCCGCGACGCGTTCTGCCGCGCCTGCACCGCGACCTGGGCGAGCTGGCCGAGCGTCGTGCCGTACTCGTGCATGTGGCGCCGGGCCGCCATCGCGTACTTGGCGATGAGCGTGTGACCGTACGCCACCTCGAACTGGAGCGGGCCGCGCGCCCCGAACGACAGGTTCGCCGTGCGCCGCCCCGCCTTGAGGTCGGCGCGGGCCGTCGAACCGTAGACGAGCAGGACGGCGCGGGCGCGCCCGGCGGCGATCGCGTCGGCCGCGTGCGCCGCCATGACCTCCCAGGTGGCGCCGCCGACGGACGTCGAGTCGACCCAGCGGGGGCGCAGGCCCAGGTACTCGGCGACCTCCGCCGGGGCGAGCGTGCCGAGGCCCGCGCTCGCGAGGCCGTCGACGGCGCCCGGGGCGAGTCCCGCGTCGGCCAGCGCGCGGCGCGCGGCCTGGGCGTGCAGGGTGTAGGGGGTGGCGTCGTCCAGCCGGCCGCAGTCGGAGAGGGCGATGCCCGTGATGGCGGCCTTGCGAGGGGCACCAGGCATGGAGCTGACGGTACATCAGATTGCCTACAGTGGCGGCCTCCCGTCCCCGGTCCCGTCTCTGGGCATTCCCGCCCCGGCCGCCTAATATGACGGGCCGTCAGAAAGGGGCCCTCATGGACGCCGGTCTCACCGAGGAGCAGCAGGAGATCCGCCGCACCCTGCGCGAAGTCACCACCAAGCGCTGCACCCCGGACGACGTCAAAGCCGCTGTCCGCACCCCCGGCGGGCACGACCCGGCCCTGTGGGGCACCCTCGGCGCCGAGCTCGGGCTCCCCGGGCTCGCCCTGCCGGAGCGGCGGGGCGGGGCCGGGGCCGGGATCACGGAGCTGGCCCTGGTCGCGGAGGAGCTGGGGCGGGTGCTCGCGCCGACCCCGCTCCTCGCCACCAGCGGCCTCGCCGCCCCCCTGACCAGCGCCCTCGGCAGCGAGGAGCAGCGGTCCGGACTGCTCCCGCGCATCGCCGACGGCAGCCTGACCGCCACCCTCGCCGTACCCGGCACCGGGCTCGCCACCGCCCTCGGACTCGTCGCCGACAACACGGGCGACTGGGCAGGCGGCGGCCGCGCGGGAGGCATCCAGGCCACCCGGCACGCCACCGGCTGGCGCCTGTACGGGCAGGCCGAGCAGGTGCTCGACGGGCACAGCGCCGGGCTGCTCCTCGTCGCCGCGCACACCGGCGGCTTCGCCCGGCCTCGGACACTGCTGTTCCTCGTACCCGGCGACGCGCCCGGCCTCGTACGGACGCGGCAGACCTCGCTCGACGAGACCCGGCCGCGGGCCCGCGTCGAACTGCGGGACGTGGCCGCCGAGTTGCTGGGTCGGGAGGACGCCGATGCCGCCGGGGCGCTCGCCGCCGCCGGGGACGGAGTCGCCACGCTGTTCGCCGCCGAGGCCGTCGGCGCCGCCGGCCGGGCCCTGGAGCGGACCGTCGAGTACGTCAAGGAGCGCGAGCAGTTCGGGCGGCCCATCGGATCGTTCCAGGCGGTCAAGCACCGGCTCGCCGACGTGTACGTGCAGGTGCAGGCGGCGCGGTCGGCCGCGTACTACGCCGCCTGGGCCGCGGACGCCGAGGGCGGGGAGCGGGTCGGCGGGCTCGCCCTCGCGCACGGCCTGGAGGCGCTGCGCACCGCCGCCGCCGAGGCCGTCCAACTGCACGGCGGCATCGGTTTCACCTGGGAGCACGACGCCCACCTGTACCTCAAGCGGGCCGCCGGCGACGAGCTGCTCCTCGGGCCCGCGCACCTGCTGCGGGCGCGCGCCGCGCAGGTCGCGGGGCTGTTCGCGCGGGCGGCTGAGGTGAGCGTCTGATGGCCGCGCCGCTCGGCGTCCGGTTCGTCCAGAAGGTGTCCTCGACCCGCGCCTTCGGCCACGTGGCCCCGCACGTCGTGCCCGCGCTCGACCGCGCGGTGCACCGCCTCACCCGGGGCAAGGTGCTGCTCAGCGCGCGGATGCTGCCGGGCACGGTGCTCAGTGTCCGTGGGGCGAGGAGCGGGATCGTACGGCGTACACCGCTCGCGTGCATGCCGGAGGAGGGCGGGACCTGGCTGCTGATCGGGTCGAACTTCGGGCGGCCCGGTCATCCGGCCTGGACCGCGAACCTGCTGGCGCACCCGGACGCGGAGATCAGCTGGCGGGGCGAGGACATCGCGGTACGCGCCCGGCTGCTCACCGCCGGGGAGCGGGCCGAGGCGTGGGCCGCCGCGCTCCGGTTCTGGCCGCCGTACGCGGCCTACCAGGCGCGGGTGGAGCGGGAGATCCGGCTGTTCCGGCTGGAGAGGCGGGGCTGAGAGCGCCCGGAACGGCAACGGCGGCGGCCCACGTGCTCACACGCGGACCGCCGCCGTACGACAGGACCGGAAAGGAAAGGGGGGAAGGAGGGGGAGGGGAGGGAGGTGAAGAAGAGGGGCAGGGGCCGGGCGCTACCTCGTCGGCTTCTTGCCCGTCACGCCCAGGTACACCAACAGCGCCAGGTTCGGGCGGAGTTCGGCCTGCTTGACACCCCAGGACTGGAAGCCCTTCTGGTGGGAGGCGACCGCCGCGAGCATCGCGACCAGCGAACCGGCCACCGCCGCCGGGCTCACGTCCTTGTCGACCTTGCCCTTGCCCTGCAACTCCTTCACCGCGTCCGCAAGGGAGTTGTTGACCGAGTTCAGGATCTTCATGCGGAGCTTGTAGAAGCGCTTGTCGCCCTCGGCCGCGCCGAGGTCGACGACGCGCAGGATCGCGTCGTTGCGGCGCCAGAACTCCAGGAAGCCGTCGACCAGCTCCTGGGCCGTCGCCCAGCCCGCCTTGCCGACCCACGAGCGGTCGGCGACCAGGTCGGTCAATCCGGCGCCCTCGGCCGCCATTTGCTCGGCGATCTCCAGGACCGCGCCCTCGACGTCCGGAAAGTACTGGTAGAACGTCGCCGGGGACGTGCCTGCCTTCCGGGCCACATCGATGACTTTGACGTCCCGGTAGGGCGAGGAGCTGAGCATCTCGCCGAGGCAGTCGAGCAGCTTCTGACGTGTTGCCTGACCACGCCGTCCGGCCACACGGCCGTCGACGGTACGTACTTGTCCTGTCATGCCGTCAGCTTACCGAGGGGTGATCGGAGCGCGATCTGGCCGACTGCAAATGGGGTTGGGGCCCCCGGGAGGGCCCCCGAGGGGGCGGGAAATGGCCAGAGGTTCGAAACTCAAGCACGGGCCCCCGGGGCCCCTCGCTAGCGTGCTGTCATGTACCCGGACCACCCCGAAGGCGCCCCGTGCTGGGCCGACGCCCGGCTGCCCGACGTCGAGGCGGGCAAGCGGTTCTACGGGGACCTCTTCGGGTGGACCTTCGACGAGGGCGCGGGCGCCGAGCGCGGCTACTACACCGCCGCCTACAGCCACGACCTGGCCGTCGCCGCCCTCGCCCCCGGCGGGCGCGGCTGGACCGTGCACTTCGCGGTGCGGGACGCCTACGCCGCCGCCGAGCGCACCGTCGCGGCCGGCGGCTACCTCCTGTCGGGGCCGTTCCCCGGCGGCACCATGGCCACCGTCGCGCTCGCCGCGGGCCCCGACGGCTCCGTCTTCGGGCTGTGGCAGGCGGGCAGCCACCAGGGCTTCGAGCGGGCCGGGGCGCCGGGCGCGGTCTGCCGGGCCGAGCTGTGGACCCCCGAGGCCGCCCTCAGCGACGCCTTCTACGCGGCGGTCCTCGGCTACCCGCGCGCCCCCGTAGGCGGCTCCGACCTGCACACATGGCGAGCCGCGTCCCCGGCGGGGGCCGCGCCCGCCGTGCCGGGCGCGGGGCGGCGGCGGGTGCCCCAGTGGCCCGCGCGCTTCCTCGTCCAGTTCGGCTCGGCCGACCTCGCGGGCAACTGCGCCGAGGCGGTCCGGCTCGGCGGGCACGTCCGGGTGGCGCCGCACCGGACCCCGTACGGGCACATCGCCGTCCTCGCCGACGACCAGGGGACGGACTTCGTGCTGCTCGGGCCGGTCCGTTGAGCGGGGGCGGCGGCGCGGCGGAGGCGGGACACCCCGATATGCCCCCAGGTTCGCCACCGGGGCTCCGGACAGGAAGAATCAGGGTGCGTGCCGCCGTAGGGCTGCGGTGGTGAGACGCTGACGGGGGCCGTATGTGCGATGGACCAGGAAACCCGGGGGTTCCGGCATCGCTCGGGGAGGTGGCAGGCAAGTGATGGATCAGTTGACGCAGCACGATCCGAGAAGGATCGGTCCGTTCGAGGTCCTCGGACGGCTCGGTGCGGGCGGCATGGGTCTGGTCTATCTGGCACGCTCGGCGTCCGGCCGGCGCGTCGCCATCAAGACGGTGCGCACCGAACTGGCCGAGGACCAGTTGTTCCGCGTGCGCTTCACCCGCGAGGTCGAGGCGGCCCGCGCGGTGTCCGGGTTCTACACGGCCGCCGTAGTCGACGCCGACCCGCGCGCGGCCGTGCCGTGGCTCGCCACCGCCTATGTGCCCGCGCCCTCCCTCGAGGAGATAGTGAATGAGTGCGGGCCGCTGCCCGCGCAGGCCGTGCGCTGGCTCGCGGCGGGCGTCGCCGAGGCGCTGCAGTCCATCCACGGCGCGGGCCTCGTCCACCGCGACCTCAAGCCGTCCAACGTCCTCGTGGTCGAGGACGGGCCGCGCGTCATCGACTTCGGTATCGCGTCCGGCGTCTCCAACACCCGCCTGACCATGACGAACGTGGCGGTGGGCACGCCCGCGTACATGTCGCCCGAGCAGGCCAAGGACTCCCGCAGCGTCACCGGCGCCAGCGACGTCTTCTCGCTGGGCTCGACGCTCGTCTTCGCCGCCACCGGACACGCCCCCTTCCACGGCGCCAACCCGGTCGAGACCGTCTTCATGCTGCTCCGCGAGGGCCCCGATCTGGAGGGCCTGCCGCCCGAGCTGCGGCCGCTCATCGAGTCGTGCATGCAGATGGACCCCACCCGGCGGCCCTCGCCCGCCGACCTCCAGGCGCAGCTCGCCCCGCACCTGTTCGGGCCCGGCAGCGACGACAGCGGTACGGCGTCGGCGTGGCTGCCCGAGCGTTCGGTCGCCCTCATCGAGGCGCGGCGCGGCGTCCGCACCGTCGCCAAGCCGCAGTCGGGCCGCACCCCCGGCCACGGCGGTGCCCGGGTGCCCGCCATGCCCTCCCAGCCGCCGGGCCCCGTGTCCAGCGACGGCCTCGCCCAGCCCGCGCCGGCCCTCGCGGGCACCGGCGTCGCCGACGGACCGGTCCGCCTCGCCGGGGCCCAGGTGCCGATCGGTCCAGGGCCGCGCGTCGCCGACGCCCGCGCCGCCGCCGTGAAGGCGCCCCCGGCCGAGTCCGGGCTCGTCGCCTCCTGGACCCGCGCCAAGGCCGCCGCGCCCGCCGTCAACGGGACGCAGGACCCGGCCGTGCCGCCGCCCGCCCAGGCGGAGGGCTCGGCCTGGCGCCCCTGGCGCTTCCGCATGTCGAACGACGTGTGGGGCACCCCGAAGGTCGCGGGCGACCTCGTCTACGTCACCTCCTTCGAGGTCCACGCCCTCGACGTCGCCACCGGGCGGCGCCGCTTCAAGACCCGCGACGTCGCCTGGTCCATGGCCGTCGCCGACGGCCGCATCCACGCCTCCGACGGCCCCACCCTCTGGGCGCTCGACGCCCGCGAGGGCGGCGACCTGTGGCGCCTGCAGACCGACGCCTGGGTATACGCGCTCCAGGCCGACCGCGGCACCGTCGTCACCGCCACCCGCGGCGGCGGCGTCCAGGCCCGCGAGGCCCTCACCGGCGACAAGCTGTGGGAGATCACCGGCTGCCAGACCGACTTCGAGACCCCCGAGGCCGGACCCGTCGTCCACGACGGCACCGTGTACGTGTGGCAGAACGCCCGGCTGCGCGCCCTCGAAGCCCGTACGGGGGAGGAGCGCTGGTCCTACCCGATCGGTGACGCGGCGTCCTGCGGCGGCGTCCCCGTCCGCCTGACCCCGGCGCCCGACGGCTACGTCTACGTCTCCGCGGGCACCCGCGTCCTCGCCATCGACGCCGGCTCCGGACACGTCCGCTGGCATTTCGAGGCGCCCGCGGTGTTCCTGTCGCCGCCCGCCTTCGCGCCGGGCCCCGCCGTCACCGGCGGCGGCGTGTACCTCGCCGACCACCTCGGCACCGTCTACGCCCTCGACGCGACCGACGGCCGCGACCGCTGGCGCATCGCGACGGAGTCGCGGCCAGGCGCCGTCGACCCGGTCCTCGTCGCCCACGGCCACGTCCATGTCGGCAGCGGCCAGGGCCTCTACACCCTCGACGCCGTCGCCGGGACGCCGAAGTGGCGGTTCCAGGCGGGCGGCGAGATCGTCGGCTCCCCGGTCGTCGCCGACGGCCGCGTCCACTTCGGCTCCACGGACCACCTGCTCTACACGCTGAAGGCCGACGACGGCCGCCTGCGCTGGAAGCTGGCCACGGGCGGCGAGATCACCGGGACACCCGTGGTGCGGGACGGGGTCGTGTACGCGTGCAGCAAGGACCGGTGCGTGTACGCGCTGGACGCGGAGAAGGGGACCGGGACGAGTCGCTAGGCGCCGGCCTCAGCCGCCTCGTGTGCTGCCGCCCTGTGGGGGCTGGACGTGGGGCTGGGGCTGGGTCGTGGTCAGGTCGTCGTTGTCGGTCGGCCTGACTGGTGTGGTTGGTGCGGCCGGTCCGGTTGTGCCGGGGGTGACGGGTGGCAGGTTCTGCGTCCGGTCGAGGTCCTGGTCGGCGGGGCCCCACGCCGGGGGCGCGGCGTTCGCGTCCTGTGCGGTCGCCTCGTGTGCGGTCGCCTCGTTTCCCCAGGTCACGGGCGGTTGGGCGGGGGGCGGTGCAGGCGGCGGGGGCTGCCAGGCCGGGGGCTCGGCGTAGCCGTCCCCGGGCTCGTACTCCTCGGCAGGGGCGTGGCCGCGGCGGCCGCGGTGCGGATGGCGGCCGCTCATCACCAGCGCGCCGAGCAGCAGGAGCACGCCACCGCCGAGCGCGGCGGCGACCCCGTCGCCGAGCCCGTGCCCGTTCCCGGTGAGGACGAGCTGGTCCTCGGCCTGCGCCACCCGCACCATCCACAGCACCGTGAAGCCGAGCACGACGAGCCCGGCGAGCGCGACCAGGAGCCGCGAGCGCAGCACCAGGCCCAGGAGCGCGAGCAGCGCGAGGAGTACGAAGGGCAGGAACAGGGAGCCGAACAGTTCGGCGCGGGCGTTCGTGACGCCCCCGCCCGAGAACAGCTCCTGGAGCCGGTAGGCGCGCCCGCGCCGACCGTCGTTCCAGGCGCGGAAGGGGCTCCAGACGGCGGCCGCCGCCCCGACGAGGGCGAGGACCGATCCGACGACATTGCGCATCATCAGCGACCTCCTCGGTCTCGTACCGACGCTACGCCGGGTGAGTACGGGGTGCCACGCGGCAGCCTCCTGGGGGTAGGGTCCCCGCGTGATGAAACGGGGAACGAAGCTGACGGCTGTCGCGACGCTGGTGGTACTGGCCCTGACGGGGTTCTCCACCGGCCGGGGGCACGGGGGTTCGCACGGGCACGGCGGTGGCGGGGGCGGCGGGTGCAGCAGCTCGTCGCAGAACCATGACAGCTCGTCCAGCTCGTCCGGTTCCGGGGGCTCGTCCGGTTCCGGGGGGTCTTCCGGCTACGGCGATGACGATGACGACGACTCCGCGTACGGGGACGGCTCCTCGGGGTCGTCGTCCTCGGGCGGCAGCGGTTACACGCGGCGGCCCGGGTACCGGTCCACGCCGTCGTCGTCGGCGACCGGCGGCGACGGGGAGCCCCGGTACGCCAAGGCCCGGCTGGTGCGCTGTGCGACCCCGGAGAAGCCGTACGCCACCGTCGAGGTCACGAACGCGAACAGCCGCACCGCCACGTTCACCGTGCACGTGACCTTCCGCGACGCCCGGGGTGCCGAGGCGGACGACGCGATGCGGCAGGTCAAGGTCGGTGGCAACGACAAGGCGACCGTCAAGGTGCCGGTCAATGCCGGGGAAGGGCTCGTCAGGGACGACTACCGCTGCGAGGTCGACCCCGAGGCGTGGTCGTAGGACCGCTCTACCGGAGCCGGAACTCCCGGGCGGACCGCGCGCGGAACAGTTCCGCCTGCTCCGCCGGCGGCAGGTTGCCGAGCGCGATCAGATGCGGGGCCTGGGCGAAGGCGTGGGCGCGGGCGGTCTCCGTCACCGCCCACACCGCCCGCACCGTCCCCTGCACCGCCGCCGCCGGGTACGCGGCGATCGTGGTCGCGCACCGCAGCGCCGCATCCAGCGCGGCGCCCGGCGGGGTGACCTCGGAGACGAGGCCGGTCTCGTACGCCCGCCGCGCCGAGATCCGCTCGGCCGCGCCCATCAGGGCCAGCCGTGCCACTTCCCCCGGTGGCATCCGTTGGGCCAGGTGCATCGATTCGTACGCGCTGACCATGCCGTACGTGGTGTGCGGGTCGAAGAACGTGGCCGTCTCGTCGGCGATCACGAAATCCGCCTCGCCGAGCAGGTAGAACGCCCCGCCGCACGCCATGCCCGTCACCGCCGCGATCACCGGTTTCCACAGGTCGTTCGCCTTCGGGCCGACGGACAGGAGCGGGTCGTCCGTGGAGTAGGGGGAGTGGGGCTGCGGGACGTCGGTGTCGCGGTCGATGCCCGTGCAGAACGCGCGGTCCCCGGCGCCGGTGAGGACGACGGCCCTTACGGCGTCGTCGAAGCGGAAGTCCTGCCAGGCCGCCCGGAGTTCGCTGGCCAGGGCCGTGTCGATCGCGTTCAGGCGGTCGGGTCTGTTCAGGGTGACCACCGCGACCCCGGTCTCCGGGTGCTTCTCCGTGCGCAGGGTCACGGGCGCTCCAGGACCCAGCGGGGCAGTGTCACGCCGTCGATCTCCGCGAAGACCACCTGGACGCGGGCGCCGATGCGGATGCGGTCCGGGGGCACCGAGTCGAGGCGGGCGCCGGGGGAGGCGACGAGGTTGCCGACGAGGCGTATGCGGGGGGCTTCCGCCAGCTCGACGACGATCGCGTTGTACGGGGACTGGGCGGCGTAGGCCGGGAGCAGCGGGGGGTGTGCGATCACGTACGACCAGATTCTTCCCCGGCCGGACATGTGGCGCCACTCGGTGTCGAAGGAGTGGCAGGTGGGGCAGCAGGGGCGTGGTGGGAAGCGGAGTTCCTCGCAGGCCGGGTCGGCGCAGGCCTGGATTCTCAGCTCGCCCCTTGCCGCGTAGGCCCAGAAGGGGGCGCCGTCGTCGTCGGGGGTGGGGGTCAACAGGGCTGATTGTGTCGCGTCTGCCATGTGCCGTCCTTTGCCGGGTGCCCGATTCGTCGTGGTTGCTCGCGCAGTTCCCCGCGCCCCTGGCGGGGCGCCCCCCTAGGCGCTTCTGAGGAGTACCGCCGATGTGGGGACCCCCTCGCCCGCTGTCACCAGGCAGGTCCGGGCGTTCGGGACCTGGGCCGTGCTCGTGCCGCGCAGTTGTCGCACGCCCTCGGTGATCAGGTTGAAGCCGTGGACGTAAGCCTCCGAGAGGCCGCCGCCGCTCGTGTTGAGGGGGAGGCGGCCGCCCGTCTCCAGGGCGCCGCCCTCGGTGAACGCGCCGCCCTCGCCGCGTCCGCAGAATCCGTAGCCCTCCAGGGAGAGGAGGATGAGCGGGGTGAACGCGTCGTAGATCTGGGCCACGTCGACGTCCTCCGGGGTGAGATCCGCTTGTTTCCAGAGGTGGCGGGCGGCGGTCCAGGCGGGGCCCGTGAGCGGGTCGTCGTTCCAGTAGTTGACCATGCCGTGGTGCTGGGCGGGCAGCCCTTGCGCGGCGGAGTGGATGTGGACGGGCTTCTGACGGCAGTCGCGGGCCCGTTCGGCGGAGACCACGACGCAGGCCAGCGCCCCGTCGGTCTCCAGGCAGTTGTCGTAGAGGCAGAGCGGCTCGCTGATCCAGCGGGCGTTCATGTACATGTCCCGGGTGAGGGGGCGCTCGTACATCATCGCGGCCGGGTTCTGGTTGGCTCGGTTGCGGCAGGCGAGGGCGACGTTGAAGAGGTGGTCGCGGGTGGCCCCGTACTCGTGCATGTAGCGGCGGGCCAGCATCCCTATCTCGTCGGCGGGGCGGAGCAGGCCGAAAGGGCGCGTCCACTGGGCGGGGGTGGGGAGTTGCGCCGTGGTGTTCTTCCACGGGCGGGGGCCGCTGCCCCGTTTGCGGGAGCGCCAGGCGACGCCGACGCTCGCCCGGCCGGTGACGATCGCGGCGGCGAGGTGGGCGAGGGTCGCGCAGGAACCGCCGCCGCCGTAGCCGACCTTGCTGAAGTGGGTGACGTCGCCCGCGCCGATCGCCTTCGCGATCTCGACCTCGTCGGTCTCCTCCATCGTGTACGAGGCGAAGCCGTCGACCTCGGACGGTGCGATGCCCGCGTCGTCGAGCGCGGCGAGGATCGCCCGGCAGGCCAGCGTCTTCTCCGACTCGGGGAGGTGTTTCGCGAACGCGGTCCGGCCGATGCCGACGACGGCCGTGGCGTCCTTGATGCCGGTGGTCGTGTGCGCCATGGGTACCCGCCCCTGCTCGTGCCCGGTTCCCGCTCTGCTGACAGCGCGTCAGGCTACAGCTAATCTGACGGATAGTCAGCTACGGCGTGCGTGAGCGGTCGGGAGGCGGCGGGCGATGGACACCGGCGGCGGGTGGGCGACGATCCCGGAGCTCGTACGGGACGCGGCGGCGCGGTACGGCGGACGGGAGGCGGTCGTCGACGGGCGCGCCCGGATCACGTACGCCGAGCTGGGCGAGCGCGTCGAACGGTCCGCCGCCGCGTGTCTCGCCGCCAGGATCCGGCCGGGCGACCGCGTCGCGATCTGGGCGCCCAACACCCTCGACTGGATCGTCTCCGCGCTCGGCGCGGTCACCGCCGGCGCGGTCCTCGTGCCGCTCAACACCCGGTTCAAGGGCGCCGAGGCCGCCGACATCCTCGCCAGGTCGCGGGCCCGGCTCCTCCTCGTCACCGGTACGTTCCTCGGCACGTCGTACGTGGCCTCGCTGCGCCGCGCCCAGCAGGCCGGTGCCGCACTCCCCGCCCTGGAACAGGTGGTGGTGCTCGGCGACACGGCGCCCGACGTGCCCGGCTACCGGAGCTGGAAGGAGTTCCTGGCCGCCGGGGACAAGGTGACGAACGCGGAGGTGCGGGAACGCGCCGCCGCCCTCACCCCGTCCTCCCCGTCGGACATCGTCTTCACCTCGGGCACGACCGGGCGGCCCAAGGGCGCGGTGATCACGCACGCGCAGACGGTGCGCGGATACGAGATCTGGTCCGGCCTGGCCGGTCTGCGCGAAGGCGACCGCTACCTGATCGTGAACCCGTTCTTCCACACCTTCGGATACAAGGCCGGGATCATCGCCTGCCTGACACGCGGCGCGACGATGATCCCGCAGCCCGTCTTCGACGTGGACACCGTCCTCGCCCACATCGCCGCCGAACGCGTCTCCGTCCTGCCCGGACCGCCCACCCTCCACCAGTCCCTCCTCGACCACCCCGGCCGCGACGCCCACGACCTGTCGACACTGCGGCTCGTCGTCACCGGGGCGGCGGTCGTGCCGTTGCGCCTGGTCGAGCGGTTGCGCGGAGAACTGGGCGTCGACACCGTGCTCACCGCGTACGGGCTCTCCGAGGCGAGCGGCATCGTCACCATGTGCCGGCGCGGCGACCCGCCCGAACGGATCGCGTCGACCTCGGGGCGGGCGATCCCCGGCACCGAGGTCCGGGTCGAGTCGGCCGGGCCCGGGGAGCCGGGAGAAGTCCTCGTCCGTGGCTTCAACGTCATGCGCGAGTACTTCGAGGACCCGGCGGCGACGGCGGAGGCGATCACGCCGGACGGCTGGCTGCGGACGGGGGACGTCGGGATTCTCGACGCCGACGGGTACCTCCGGATCACCGACCGCGTCAAGGACATGTTCATCGTCGGCGGCTTCAACGCCTACCCCGCCGAGGTGGAGCAACTCCTCGGCCTGCACCCCGATGTGGCGGACGTGGCGGTCGTCGGCGTCCCGGACAGCCGCCTCGGCGAGGTCGGCAAGGCGTACGTCGTCCGCCGCAGGGGCGCCGTCCTCACCGCCGACGACCTGATCGCCTGGGCGCGCCGCGAGATGGCCAACTACAAGGTGCCGAGACACGTCGCGTTCGTGACGGAGCTGCCGCGCAACGCGAGCGGGAAGGTGGTGAAGGGGTGGTTGCGGGAGAACACGGGGGAGAGCATGGGAAAGACCATGGGGAAGATGTCGGGGGAGGACTGATCACCGGGCGGACGGGGTCGTGGTGGTGGAGGTGACCGTGACCGTGCCCGTGTCCACGTCCACCACCACGTCCGCCCGCTCCCGCCCGGCGGCCACCCGGTCCGCGTTCGCCTCGTCCGAGCGGAGGACCCAGGCGCGGGCCGCCGACGGGGACTTGCCGAAGGCGATGTGGCGGGCGATCAGCCGCTCGACACGCACGGTGTCGTCCACCGCGACCCACCACACCTCGTCCAGGAGCGGACGCACCGCCGTGGACCAGGGCTCCTCGTCCAGAAGGAGATAGTTGCCCTCCGTCACGATCAGCGGAGTCTCCGGGGACACCGGGAGCGCGCCCGCCAGCGGTTGCTCCAACTCACGCTCGAACGATGGGGCGTAGACCGTCTCGCCGGAGCGCGGGGTGCGCAGGCGGGCGAGGAGCGCCGCGTAGCCGTACGCGTCGAACGTGTCGGGAGCGCCCTTGCGGTCCGCGCGGCCCAGCCGCGCCAACTCCGCGTCGGCGAGGTGGAAGCCGTCCATGGGGACGAGCGCGGCCAGGCCGCCCAGGGCCTCCACGACCGCCTCCGCCAGCGTGGACTTGCCCGCGCCGGGCGGACCCGCGATGCCGAGGACGCGGCGGGGGCCCGCCGCCGTGGCCAGGGCGCGTGCGCGGGCCGCCAGTTCGTCTACGTAGTCCATGAGGGCCAGTTTTTCAGCCCCGCCGCACCAGCTCCACCAGGCGGGACAGGCCGTCCGCGCCATGACCCTCCTCCACCGCGCGGTCGAGGAGCGTCCGCAACGGGGCGAACAGCTCCGTCCCGACGCCCGCCGCCTCGTATGTGGCGAGGAGATTGGGGAACGCGGCCTGGTTCACCGCCAGGCTGGACACGTCGGTGCGGTGCTGCCCCGCGTCGATCGCCTCCGCCGCGCCGGGGACCAGGCCGCGCGTCATGGCGACCGTCCAGTCCGCGAGCAGCGGGGCGAGGTCCCGCGCCGGTACGCCCGCCGAACCCGCCAGCGCGAACGCCTGCACCGCGCCCATCACCATCCCGTACATCCCGGTCAGCAAGGACAGGTCCCACAGCGCGGCGAGCCCCGGGTCCCCGCCGGTCCAGCGGGTGCCGCCGAACGCGGCGAGCGTCGACCGGTGCGCCTCGTACGCCTCCTCGTCGCCGCTGTAGAAGACGTACGCGCCGGGTGTCGCGATCATCTGCGGTACGGCCATGATCCCGCCGTCGATGTAGGCGGCCCCGGCGGCCCTCGCGCGGGCGGCGAACTCGCGGGCCTGGTCCGGGGTGCCGTTGGTGAGGTTCACGACCGTCCTGCCGTCCAGGGCGTCGCCCAGCGGGTGCAGGACCTTGGCCACGTCGTCGTAGGTCGTCAGGCAGACGATCACGAGCGGGCTCGCGGCGACCGCGTCGGCCGCCGAGCCGGCCGCGACCGCGCCCCGCGCGACGAGCGGTTCCGCCTTCGCGGCGGTGCGGTTCCAGACGTTGGTGCGGTGCCCGGCCCCGAGGAGCGCGGCGGCGAGCGCGGAGCCCATCATGCCGAGGCCCAGGACGGAGACGGGCGCGGGTGTGGAGGTGGATACGGGGGCGGAGATGGATGCGGGGGAGTTCTTCGTCATGACCGCATCCTTTTCCGCCGCCCGATTGCGCACAAGAACCCACTATTCGGTCGGGTGCGCACCAAAAGGTAAGTCACCTGGTAAGTCACCTGGTGAGTCGCTCGGTGGGTCACCACATCAGCGCGTCGTCCATCTCCGACTGCCAGTACGTGACCTTCACCGTGCTGTCGACCCAGACACCCTTCGCGGGCAGGGACGGCCGCGCGGACTTGCCGTTGTAGCCCGCCGCGCCCTTGGCGTCCGAGAAGTAGACCGAGAGGGACTTCGCCCAGTAGCCGTTCGTGCCGCTGCCGTCGGTCGCGGAGAGGGTGACACCCGCGTAACCGGACTCACCCGGCGCCAGGGAGACCACCGCCTGCGGCTGCGAGTCCTCGATGACCGGCGGCACGGACTGCGCCTCGCCGAACCGGGCCGACGGGTAGTAGTACAGGTCGCAGGTGGTGGAGCCGGTGTTGGTGACCGTCAGGAGCATGTGGTTGACCGGGCGGTTGACGGGCGCGGCGACGGTACGGGTGTTGGAGCCGTCGCAGACCGTCCGCTTCGCGGAGGTCTGGCGGGACGCGGCGGGCTTCGCGGCGGCGGCGGTGTCGGCGGTCGGCTTCGTGGCGGGCTTGGCGGCCGACTGCCCGGCGGGGGCCGAGGCGGCCGGCGTGGACGCGGCCTGCTTCGAACCGGAGGCGGCCGGCTTCGCGTCGGAGACGGGGGACGCGTCGTGCACCGGGGTCGGGGACGTGCTCGACGCGGCCGACGCGCCCTCGTCCTTGACGCCCGCGCCGTCGCTGCACGCGGTCAGCGAGAACGCCGCGATCGCGACGGTCGCGGCGGCGGTGGCGAGACGGGCACGGCGGACACGACGGGTACGGGAGGTACGGATGCCGGACATTCTGGTGGTCCCCTTCGGTGGAGCGGTGGGTGTGGTGCTTGGATGACCAGAGCTTGTGCGGTGATCCGTCCCAGCCGCCACACTCCACGGGCAGTACGGGACACTGGAACGCTGAAACAGGGTTTGACCAGGGGAAACGCGCCCTGCCTGGAACGCTCGGGTGGGACGTGGGGGAACGGAGGAACGGGTGTCAGGGGATCTGGCGGGAGACAGCGCGGACGCGTTCGCGTCGCTGCTGCGGGGGCTGAAGGAACGTTCGGGGCTCAGCTACGGGACGCTGGCCAAGCGCCTGCACATGAGCACGTCGACGCTGCACCGCTACTGCAACGGCACAGCGGTGCCGACGGACTACGCCCCGGTGGAACGCCTGGCCCGCCTCTGCAAGGCGACCCCGCCGGAACTGGTCGAACTCCACCGCAACTGGCTCCTGGCGGACGCGAGCCGGGGGCGGAAGGTTTCGCCGAGGACGGGGGAGGGGGCGCGGACGGCGGGCGCGGCGGCCGGGTCAGGCGCGGCCCCCGGGCCGGGTGCGACTCCGACGCCGAGCGCACCGACCGGGTCGGGTGCGGTGCCGGTGCCGGGCGCGACACCTGGGCCGAGCATGGCCCCGGGCGGGTCGGGTGCGGTGCCGGGTGCGGCAGCCGTGCCGGGCGCGGCACACGGGTCGGGCGCCGCACCGGGTGTGACACCGACGCCGGACGCGGCACTGGAGCAAGACACGACGCCGGGTGCGGCAGCCGGGTCGGGCGCGACACCTGGGCCGAGCACGGCCCCGGGCGGGTCGGGTGCGGTGCCGGGTGCGGCAGCCGGGTCGAGCGCCGCACTGGGTGCGGCGCCGGGGCAGGACGCGACGCCGGACTCCGCACCGGAGCAGGGCCCGACGTCGAGTCCGGGTCCCGCTTCGGGCGTGGCGCTCGGCGCGGCCGGTAGCGGCACCGGACCGAGTACCGACCCGCGTACCGGAACCGGCACCAACCCCGACCCCAACCCCAGTACTCCGCCCAGCCCCGATGTCGACCCGTCCGCCTCCCCCGCCCCCGGCGCGGCCTCGGGCACGGCCGGGCCCGCCAGAGTCCGGTTCCCGCGCCGCAGGCGTACCGCTCTCGTGGTCGGGATCGGGGTCGCCGCGCTGTTCGGGGCCGTTGCCCTCGCCGTGAATCTGAGTTCCGGGGACGACAAGGGCGGCGCGGCGCCGCAGGCGGTCGGGGCGACGGCGGCCGGAGGGCGGGAGACCACCGAGCGGGGCCCGTCGAAGGCGGCGTCCGCGTCGCCGTCACCCTCCGGGTCGGCGTCCGGGTCGGCCAAGCCCTCCCCGTCCCCGTCCGCGTCCGCCCGCACGGGCGCCCCGCCCACCGCCCATGCCCGCCCGACCGGCGGCCCGCGGGGAGAGGCCGAGGACGGGCCCACCGGGACGCCCCTCACCGTCGCCACTCGCCCCTACGTCTACGAGAGCCCGTGCAGCCAGCACTTCCTCGTCGACAGTGAACCGGCGCAGGTCGGCCCGCCCGCCCCCGAGCAGGACGCGTCCCGCTGGGCGGCGGCGTACGGCGCGGTCTCCTCCGGGGAGCAGCGCGTCGCGCTGACCGTGCAGGGCACCGGGCACGACACCGTCGTCCTGGAGGCGCTGCACGTCCGCGTCGTCAGCAGCAACGCCCCGCTCGCCTGGAACGACTACTCGATGGGCGTCGGCTGCGGCGGCGGCGTCGGAACCAAGTCGTTCGACGTGAATCTGGACGCGGGCAGCCCGGTCGTGCACGGCATGAACGGGCAGCGCGACTTCCCGTACAAGGTGAGCGAGTCCGACCCCGAGGTCTTCTACGTCACCGCGCACACCACGACGCGTGACGTCCGCTGGGACCTCACCCTGGAGTGGTCCAGCGGCAACCGGCGCGGCACCGTCCACATCGACAACAATGGCACCCCGTTCCGTACGAGCGCCAACACCGGCCGCCCGGGGTACGACTACCCGCTCGGCGACAACGAGTGGATCAAGAGGTGGGAGCAGAGCGCCGACTGAGGGGCTGGGCCCGGCGGGAAGCGGCGGGCGGCCGTCCGTATCCCGAAACGGCAGGTGCACAGGGCATCTACTTATCTAGGGTTCCGGACAACCGCCGCCCGCGCCCGGAAGGACCCGCGCCCCCATGACCGTCACCACGCCCGTCCCGCCCGCCGAGCTCGCCGCTCGCGTCGCCACCGTCGGCGGCTCCCCGATCCGGGACATCCTGGCGGTCACCGCCCGACCCGAGGTCATCAACTTCGCGGGCGGCCTCCCCGCGCCCGAACTCTTCGACACCGACGGCGTCGCGGCCGCGTTCGCCCACGTCCTCGCGTCCGAGCCGCAGCGCGCGCTCCAGTACTCCACCACCGAGGGCGAACCCGCCCTGCGCGCGGCGCTCGCCGCCCGCACCACCGCGCGTTCGCTGCCCACCACCGCCGACGACCTGCTGATCACCACCGGCTCCCAGCAGGCCCTGTCCCTCCTCGCGACGGCGCTGATCGAACCCGGTGACACGGTCCTCGTAGAGAACCCCTGTTACCTGGCCGCCCTGCAGACCTTCGGCTTCGCGGGCGCCCGCATCGTTGCCGTCCCCTGCGACGCCGACGGTATCGACCCCGACGCCCTCGACGCGCTCGCCGCCGAGCACCGGCCGAAGCTGCTCTACACGGTGCCCACGTTCCAGAACCCGACCGGCCGCACCCTGCCCGCCGAACGCCGCGCCGCCCTCGCGCGGGTCGCCGCGCGGCGCGGACTGTGGATCGTCGAGGACGACCCGTACGGCGAACTCCGCTTCGAGGGCGAGCGCGTGCCCTGGATCGCCACGTATGAGGAGGCCCGCGACCGCACCGTCCTGCTCGGCTCCTTCTCCAAGGTCATGGCGCCGGGCCTGCGCCTCGGCTGGCTGCGGGCGCCCGCAGCGCTGCGCCGCGCCTGCGCCGTCGCCAAGCAGGCCGCCGACCTGCATACCCCGACCGTCAACCAGCTCGCCGCCGCCCGCTACCTGGCCGACCGCGACCTCGACGCGCACGTGGCGAAGGTCGCCGCCGTGTACGGCTCCCGCCGCGACGCGATGCTCGCGGGCCTGCCCGACGCCCTGCCGGAGGGTTCCACGTGGACCCGGCCCGAGGGCGGCATGTTCCTGTGGGTGCGGCTCCCCGCGACCGGCGGACACGACTCGACCGCCCTGCTCGGCAAGGCGGTCGAGAACGAGGTGGCGTATGTGCCCGGCGCCCCGTTCCACATCACGGACGCCGACCCCACGACCCTCCGGCTCTGCTTCGTGACGCAGGAACCGGAGGAGATCGCGGAGGGGCTGCGGCGTCTTGGCCGCGCCCTGAAGAACCAGTAGCGGGTATTTACAGGCGCTCGGGGGTCCGGATGCCGAGCAGGGCCATGCCCTGGTGGAGCGTCCGGGCCGTCAGGTCGCACAGGAACAGCCGGTTCTCGGTCTGCTCCGCCGTGTCCGCCTTCAGCACCGGGCACTGGTCGTAGAACGTCGTGAACAGCGACGCCAGCTGGTACAGGTACGCGGCCAGCTTGTGCGGCGCGTACTCGGCCGACGCCTCGTGGACCACGTCGCCGAACGCGTCCAGGTGCAGACCGAGGGCGCGCTCGGCCGGGGCGAGCGCCAGCTCCGGGTGCGCGACGGGGCCGGCGCCCTCCGCCTTGCGCAGGATCGACTTGATCCGGGCGTACGCGTACTGCAGGTACACGCTCGTGTCGCCGTTCAGCGACACCATCTGGTCCAGGTCGAACTTGTAGTCACGATTGGCCGACGTCGACAGGTCCGCGTACTTCACGGCGCCGATCCCGACGTACCGCCCGTTCTCGACGATCTCCTCCTCGGAGAGGCCCACCCGCTCGGCCTTCTCCCGCACCACGGCCGTCGCCCGCTCGGCCGCCTCGTCGAGGAGGTCCTCCAGGCGCACGGTCTCGCCCGCGCGGGTCTTGAACGGCTTGCCGTCCGCGCCGAGCACGGTGCCGTAGCCCATGTTGTGCGCGGTGACGTCGTCGCTCAGCCAGCCCATCCGGCGGGCCGCCTCGAAGACCATCTTGAAGTGCAGCGACTGCCGTACGTCCACGACGTAGAGCAGCGTCGTCGCGTTCAGGCCCTGCACGCGGTCGCGGATCGCCGAGAGGTCGGAGGCCGCGTAGCCGAAGCCGCCGTCCGCCTTCTGCACGATCAGCGGCACCCGCTCGCCGTCCTTGCCGCGGATCTCGTCGAAGAACACGACGAGCGCGCCCTCCGAGCGCACCGCGACACCCGACTCCTCGAGGAGCCGCGCCGTCTCCGGCATCATGTCGTTGTACGCCGACTCGCCTACGATCTCCTCGTCGCGGATCTCCATGTCGAGCTTCTCGAAGACCGAGTAGAAGTAGACCTTCGACTCGTCCACGAACCGCTGCCACAGGTCGAGGGTCTCCTTGTCGCCGGACTGGAGCGCGACGACCCGCTTGCGGGCCCGCTCCTTGAACTCCTCGTCCGCGTCGAAGACGGCGCGCGACGCCTTGTAGATCCGGTTCAGGTTCGACATGGCCTGCTCGCCGTCGACCTCGTCGGCCGGGGCCAGCTCGCCCGGGTGCTCGATCAGGTACTGGATGAGCATGCCGAACTGGGTGCCCCAGTCACCGATGTGGTGGCGGCCGATCGTCTTCTCGCCCGTGAAGTCCAGCATCCCGCGCAGCGCGTCACCGATGACCGCCGAGCGCAGGTGGCCGACGTGCATCTCCTTCGCCACGTTCGGCTGCGCGTAGTCGATGACCGTCGTGCCCGGGTTCTCCTTCAGGGGCACGCCGAGCCGGTCGCCGTCGGCGGCGCGCGCGGCGAGGGTCTCGGTGATGGCGCGGTCGGTGACCGTCACGTTCAGGAAGCCGGGCCCGGAGACCTCGACGTCGGCGAGGACATCACCCTTGACGATCTTCTCCACGACCTGGGTGGCCAGCTCGCGCGGGTTCGCCTTCGCCTTCTTGGCGAGGGCCAGGATCCCGTTGGCCTGGTAGTCGGCCCGGTCGCTACGTCGCAGCAGCGGGTCCGCGCCCGCACCGGCCTCGGGGAGGGCGGCGCTGAGGGCGTCGGCGAGACGCTGGTGGACGGAGGACGTGAGGGACGTGACCGAGGCCATGGAGTAGATGCCGTTCCGCTCGTAGATGCCAGGAGACAGGGCCCAGGAGTCAGGTGGACCGACTGCTGAACCGTCCCCAGTCTCCCACGGGGCCGCGAGGGCGGTCGCCTGCATTCCCGCCCGCCCCCGCGCCCCCACGTCAGGACGCGGGCGCCGAAGCCACCGCGGCCGGCGTGCTCACCTTCACCGGTGTGGTGCGCTTCGAGGTGTTGCCCGCGGCGTCGGTCGCCGTCGCCGCGTAGTAGTACGTCTTCCCCTCGCCGGGCCCCTCGTCGTGGAGGTGCTGCTCACCGGGCGACGTGCGCAGGTCCAACGTGGCGACCTTGGTGAACGGGCCCGCCGCGGTGGTGGCGCGCCACAGCGTGAAGACGGGGCCGTCGGAGGGCTGCACCTGGCCCAGCCACACGCTGACGGTCGACGTGCCCAGATACGTCGAGACCGTGACGTCCGAGGCGCGCACGGCGGGGACGGACGGAGCCGTCTTGTCCGGCGGGGTGACGTACGGGCCGCAGGCGTACTTGCCGTAGTTCGTCCACTTGTCGACGGCCTGGATGCAGAACCGGTACTTCCGGCCGTCCTTCGGCAGCGTGTACGAGGCGCTGGTGCCGGTGGTGTTCCAGTCCGACACACCCGTCCCGGGGGTCTCCACCAGGACCCGGTAGTGCGCGATGTCCAGCTCACGGTTCTTCGTCCAGCGGGCGGACGCCTTGCCGGTCGTCGCGGAGTACGAGGTGGTGACGCCGGCCGGGGCCAGCGGCGCCTTGCTGTCGGACGAGGCGGGCCACGTGAACTTCACCCGGGAGAGCCCCGACCAGTTCACGTGGTCGACGCGGACGGTGTGCTTGCCCGAGCCGATGCAGAACCGGCCCGGGACGCTGTTGCCCGCGTCACCGGTGTTCGTCCACTTGTTCACCTTGCGGGCGTTGTCCACGTAGAGCCGCAGACCGTCCGTACCGGCGAGCCGGTAGGTGAAGCAGCCGCCCGAACCGAAGTCACGGGTGAGCGAGAAGCGCACCGAGAAGTTGTTCGCGGGCATCCCGGAGAGCGGCGCACCGGACCACTTCTGGTCGATGGTGGTGTCGCAGTCCGTCTTCTTCGGCGTCCCGGAGAAGGAGGTATTGCTGTAGAACGTCCTCTTGAACGTGGTGTCGCCGCACGTGGTGGCGGCGTCGGCGGCGGGCGCCGCGAGGACGAGGCAAGCCGACGGCAGGGCCATGGAGAGCCCGGCGGCCCCCAGACGCAGCCCCGCGCGGAATCTGTCTGTGATCACGAACTGAGGACACGCGCGGGGCCCCGGAGGTTGTACGGCTTCCTTATCCGTTTTCCGGCACGAACCGCCGGGGGTGACAATGGACGGCGGGCGTCCACGACGGAGGACGCGCCCCGTGCGCCTCGTGCGCCAGAACCACGTATGAGACGGAAACAGAGAGAGAAGGACGTGCCGACCGTGGCAGACAGCAGCGCTCCGAGCGCCCAGCAGGCCGACTGGGTGTCGCGCTACGCGGACGAAGTCATCGCCGAGTCCGAGCGTCGTGCCCCGGGCAAACCGGTCGTCGTCGCCTCCGGTCTGTCCCCGTCCGGCCCGATCCACCTGGGCAACCTGCGCGAGGTCATGACCCCCCACCTGGTCGCCGACGAGATCCGCCGCCGCGGCCACGAGGTCCGGCACCTGATCTCCTGGGACGACTACGACCGCTACCGCAAGGTCCCGAACGGTGTGCCCGGTACGGACGAGTCCTGGGCCGAGCACATCGGCAAGCCGCTGACCTCGGTACCGGCCCCGGCCGGATCCCCGTACCCGAACTGGGCGGAGCACTTCAAGGCCGCCATGATCGAGGCGCTCGGCGCGCTCGGCGTGGAGTTCGACGGGATCAGCCAGACCGCGCAGTACACCTCCGGCGCCTACCGCGAGCAGATCCTGCACGCCATGAAGCACCGCGGCGACATCGACGCGATCCTCGCCCAGTACCGCACCAAGAAGGCCCCGGCCAAGAAGCAGCAGAAGCCGCAGGACGAGGCCGAGGTCGAGGCCGCCGAGGGCTCCGGCGCCGCGTCGGAGGACGACGGCAGCGGCGGCGCGGGCGGCTACTACCCGTACAAGCCGTTCTGCGGCCAGTGCGGCAAGGACCTCACCACGGTCACCTCGTACGACGACGAGACCACCGAGCTGACCTACACCTGCACCCTCGACGGCTTCACCGAGACCGTCCGCCTCAGCGAGTTCAACCGCGGCAAGCTCGTGTGGAAGGTCGACTGGCCCATGCGCTGGGCCTACGAGGGCGTGATCTTCGAGCCGTCGGGCGTCGACCACTCGTCGCCGGGCTCGTCGTTCCAGGTCGGCGGCCAGATCGTCGGGATCTTCGGCGGCGAGCAGCCGATCGGCCCGATGTACGCGTTCGTCGGCATCAGCGGCATGGCGAAGATGTCCTCCAGCAAGGGCGGTGTCCCCACCCCGGGCGACGCCCTGGAGATCATGGAGCCGCAGATCCTGCGCTGGCTCTACGCCCGCCGCCGCCCCAACCAGTCCTTCAAGATCGCCTTCGACCAGGAGATCCAGCGGCTCTACGACGAGTGGGACAAGCTCGCCGGAAAGGTGGCGGACGGCTCCGTGCTGCCCGCCGACGCCGCCGCGTACAGCCGCGCCGTCGGCACCGCCGCCGGTGAACTCCCGCGCACCGAGCGCCCCCTGCCCTACCGCACGCTGGCCTCCGTCGCCGACGTGACCGCCGGGGACGAGCGGCAGACCCTGCGCATCCTCGCCGAACTCGACCCCGAGAACCCGGTCACGGACCTGTCCGTGGTCCGCCCCCGGCTCGACAAGGCCGAGGCGTGGATCTCCAAGTACGTGCCCGCCGAGTCCCGCACCATCGTCCGCTCCGAGCCCGACACCGAGGCGCTCGCCGCGCTCGACGAGGAGAGCCGCACGTCCCTCCAGCTCCTCCTCGACGGCCTGGACTCCCACTGGTCGCTCGACGGCCTGACCCACCTCGTCTACGGCGTCCCGAAGGTGCAGGCCGGCTTCCCCGCCGACGCCACCGCCAAGGAACTCCCGCCCGAGATCAAGGTGGCCCAGCGCACCTTCTTCGCGCTGCTCTACCACCTGCTCGTGGGCCGCGACACGGGCCCGCGCCTGCCCACCCTGCTGCTCGCGGTCGGCGCGGACCGGGTACGCAAGCTGCTCGGCGCGTAACCCGGCCGGACGGAAAAGGGGCGGCACCGGATCTCTCCGGTGCCGCCCCTTCCGCGTCATGGCCGCCGGGCTCAGGCGATGTGGTCCTCCATCAGCTCCGCGTTGTACCGCGCGGAGAACTGGTCCGCGTAACGGTTCACGTCACGCGGTTCGAGCTTGATGCCGAACGAGTCCTCGACGTCCGCCGCGAACCGCCCCGGCGTCGGCATCTCACCGTCTATGGCCTGCCGGTACACCCGGTACAGGTCCTCCTCGGTGGGCACGGCACCGACCGCTTCGGCCGTCTCCACCGCGCTCACCGCCTCCGCCGCCCGCACCGCGTCCGCCGCCTCCTGCGCGCCGTCACCGAGCGGGCGCGTGCCCCCGGCCCCGTTCGGCACGGGGAACTGCTGCTCGGGCTCGGCCGCGTGCGGCCGCGCCACCGGGATCTGCTGCGGCTGACCCTCGTACCACCCCTGGTGCTCCTGCTCGGGGACGAACGTCGGCGGCTCGAAGTTCGGGTCGTAGTCCCCCTGGTACGCCACCTCGCGCGGCGCCGCGAACCACTGGCTCGGCACATCGGCGACGGCCTCCTCCGCCACCGGCGCCTCCGACCCGACCGGCGACGGCTCCAGCTCCGGCTGCGCCGCCACCGGCGCGGGCGGCAGCAACTGCGG
Source organism: Streptomyces sp. NPDC046939 (assembly GCF_040644575.1). Classification (NCBI taxonomy): domain Bacteria; kingdom Bacillati; phylum Actinomycetota; class Actinomycetes; order Kitasatosporales; family Streptomycetaceae; genus Streptomyces; species Streptomyces sp. NPDC046939. The sequence continues at coordinate 67,075 of NZ_JBEYWV010000019.1, forward strand.
CTCGATCCCGGCGGCGGCGAGCCCGGCCGGAGCGGTCTCGGCGAGCGGCACCCCGTAGCGGGCGAGCCGCAGCGGCATCAGCGACTCCACCGGGGCCTTGCGCCGCCACGCCCGGCCGAAGCGGGAACGCAGCCGCGCCTGGTAGACCAGCCGCTCCTGCTCCAGCTTGATCACGGCGTCGTAGGAGCGCAGCTCCCACAGCTTCATCCGGCGCCACAGCAGGAACGTGGGCAGCGGGGAGAGCAGCCAGCGCGTGATGCGCACGCCCTCCATGTGCTTGTCGGCGGTGATGTCCGCGATCCGCCCGATCGCGTGCCGCGCCGCCTCGACCGCGACGACGAACAGGACCGGGATCACGGCGTGCATGCCGGTGCCGAGCGGGTCCGGCCAGGCGGCGGCGCCGTTGAAGGCGATCGTCGCGGCGGTCAGCAGCCAGGCGGTCTGCCGAAGGAGCGGGAACGGGATCCGGATCCAGGTCAGCAGCAGATCGAGGGCGAGCAGGACGCAGATGCCCGCGTCGATGCCGATCGGGAAGACATAGGCGAAGTTCCCGAACCCCTTCTCCAGGGCCAGCTCGCGGACGGCCGCGTAGGAACCGGCGAAGCCGATCCCCGCGATGACGACCGCACCGGCCACCACCAGACCGATGAGTATCCGGTGCGTCCGTGTCAGCTTCAGTGGCGCGGCCACTCCAGTTCCCCTCCCAGTTCGGCTTGTTGCGCCCAACAGACTGGCACACGTGTGCGGACGGCTGTGGGCCGGTACGCCCGGAGCCCGGCGCCCAAAAGGGGCCGGGCTCCTCAAACCGCTTGCAACAACGGCTAGTTGTCCTTGCCGCTGTCCTTCTCGTCGGCCTTCTTCGAGGCGGAGGCGGACGCGGACGCCTTCGGCTTGGCCGACGGGGAGGAGGAAGAGGAAGAGGAAGAAGACGCGGACGCGGACGGGGACGCCTTCGCGTGCATCACCGACGCCACGACCTCCTTGGCCGCCTTCTCCGCGTCCTTCACCAGACCGTCCGCGGCCGGCGTCTTCTCACCCGCGAGACCCGAACCGTTGTAGTGGACCGTCACCACGACGTTGTCCACGCGCGAGACGACCGTCTGCTGCCGGGACGTGACGTCCTTCTTCTTCTCCTTGTACGTGCTGTCGAAGCGGACCAGCGTCGCCTCGTCACCCGTACCCGCCACCGGCGCCGTCTTCACGTTCTTCGCGCCCTCGGTCGCCTGCGCGTCCGCGACCTGCTTCGTGTAGTACTCCGTGGCCAGCTTGTCACCACTGCCCCGGTTCAGATCCGACTCGAAACGGACCATCGAGACATTCAGCCAGCGGAACTGGGAGCCCTTGATGCCGTTGTTGTCCAGGCTCGACCAGGAGCAGTTCGCCCGCGTCGACTCGTCGTCCGAGGCACCCGCCTTGCTGTCCCCCTTCGGGACCAGCTCGTCGAGCGTCTTCTTCGACAGCGCCGAGCACGCCTGCGGCAACGCCTTGTACGTCGCCGGAGCCACCTTCTTCGCCGCGTCCCCGGCCGTCGAGGAGGACGCCGTGGCCGTGGACCCCTTCTCCGCCTTGTCGCCGGAGCCGGAACCCCCGTCGGAGTCGGAGGAGCAGCCTGCCGCCAGGAGAACCACCGGCACGGCGGCTGCGCAGGTGAGTATGCGGGTGAGTCGCTTGGTGGGACGGTGCATGGTTCCTCTACATCGGACGCTGTCGTGAGCACGGCCCCGGACACGCGACGGCTTCCTTCACGGAGCCACCACGAACCCGGGTCCGAGGGGCAACCGTACGCCGTGGCCACCCCCGGCGCCTCGACTTCCCCCGAGCGGCGACAGCGCCCACGACCGCCCTACTCGTCGAACTTGCCGACCAGCTTCTGGGCCAGTTCCTGCGCCCTGTCCTGCGATTCCTTGCTGTCGGGGGTCTCCCCGGGGGCCGCCGACTGGGCCACGTACTGGACGGTCACCAAGGCGTTCGACGTGCGGAACACCACAGTCACCGTCCGGCTCCGGGACGCCAGCGGGCCCGACAGCTCGTCGTCGATGAAGGCTTCGTCGCCGAGCCCCTCCAGCATGCGCGGCTGCAGCTCGGCGGCGGACACGGAGGAGGAGGGCGAGGCGGTGCCGGTGTCGGCGCCGGGCGACGACTTCCCGTCGCCGCTGTCGTCACCGCTCCCGCTCGTCGCGCCCCTCGACGGCGTGACGGAACCGGTCGGCGCCGCCGCGGGCACACCGGCCTTCGCCACCTTCGCCGCGAAGACATCCTGCGCGCGCGTGTCGTCGCTGACCGCCGCGTCGTAGGAGACGACCCGCTCGAAGTCGAGCGTGAGACGGTGCGTGCCGCCCGACGCCGACTGGTCCTTCCAGCCGCACCCCGCCCGGCGGGCCGTGTCGTACGTGGCCGTCGCCGTCCCCTCGTACGCCTTCTCCCGCGCCTGCTCGTCCGTCAGCTCCTTGATGCCGGGGAGCATCGCGTCCAGCATCCCCTGGTCGGGCTGGGCGCACGGCTCGGGCAGCGTCCGGTACTTGCCGGGCTTGGCCGACGACGCGGAGGCCAGGCTGCCCGGCTTGGAGTCGCCCGCGCTGTCGTCGGAGCCGGAGCCACCGGAGCACCCGGTGAGCAGTCCCGTCAGGAGTACGGCGACACCCGGCACGTACGCGTACGACTTCCGCTGCACCGTAAGGGCTCCTCTCGGCGGGTTGCGCCTGGTTAATCGGTTGCCGCGGCGAGGCGGCCGATGATGACAATGTCTATCGCACGCACTGCCGTGGACGCCGGTCCGGCGACCGTTTCGTGGACCTTGGCTCCGGTATCTGCGTTTCAAAACTTCAGCGGACTTCGGCGAGCTTCATTCGGCTTCAGCGGAGTTCGGCCAGCTTCATCACCTTTCGGGGGATTTCATGTCGTACGTAGAGGTACCGGGGGCGAAGGTCCCCATCCGTATGTGGGCGGACCCGGCGTCCGTCGAGGACGTGGCGATGCAGCAGCTCCGCAACGTCGCGACCCTGCCCTGGATCAAGGGCCTGGCCGTCATGCCCGACGTTCATTACGGCAAGGGCGCCACGGTCGGCTCGGTGATCGCGATGCAGGGCGCGGTGTGCCCGGCGGCGGTCGGGGTCGACATCGGCTGCGGCATGAGCGCGGTCAAGACCTCCCTCACCGCCAACGACCTCCCCGGCGACCTCTCCCGCCTCCGCTCCAAGATCGAGCAGGCGATCCCGGTGGGCCGGGGCATGCACGACGACCCGGTCGACCCGACCCGCCTCCACGGCTTCGGCACGGCGGGCTGGGACGACTTCTGGGGGCGGTTCGGGGGTGTCGCGGATGCGGTGAAGTTCCGGGAGGGGCGGGCGCGGAAGCAGATCGGGACGCTCGGAGCCGGAAATCATTTCCTCGAAATTACGTTCGATACTGACGGTGTGGTCTGGCTCATGCTGCACTCCGGCTCCCGCAACATCGGCAAGGAGCTGGCCGACCACCACATCGGTGTCGCGCAGAAGCTGCCGCACAACCAGAACCTCGTCGACCGCGACCTCGCGGTCTTCATCGCGGAGACCCCGCAGATGGCGGCGTACCGCAACGACCTGTTCTGGGCGCAGGAGTACGCGAAGTACAACCGGTCGATCATGATGGCGCTCCTGAAGGACGTGGTCCGTAAGGAGTTCAAGAAGGCGAAGGTGACCTTCGAGCCGGAGATCAGCGCGCACCACAACTACGTGAGCGAGGAGCGCTACGACGGGATGGACCTGCTGGTCACCCGTAAGGGAGCGATCCGCGCGGGCTCGGGCGAGTACGGGATCATCCCGGGCTCGATGGGCACGGGTTCGTACATCGTGAAGGGCCTCGGTAACGCGGCGTCCTTCAACTCCGCCTCGCACGGCGCGGGCCGCAAGATGAGCCGGAACGCGGCGAAGCGGCGCTTCTCGACGCGGGACCTGGAGGAGCAGACGCGGGGTGTGGAGTGCCGCAAGGACTCCGGCGTCGTGGACGAGATCCCGGGCGCGTACAAGCCGATCGAGCAGGTCATCGATCAGCAGCGGGACCTGGTGGAGGTCGTGGCGAAGCTGAAGCAGGTCGTCTGCGTGAAGGGTTGAGTCTGTGAGGGGCCCGAGTCGTTGCCGACTCGGGCCCCGTGTGGTCACCCCGGCATCGGGAGCTTGCCGCTGCGCAGCCGCCACAGACGTAGATAGCAGCTGTTCTTCGTACGGCCCAGCTCCTCGGCGGCGGAGGCCGCGTCGTTGTGCCGCAGGAGTGCCCGGTCCTCCCAGTCCTTCCAGCGACGTGCCGTGTACGCGGCCTTCATGTCGGCAGGGCGGGTCCAGGCGGCCAGGGAATCGGCGGCCGCTTGTTTGCGGTCCAGGGCCAGACAGCCGGGGTAGTAGAGGTGGGCGCCGAGCTTCTGGCCAGCCTCCATCGCGAACATGATGTTGTAGAGGCCGTCGCGGGTGTTGCGCTTCGGAATGCGCTGCACCTCGGTGATTTTTCTCGCGTAGAAGCAGAGGTAGGCGGCGATGGCGGTGCTCTGCGTGGTGAGGGAGACGAAGGGGAAGCCGCGACTCGTGTAGCCGATGGAGCCATCCGCGTCGATGACCCCTCGCAGGTAGTCGCGCCGTGAGAACGGCACGCGCGGGGGCGTGATCTTCTTCGACTTACGGCCGTAGGGCAGCCCCAGCTCGTTGAGCGTCGTACGTGCCTCCAAGGAGCAAAGCGTCCAAGTCGCAGAGTGGTGCGAAGCGGCGAAGTTGGTCGTGCGAACTCGCTCCGTGATGCTGCTGTAGTAGGGCGTCAGCTGTTGGAATTTACGCAGGATCTCGATGTCCCGGATGCTGATTTCGGCGGTGAGTTGGCCTCTTTGCCTGGTTCCTGCTGCCATGTGTCCGTCCATCTGCAGGAACCCGAACATGTACGCGTACTCGGGCACTTCCAGGTCCATGAACCCCGGCGCTGACGTGCCGAATGATTCAAGGCCGAGTGCTTCTTCGAATGTGAACTGGTGAGCGCTAGGCTCGCGTGCAGCCATGGGGAAGCTCTTCTCTTCCTCGGTGGTCAGGCCCCCGGCCGGGACGGCAATCCCGTGCTGGGGGTCGCACTGTGTGCGGTCCTGTTGGCGCGAACGTAGCCAGCCCGTTCCCCTGCCGCGCACGCAATCGATCGGCGTCACCCGTTCGAGGGGGAGCGCCGGAGCGCGGTGCGCGCCCCCCGGGCCCCTGCGGCACGTGGCACCCTGGCCCGCATGATCGTCGCTCGTTCCGTGTTGTTGTTCGTGCTTGCCGCGCTCTTCGAGATCGGGGGTGCGTGGCTGGTGTGGCAGGGGGTGCGGGAGGAGCGGGGGTGGGTGTGGGTCGGGGGTGGGGTGATCGCGCTCGGGGTGTACGGGTTCGTGGCCACGTTGCAGCCGGACGCCGAGTTCGGGCGGATCCTGGCCGCGTACGGCGGGGTCTTCGTGGCGGGCTCGATCGCGTGGGGGATGGTTGCGGACGGGTACCGGCCGACCCGCTGGGACGTGGTCGGCGCCCTGATCTGCCTGGCCGGCATGGCGGTGATCATGTACGCGCCGAGGAACCGCTGACCCGGCGATCTTCGCCACGTACGCTGGGCGGCAGTCCTGTCGCCCAGCTGTTCGAGGAGTAGCTCATGGCCCCCGCCGCGTCTTCCCGTATCGCCGTCGTCACCGGCGCGAGCAGCGGCATCGGCGCCGCCACCGCGCGGCAGCTGGCCGCGGCCGGGTACCGGGTGGTGCTGACGGCCCGCCGCAAGGACCGCATCGAGGCGCTGGCCGAGGAGATCAACGGCGCCGGGCACCAGGCCACCGCGTACGCCCTGGACATCACGGACCGGGCGGCGGTGGACGAGTTCGCCACCGCGTTCAAGACGATCGGCGTCCTGGTGAACAACGCGGGCGGCGCGCTCGGCGCGGACCCCGTGGCCTCCGGCGACCCGGAGCAGTGGCGGCAGATGTACGAGACGAACGTCATCGGCACCCTCAACGTCACGCAGGCCCTCCTCCCCGCGCTGACCGCGTCCGGCGACGGCACGGTCGTGGTCGTCTCCTCGACCGCCGGGTTCAGCACGTACGAGGGCGGCGCCGGGTACGTGGCGGCCAAGCACGCCGAGCACGTCCTCGCGGAGACGCTGCGTCTGGAGATCGTGGGCACGCCGGTGCGGGTCGTCGAGGTGGCGCCCGGCATGGTGAAGACGGAAGAGTTCGCGCTGACCCGGTTCGGCGGCGACCAGGAGAAGGCGGCGAAGGTGTACGCGGGCGTCGCCGAGCCGCTCACCGCCGACGACGTGGCGGACACGATCGCCTGGGCGGTCACCCGGCCGAGCCACGTCAACATCGACCTGCTCGTGGTCCGGCCGCGCGCCCAGGCCTCCAATTCGAAGGTCCACCGCGAGCAGTGAGGACCTCCTCTACGAGGTCGGGTAGGCGGTCGGCGGGACGCCCACCGTCGCCGTGAAGTCGCGGACCAGGTGTGCCTGGTCCGCGTAGCCGAGGTCGGCGGCGAGGGCGGCCCAGTCGACCCCGGGGCCGTCCGCGTGCGCGGCGGCCGTCTCCAGTGCTTCGTGGATGCGGTAGCGCAGGATGCACCACTTGGGGCTGACGCCGACGTGTGCGGCGAACAGTCGTTGCAGCGACCGCACCGACATGCCCTCCTGCCGCGCGAGGTCCGCGACGCGGCGCACTCCGCGTCCGGCCCGGATCCGTGCGACGAGCCCGCGCGCCAGTTCGGCCGCCGGGTCCGGTTCGGCCGGGGCGAGGGCGAGCAGGTAGGCGTCGAGGGCGGCGACCCTGGCCCGGTCGTCGTCCGGGTCGGGTTCGGGCGCGACGACGGCCGCCACGTCCGTCGCCGGGAACACCTCCTCGTAGGGCAGGACCCGGCCGGTCCACTCCGCGACCGGCACCTCCGGTACGAACGGCCGGAACGCCCCCGGCCAGAACTTCGCCCCGCACACCCGCCCCCGCCCGGCGAGCTTGCGGGTGTAGAGGCCGGGCGCGGAGACGCCGGTCAGTTCGCCGTAGGGCGGGCCGTCGTCCTCGTCCCACTGGAACGTCAGGTTCACGGCCGGGTGCGGCACGATGTGCGAGGCGTAGGGGGCGGGCAGGTCCCAGTCGATCAGCCAGTAGTTCTCGACGTACGGGCGCAGGGGCTCGGCGGGCGTGTGCCGACGGAAGCGCACGCGCGTGAGCAGCGCGGCCGGGTCGACGATCCCTCGGGTGTCCCGGATGTCCCGCTCCATGTCCGGATCGTACGGCGGGGCACTGACAGCGGCCTGTCGCGTTCTTTCAAGAGGCGCGGCGGTGCTCGCTCGTAGCGTCGGACGCATGGACACGTACGAGCAGCAGACGCAGCAGAAGCAGCAGGCGCGGCGCATGGGGGAGCTCCTGGGGAGCGCCGCCGAGCGCGCGGTCCCGGTCGTCTCCGGTCTCCCGGACGCCGCGCTCACGGCTCCGACGCCGTGTGCGGAGTACGACGTGAAAGCCCTGGTCAACCACTTGTTCCAGGTGGTCGTGGAGTTCCGGAAGCTGGCTGCCAAGCGGGATGCCGACTTCACGACGACGCCGGACCGGGTGGGGGAGGAGGGCGACTGGCGGGAGCGGTTCGCGGGCGCGGTGGAGGAGCTGGTCGCCGCGTGGTCGGCGCCGGGCGCTGAGGAGGGGACGAGCGGTGCGATGAACATGCCCGCGCGGCTCGTCGGCGCGATGGTGCTCCTCGACCTCACCGTGCACGCGTGGGACCTGGCGCGGGCCACGGGCCAGCCGTACGAGGCTCCGCCGCAGGTGGTGGGTGTGCTGGCGGAGGCGGTGGCGGAGTTGGCGCCGACGGCGAGGTCGATGGGCGTCTTCGGGGAGCCCGTACCGGCGCGGGCCGGTGCGTCGCCCTTCGACCGGCTCCTCGCGGCGACGGGACGCCATCCGCATCAGTGGTGACCAGCCACCACTGTGGCCGGGAATAGGGGAGCGGGCGCCACCGTTCCGGGGTATAGTTGAACGGTCAACAAAAACCCGGGAAGGGTGAGCATCATGCAGTTCGGAATCTTCACCGTCGGCGACGTCACGGTCGACCCGACCACCGGACGCGCGCCGAGCGAGCACGAGCGCATCAAGGCGATGCTCGCCATCGCGCAGAAGGCCGAGGAGGTCGGCCTGGACGTCTTCGCGACCGGGGAGCACCACAACCCGCCGTTCGTGCCGTCCTCGCCGACGACCATGCTCGGCTACATCGCCGCGCGCACCGAGAACCTGATCCTGTCGACCTCCACGACGCTGATCACCACCAACGACCCGGTGAAGATCGCCGAGGACTTCGCGATGCTCCAGCACGTCGCCGAGGGCCGCGTCGACGTGATGATGGGCCGCGGCAACACCGGCCCGGTCTACCCCTGGTTCGGCAAGGACATCAGGGACGGCATCGACCTCGCCGTCGAGAACTACGCCCTGCTCCGCCGCCTGTGGGACGAGGACGTCGTGACCTGGAAGGGCAAGTTCCGTACGCCCCTGCAGTCCTTCACCTCGACCCCGCGCCCGCTCGACGGCGTCGCGCCGTTCGTCTGGCACGGCTCGATCCGCTCGCCCGAGATCGCCGAGCAGGCCGCCTACTACGGTGACGGCTTCTTCCACAACAACATCTTCTGGCCCGCCAGCCACACCAAGCAGATGGTGAACCTGTACCGCACCCGCTACGCCCACTACGGGCACGGCACCCCGGAGCAGGCCATCGTCGGCCTCGGCGGCCAGGTGTTCATGCGGAAGAACAGCCAGGACGCGGTGCGCGAGTTCCGCCCCTACTTCGACAACGCGCCGGTCTACGGCCACGGCCCGTCCCTGGAGGAGTTCACCTCGCAGACGCCGCTGACCGTCGGCTCGCCGCAGGAGGTCATCGAGCGGACGCTGTCCTTCCGGGACGTCGTCGGGGACTACCAGCGCCAGTTGTTCCTGATGGACCATGCGGGCCTGCCGCTGAAGACCGTCCTGGAACAGCTCGACCTGCTCGGCGAGGAGGTCGTGCCGGTGCTGCGCAAGGAGTTCGCCAACCTGCGCCCGGCGAACGTCCCGGACGCGCCGACCCACGCCGCCCGCGTCGCCGCCAAGGCGGCGGCCCCGCAGACCGCACCCGAAGGGAGCGCGAAGTGAAGCTCGTAGTCGTCTCCGCGGGGCTCAGCTCGCCCTCCTCCACCCGGCTGCTCGCCGACCGGCTCGCCGCCGCGACCGTGCGGCAGGCCGGCGGCGCCGACGTCGAGGTCATCGAGTTGCGCGACCTCGCCACGGAGATCGCGCAGCACTTCGTCACCGGCTTCCCGCCCGCCCGTCTCGCCGCCGCGCTCGACGCGGTGGCGGCGGCGGACGGCCTGATCGCGGTGACCCCGGTGTTCGCGGCGTCGTACAGCGGCCTTTTCAAGTCGTTCTTCGACGTGATCGACAAGGACGCGCTGACCGGCAAGCCCGTGCTCGTCGCCGCGACCGGCGGCACGGCCCGGCACTCGCTGGTCACCGAGCACGCGCTGCGGCCCCTCTTCAGCTACCTGCGCGCTCTGGTCCTGCCGACCGCCGTGTTCGCGGCGTCGGAGGACTGGGGCGAGGAGGGCCTGGAGCGCCGCATCGTCCGTGCGGGCGGCGAACTCGCCCGGTTCATGGCCCCGGCCGCCGCCGACGCGGCGCCGGACGTGGACACCGCCGCCGCGATCGCGCCCCGCTCACTGACCGGGGCGATCACCTCGGTGGACCCGGCGGACGGCTTCGAGGTGACCCCGTTCGAGGAGCGCCTCGCGGCCCTGCGAGCCGAATAGCCGCAGGTCCCGCTTACTGTCGGCCGGTGGACGGCGCCTTCCACGCCGTCCACCCCGGCGTGTGCGGAAGCTCGTACGGGGTCCAGTCCCTGGCGTACTTCGGCGGCCGGTGGCCGCGCTGCGTGAGGACCGCCGTCGGCACCTCGGCGGCGCGGCGCAGCAGCTCGGCGCGGGTTGTGGACGCGTTGTTCCCGTGCGTCTGCGCCGACGCGCAGCCGGCCGCGTACCCGATGGGCAGCGCGCGCGGGCCCGTCACCAGGCACGGCGGCGTCACGCCGAGGGAACGCAGGCCCTCGGCGGCGGCGACGTAGCGGGCGTCCGTGCGCGCGGTCGAGCCGACCTCGCGGTGCAGCACGGCGATCTGCGAGGCCGACTGGAGCACGACCAGCGCGACGGCCGCCATCGCGAGCGCCCGGCGGCGGCGCATCCGGCGCAGCAGCACCGCCACCGGCAGGGAGAGCAGCGCGTAGGTGGGGAGCAGGAAGCGCGGCGCCGAGTAGCCGATGAGCAGGAGGTACGGGACCGCCAGCGCGGCGGCGCAGGCGACGGGGACGAGGGTCGGCGCGGGGCGGCGTCCGCGCAGCGCGACGTAGACGGCCGCCGCCGTGAGCAGCGGCAGGGCGAGCCACCACAGGGCGAGTCCGGGGGAGTCGGGGCTGCCCGCCGTGCAGGGGCGGCACAGCAGCGGGCCGTTGACCGCGCGCCAGGCGGTGCCGATGTTCCAGTGCAGGCCCATGTCGCCCTCGGTGGCGCTGGACACGCGCAGCCGCTCGGCGACGCCGCCCCAGCGCGCGTACGCCTCCACGACCCACTGCGCGAGCCCCGCGAGGAGACCGGCCGCGAGGTAGGGCAGGGTGCGGCGCCGCTCGCGCCGCACCAGCGCGATCGCGGCGAGCGGGAGCACCAGCCAGACCGCGTCCGGCGCCCGGAACAGCGCGACCGCGGCGACGCATCCGGCGAGCCACCAGTACCGGCCCTTGCTCTTACGGGAGTCGCCGCCGGTGCCTGTGCGGGTGCCGTCGTCGCGCAGGAACCAGCCGACGGCGCCGACCGAGCCGAACGCCACCCACAGGTTCGGCATCGCCATCGCGCCGGAGAGCACGGCGATCCACAGCCCGGCGAAGAGCAGCGCCGCGAACGCCGCCGTGCGCGCCCCGACCAGCGGCCGCCACACGCGGAACGCGGCGTACAGCGCGGCCGACGACAGCAGCGCGAGGGCGACCCGCAGGACGACGACGGAGTCCGTCGCCGCGATGACCGGCGCGGTGAGCAGACTGGTGCCGCGCGAGCGCGGGGCGCTGAAGAAGACGGCCGGATTGCGGGGGTCGTGCTGCGACACGTACACCGACTCGTCCCAGCCGAGCCCATGGCCGAGGCGCGGCACGACCAGCGCGAGCTGCGCCACCAGGTACAGGACGGCGACGACCGCCAGCCAGTCGCCGCTCCGCACGGACCGCAGCGCGGCCCCCCACCGGCCGCCCGGCGCGCGGGCGGACGCCTCCGCGGGCGCGGTCCGCCGTGCGGGCGATGTCTTGAGGGCGTTCACCTCACGAGCGCCCGGGCTGCGCGGTGCCATGGGCGCGACTGCGTCGGCGGTCATGCGCTGTCCCCCCTCGGCCGCCCGGCCGCGCGGTACGCAGCGAGCGGACCTTCCTGCGCGCCCAGTTGGTCACCCGGGCGCGGAACCGTCGCCCTGCTCGACGGAATCGGGAGGCCCTGAGTTCCGCGAAAAGGGTGTGATATCGCGCCACAATGGGCTCGGGGTCGAAGCGATGGGCGGAGGCGAGCGCCGCCGCGCCCATGCTCGCCCGGCGCTCCGGGTCCTCGATCAGTTCGGTCATGGCCGCCGCGAGCGCCCGCGCGTCACCGACCGGGACGAGCCGTCCGTCGACGCCGTCGGTGATGATCTCGGCGGGGCCGAGCGGCGCGTCCGTGCTGATCACGGGCACCGCGCAGCGCATCGCCTCGACCAGCGTCATCCCGAACGACTCGGCGTCGGAGGCGCTCACCACCAGCGCCGCCTTGGCGAACTCCGGCTCGATCGGCGACACCGTGCCCATCAGCCGGGCCCGCCCGGTCAGGCCGAACCGCTCGACGAGCGCCCGCAGATGGGCTTCCTGCGCGCCGCCGCCGTAGATCCGCAGCTCCCACTCCGGGGCCGCGGCGGCCACTTCGGCGAAGGCTTCCAGGAGCAGGTCGTAGCGCTTGCCGGGGGCGAGCCGGCCTGCCGCCGCGATGATCTTCGAGCTGCCGTCCGAGGGCGGGACCGACGCGGGCGGCACGATGTTCGGCACGGACAGCACCCGCACCCCCGGCAGCGGCACCCGCGCCCGGTACACCGCCGCGTCCGCCTCGGTCATCGTCACGAGCGCGTCGAGCCGCCGGTAGTACCGGGCGAGATCGGCGCGGAGCTTCTTGCCGTGCGCGTCGTGGCGCAGATGTTCCTGCCCGATGCGCAGCGCCCGGCGCGGGCCCCACTTGGCGAGGTAGACGTTGATGCCGGGCCGGGTCGCGATGACGACGTCCGCGTCGCACCGCTCCTCCAGATAGGCGCGGACCCGCTGGTCGTGCAGGAGCGAGTACTGCTTGTACCGCTTCTCGGCGGCCGGGAAGTCCCGCGAGGGCTCCACGAACGCGCCCAGCCGGGTGTCCGCGCCGTCGGCCCGCGTGTCCACCAGCGGTACGAGGGTGAGCCGCGGGTCCACGGCGAACCTCGGGCTCTCCCGGTGCCGCGACATCGACACGATCTCCACCTCGTGTCCGCCGTGCTCGGTGAGCGCGGCGGCGAGGTTGAGCGTGGTGCGCACGGTGCCGCCGACCGCGTAGGCGTTGTGCAGCAGGAACACGATCTTCATGACTAGTGCCTTCCCGAGCGGGCGCCCGGTAAGGACCCGCACACCCCTTGAGTACCGGCTCAGTCTCCCCGCGTCGGGTAAGCCGCTCGTCGGAACAGGGGCAGGCCCGGGTAAAAAGCCCCTTGGCGGTCGCCCGATCAGGGGACGGCCCTCGACGGCACACGGCCACGCCAGGGTGTACGGGGGTGGGCGCGGCGCCCGCTCGGGAGGAGCGCCGGGCCGGAATCAGGGCCAGACCAGGCAGTACGCCTGATGCCCCGCGTCGTGCAGCCGGTGGCTGAAGTCCTGCCATTCGTGGAGCAACTGGTACACGTTGAACGCGTCCTGCGGGCCGCCGCGGTCGGGGACCGTCGACCAGATGAACGCCGCCGCGCCGACGGCCTCCTCGCCCACCCCGCGCAGCGGGTCGACGACCGTCATCGGCAGCTTCACGACCGCGTAGTCCGGGTGCAGGACGACCAGTTCGAGCGGCGGGACCTTGTGCAGGGGTATGCCCTCGATACCGGTGAGGACCATCGCGGCCATCGTCTCCGGCTTGATCTTCGTGAACATGCCGCCCATGCCCAGCTCGTCACCGCCGAGCTCCTCGGGACGCATGGAGATCGGGACGCGGGCCGCCGTCGCGCCGTCCGGCGCGCCGAAGTACTTGTACGTCACCCCCACCCGGCCACCATTTCCGCTGTCCCCGCCGCCTGTCGCTTTTCGGACCCGTGCCACCGTCTCGTCGTGGCCCTCGCGCCGGTGCCTCCCCCGCCGGGCACGCCGGGGGCCCAGGTCGTCGGTCCCCTCGCCCAGTCCGCCGCCACCGCGATGCATATCTCCACCCGACTGCTGTTCCCAGGGCGCCAGGCCCTTTTCTAGGCCGCGCGACCGCCGACGCGCAACCCGATCATCGTGTCAGTGACCTCCCCCACGGTCACCCGCCGAAACGTCCGAGTGGGACAACTGCGCGAGTGGCCGGCCCCGGCCGCCGTAGTGAAGCGGTACAGCGCCCTGACAGCCCGAGTCTAGGGCGCCCGGGAGCCGCGCGGTGGGGGCCGGGGAAGCGGGCCGTACGCTGAGAGGCATGGCAGAGGCGAACAACACCCCCTATCCCTATGAGGCACCCGTTTCGCAGGGGCTCTTCGACCGCGCGGCCCAGGTCACGCCCGGTGGCGTGAACTCGCCGGTGCGCGCGTTCCGGGCCGTGGGCGGTACGCCCCGTTTCATGGTGTCCGGTACCGGTCCGTATCTGACGGACGCCGACGGCCGCGAGTACGTCGACCTCGTGTGCTCGTGGGGGCCGATGATCCTCGGCCACTCCCACCCCGAGGTCATCGCGGCCGTGCAGGAGGCCGTCGCCCGCGGCACCTCCTTCGGTACGCCGGGTGAGGGCGAGGTGGCGCTCGCGGAGGCGATCGTCGAGCGCGTCGCCCCGGTCGAGCAGGTGCGGCTTGTCTCCTCCGGCACCGAGGCGACCATGTCCGCGATCCGCCTCGCCCGCGGCTTCACCGGCCGCGCCAAGGTCGTGAAGTTCGCCGGGTGCTACCACGGGCACGTGGACGCGCTGCTCGCCGCCGCCGGGTCCGGTCTCGCCACCTTCGCCCTGCCGGACACCCCCGGCGTCACCGGCGCCCAGGCCGTCGACACGATCGTGCTGCCGTACAACGACCTGGAGGCCGTGCGCGAGGCGTTCGCCGCCCACCCCGGCGAGATCGCCTGTGTGATCACCGAGGCCTCGCCGGGCAACATGGGCGTCGTCCCGCCGCTCGACGGCTTCAACGCCGGGCTGAAGGCGCTCTGCCAGGAGAACGGCGCGCTCTACATCTCCGACGAGGTCATGACCGGCTTCCGTACGTCGAAGGCCGGCTGGTTCGGCGTCGACGGTGTCGTGCCGGACCTGATGACGTTCGGCAAGGTCATGGGCGGTGGCTTCCCCGCCGCCGCGTTCGGCGGCCGCGCCGACGTCATGGCCCACCTCGCCCCGGCCGGCCCGGTCTACCAGGCGGGCACCCTCTCCGGTAACCCGGTCGCCACCGCCGCGGGCCTCGCCCAGCTGCGCCTGCTCGACGACGCCGCGTACGCGAAGGTCGACGCGGTCAGCGAGCAGCTGCGCACCCTGGTCACCGAGGCGTTCACCAAGGAGGGCGTCGCGCACCGCGTGCAGAACGCCTCCAACATGTTCTCCGTCTTCTTCACGGACAACGAGGTGAGGGACTACGAGGGCGCCAAGGCCCAGGAGTCCTTCCGCTTCACCGCCTTCTTCCACTCGATGCTGGCGCAAGGCGTCTACCTCCCGCCCTCGGCGTTCGAGTCCTGGTTCGTCTCGACCGCCCACGACGAGCGGGCCGTCGAGCGCGTCGCCGCCGCGCTCCCTGCCGCCGCCCGCGCGGCCGCGGAGGCCACGGCATGAGCGAGCGCACGAAGGGCACCGAGAAGGACATCACCGTCGTCCACCTGATGCGCCACGGCGAGGTGGAGAACCCCGAGGGGATCCTCTACGGGCGGCTGCCCGACTACCACCTCTCCGAGCTGGGCCGGCAGATGGCCGACCGGGTCGCCGAGCACCTGTCCTCCCGCGACATCACCCACGTCGTCGCCTCCCCGCTGGAGCGGGCGCAGGAGACGGCGACGCCGATCGCCAAGGTCCACGGCCTGGACCTGGACACGGACGAGCGGCTCATCGAGGCGGGCAACGTCTTCCAGGGCAAGACCTTCGGCGTCGGCGACGGCGCCCTGCGCAACCCGGAGAACTGGAAGCACCTCGTCAACCCGTTCAAGCCGTCGTGGGGCGAGCCCTACGTCGAGCAGGTCGTGCGGATGATGGGCGCGCTCGACGCCGCCAAGGACGCCGCCCGCGGCCACGAGGCGGTCTGCGTCAGCCACCAGCTGCCGATCTGGACCGTGCGCAGCTTCGTCGAGAAGCGGCGCCTGTGGCACGATCCGCGCAAGCGGCAGTGCACGCTCGCCTCGCTGACCACCTTCACCTACCAGGGTGACAAGATCGTGTCGGTCGGCTACACCGAGCCCGCCCGCGACCTCGTCCCGGCCCATCTGCTGGCCGGCGGCAAGAAGGGCGCCCGGCAGCCCCAGGGCGGCAAGGCCTTCGGCGCCTGAGCCCTGACCTGCGGAGCACGGGCCGCCGTCGCCCGACGGCGGCCTTTGCCATCTCCACACATAACATCGCAAATACCTACGAATTGCCGGAACCCGCGTCTTGATCGCGCCCTCTAACTGTGTGCCCGCCATGAACGGGTGCACAGTGCGACGAATGAGGACGTTATGCGCGATGTCAGCCGTAGGGGACTTCTCGGTCTGAGCGCCGGGGCGGCGACTGCGGTGGCGCTCGCCGGATGCGGATCCGGCGGCTCGGGCGGAGCCCCGACCGTCTCGCCCGGCAGCCACTCCGGAAGTACGCGAGGACCGAAGCGGCCGGCCGCGAAGCCGATCGGGGACGGCTCGACCGCCTACACCGGGAAGCAGCCGCACCAACCCGCCGCGCCCGAGCGGCTCGAACCCGGACAGAAGCCGCCGCAGTTCGTCGTCTTCTCCTGGGACGGCGCGGGCGAGGTGGGCAACGGCCTCTTCCCGCGCTTCCTCAAGCTCGCCAAGGACCACGGCGCGCACATGACCTTCTTCCTCTCGGGCCTGTACCTGCTGCCCGAGTCGAAGAAGCGGCTCTACCACGGGCCGAACAACCCCGTCGGCGCCTCCGACATCGGCTACCTCACCGACGAGCACATCAAGGCGACGCTCACCCACGTGCGCCAGGCCTGGCTCGACGGCCACGAGATAGGCACCCATTTCAACGGCCACTTCTGCACCGGCTCCGGCACCGTCGCCAACTGGACACCGCAGCAGTGGCGCAGCGAGATCGACCAGGCCACGTCCTTCGTCAAGCAGTGGCGGACCAACACGGGCTGGCACGACGAGCCCCCGCTCCCCTTCGACTACGACAAGGAGCTGGTCGGCGGGCGCACCCCCTGCCTGCTCGGCCAGGACAACCTGCTGCCCACCGCCCGCGAGCTCGGCTGGCGCTACGACGCCTCCTCGCCCGGCGGCCACCAGCGCTGGCCCGACAAGAAGAACGGCATCTGGGACCTGCCCCTGCAGGCCGTCCCGTTCCCCGGGCACAGCTTCGAGGTGCTCTCGATGGACTACAACATGCTGGCCAACCAGTCCCTCAACTCCACCAAGGCGCCCGCGCACAACTACCCGGGCTGGCGCAAGCAGGCCACCGACGCCTACATATCCGGCTTCCAGCGGGCCTACGAGACCAACCGCGCGCCGTTCTTCATAGGCAACCACTTCGAGGAGTGGAACGGCGGCATCTACATGGACGCCGTCGAGGAAGCGCTCAAGCACATCGCCGCGGCTGCCGACAAACACAGCGACGTACGCCTCGTCTCCTTCCGGCAGTACGTCGACTGGATGGACGCGCAGGACCCGCGGGTCCTCGCGAAGCTCCGCACGCTCGACGTCGGGCAGAAGCCCGCCGAAGGCTGGCGGACGTTCCTCACGGAGCCCACCGGGAAGCAGTCCGCCGGCGCGCCTGCCAATCCCTCGTAAAACACCGCCTGAACTGGACTTATCCGTCCATGAGGGGGGTGCGGAAGATCCCCTAAACAGACATGCGAAACTTTTCACATGAGTGCCGCCCGCCGCACCCCGCGCACCCCCGCGACCTCGCGCCGCGCCGCCAAGCTGACCGTAGGCGCCGCCGTCGCGGCGCTCGCGCTGACCGCGTGCGGCTCCGGCGGCACCTCCGGTGGCGGCAACAACACCAACTTCGTGACCAGCTCCGGCGGCATCGCCACCGTCAAGAAGGGCGAGCGGCACGACGCGCCCGACCTGACCGGTGAGGACCTGGAGGGCAAGGCCCTCAAGCTCTCCGACTACAAGGGCAAGGTCGTCGTCCTCAACGTCTGGGGCTCCTGGTGCCCGCCGTGCCGCGCCGAAGCGCCCAACTTCGTCAAGGTCGCCAAGGCGAGCGAGAAGCAGGGAGTGCAGTTCCTCGGCATCAACACGCGGGACACCAGCACCAGCCCGGCCAAGGAGTTCGAGAAGAGCTTCGACGTCACGTACCCGAGCTACTACGACCCGACGGGCAAGCTGCTCCTCAGTTTCGAGAAGGGCACGCTCAACCCGCAGGCCATCCCGTCCACGATCATCGTCGACCGGGAGGGCAAGATCGCCGCGCGCTCGCTGAAGCCGCTCAGCGAGGAGAGCCTGCGCAAGATGCTCGACCCGGTCGTCGCGGAGAAGTGAGCGACGGTGTCCCCCACGCTCGTCACCCTCGCCGCCGGTGACACGGTCACGGACGGCGCGCTCCTCCTCGCCATCCCGATCGCGCTGATCGGCGGCCTCGTCTCCTTCTTCTCGCCCTGCGTCCTGCCGCTCGTCCCCGGCTACCTCTCCTACGTGACCGGCATCACCGGCACCGACCTCATGGAGCAGCGGCGGGGGCGGATGGCGGCCGGTGCCGCGCTGTTCGTGCTCGGCTTCACGGTCGTGTTCGTTTCGAGCGGCGCGCTGTTCGGCTACTTCGGCCAGACGCTGCAGGAGTACCAGGGCGTCCTGAACAAGGTGCTCGGCGCGCTCATGATCCTCATGGGCGTCTTCTTCATGGGCCTGATGCCCTGGATGACCCAGCGTGAGTTCCGCATCCACAAGAAGCCCGCCGCCGGGCTGGTGGGCGCCCCGCTGCTCGGGGCGCTGTTCGGCATCGGCTGGACCCCGTGCATCGGCCCGACCCTCGGCTCCGTGCTCACTCTCTCCTCGACGCAGGGCGGAGCGGGGCGCGGGGCGATACTGACGGTCGCCTACTGCCTCGGTCTCGGCGTCCCGTTCGTCCTCGCCGCCATCGCCTTCCGCAAGGCCCTCGGCGCCTTCAGCTGGGTCAAGAAGCACTACACATGGGTGATGCGCATCGGCGGCATCATGATGATCCTGACCGGAATCCTTCTGCTCACAGGGGCTTGGGACAGCCTCGTCGGGCAGATGCGGACCTGGTCCACCGGCTTCCAGGTGGGAATCTGACTTATGAGCAAGACGCACACCCCTGAGAGCACGCAGAGCCCGCAGAGCCCCGGCACGGCAGAGCAGGACAGCAC
The DNA here is from genome assembly GCF_040644575.1 of Streptomyces sp. NPDC046939. Taxonomy (NCBI): domain Bacteria; kingdom Bacillati; phylum Actinomycetota; class Actinomycetes; order Kitasatosporales; family Streptomycetaceae; genus Streptomyces; species Streptomyces sp. NPDC046939. The sequence continues at coordinate 85,802 of NZ_JBEYWV010000019.1, forward strand.
GGAGCAGGAGGCCGGCTCCCAGCTCTCCACCGCGCCGCTGGAGGACCGGGCGCCGAACCTGCCGAAGCTCGGCGTCATCGGCTGGGTCCGCTGGTTCTGGCGGCAGCTCACTTCGATGCGGGTCGCGCTGATCCTGCTGTTCCTGCTGTCGCTCGGCGCCATCCCCGGCTCGCTGATCCCGCAGTCCGGCACCGACCCGCTCAAGGTCAGCGACTTCCAGAAGGCGCACACCACGCTCGGGCCGCTCTACGGGAAGCTCGGCCTCTTCCACGTCTACAGCTCGGTGTGGTTCTCCGCGATCTACATCCTGCTGTTCGTCTCGCTCATCGGCTGCATCGTGCCCCGCACCTGGCAGTTCGTCGGCCAGTTGCGCGGACGCCCGCCGGGTGCGCCCAAGCGCCTCGACCGGCTGCCCGCGTACGCGACCTGGCGCACCGAGACCGACCCGGAGCAGGTGCGCACCGCCGCGCTCGCGCTCCTGAAGAAGCGCCGCTACCGCGCGCACCTCGCCGGGAACGCCGTCGCCGCCGAGAAGGGCTATCTGCGCGAGGTCGGCAACCTGGCCTTCCACATGGCGCTGATCGTCATGCTGATCGCCTTCGCCTGGGGCCAGCTCTTCAAGTTCGAGGGCGGCAAGCTCGTCGTCGAGGGCGACGGCTTCTCCAACGTGCTGCCGCAGTACGACGACTTCAAGTCCGGCAACCTCTTCGACAGCGACCGCGACCTCTCGCCGTTCAACTTCACCCTCGACAAGTTCACCGCGACCTACGCGCGCACCGGCCCCGAGAAGGGCACCCCGCGCACCTTCCGGGCGGACGTCAGCTACAGCGAGGGCGCCGACGGCAAGGTCAGGAAGACGTCCATCGAGTCCAACCACCCGCTGGACATCGACGGCACCAAGATCTTCCTCAACGGCCACGGCTACGCCGTGAACGTCACCGTCCGCGACGGCAAGGGCAAGGTCGTCTCGCGGCAGGCCGTGCCGATGCTGCCGATCGACTCCAACATCTCCTCGCAGGGCGCCATCAAGGTGATGGACGGCTACCGCAACGCCAAGGGGGAGAAGGAGCAGCTCGGCTTCAGCGCCTGGTTCGTGCCGACCTTCGCGGGCGCGGGCAAGGGCACGATGTTCTCCCAGTTCCCCGCTCTGGACTTCCCCGTGCTCGCGCTCAACGCGATGCACGGTGACCTCGGGGTGGACGCGGGGCTTCCGCAGAACGTGTACCAACTCGACACCTCTCACATGAAGGAGTTCAAGGACTCCAAGGGGCAGACGCTCAAGGCCCGTCTGCTGCCGGGGGAGACGATGAAGCTGCCGAACGGGGCGGGCTCCATCACCTTCGACAAGGACATCAAGGAGTGGGTGACCTTCCAGATCTCCCACCAGCCCGGTCAGGGCTGGGCGCTCGGTGGCGCCATCGTCGCCATCGGGGGGCTCGCCGGGTCCCTGTTCATCCAGCGCCGCCGAGTCTGGGTGCGCGCCGTCGAGGGCCCCGACGGGGTGACCGTCGTCGAGATGGCCGGGCTCGGCCGCAGCGAGTCCGCGAAGCTTCCCGAGGAGCTGGGCGATCTGGTCGGCCATGTGCACGCCCAGGCGCCGAGCGCCCCCGAGCCCGCCGAGAACCCGGACGTCCCGGGCACCCAGGACACCACCGCATCATCCGCCGCTGTTTCCGCCGAAGGGGCTGAGAAGTGACTCTCGCCGCCGCAACCAACGAATCCCTGGCGCACACGAGTAACGTCCTCATCTACTCGTCCATGGCCGTGTATCTGCTGGCGTTCTTCGCCAACATGGCCGAGTGGATCTTCGGCAGCCGCAGCAAGGTCGGCCGCACCGCCGCCGCCCTGACCGGCAAGACCGCCGCCGCCGACACTGCCGCCGACACCGCCGCCGCGGTGCGGGTCCAGGTCAAGAAGAACGGCACCACCGCGGTCCTGGAGCGGCCCGAGGTCGTCACCCGGGCCGCCGCGGGCTCACGCGACGTGCCCGACGGGCCCGGCGCCTCCGGCGGCGACGAGCAGGGCGACCTCTACGGCCGTATCGCCATCTCGCTCACCGCGCTCGCCTTCCTCATCGAGGCGGCCGGGGTCCTCACCCGCGCCCTGTCGGTGCAGCGCGCGCCGTGGGGCAACATGTACGAGTTCAACATCACCTTCTCCACCGTCGCCGTCGGCGTGTACCTGACGCTGCTGGCGCTGAAGAAGAACGTCCGCTGGCTGGGCCTGCCGCTGGTCACCACGGTCCTCCTCGACCTCGGTCTCGCTGTCACCGTCTTGTACACCGCCAGCGACCAGTTGGTTCCCGCCCTTCACTCGTACTGGCTGTACATCCACGTCTCCACGGCGATCTTCTGCGGCGCGGTGTTCTACGTCGGCGCGGTCGGCACGATCCTGTACCTGTTCAAGGACTCCTACGAGAACAAGCTGGCCAGTGGCGGCAAGCCGGGGAAGTTCGCGACCTCGGTGATGGAGCGGCTGCCCGCCTCGCAGTCCCTGGACAAGTTCTCCTACCGCGTCAACGCGGCGGTCTTCCCGCTGTGGACGTTCACGATCATCGCGGGCGCGATCTGGGCCGGTGACGCATGGGGCCGCTACTGGGGCTGGGACCCCAAGGAGACCTGGTCCTTCATCACGTGGGTGGCGTACGCCGCCTACCTGCACGCCCGCGCGACCGCCGGGTGGAAGGGCCGCAAGGCCGCCTACCTGGCGCTGGTCGCGTTCGGCTGCTGGCTGTTCAACTACTACGGCGTGAACATCTTCGTCACCGGCAAGCACTCGTACGCGGGCGTCTGAGGCGTCGCCCCGGCAAGCTGGACGCATGACCGAGCCGCGCGAGAACCTCGTACCCGCCGGAATCAGCCGCACCGACGGCACCGTCCACACCCTGTTCTTCACCCTGCGCCTGCCGCACCCGGTCGAACAGGTGTGGCGGGCCGTCGCCACCCCGGAGGGGCTCGAAGGATGGCTGGCGGCGGCCGACGTCCTCGAACCCCGGCTCGGCGGCGCCGTCACGCTGCGCTGGCTCAACGGGGGCGGCGCGCACCAGGGCCGGATCACCGCCTGGGACGTCGAGCGCGTCGCCGAGTACACCCTGGGCGGCGTGCACGGCCGCATCCGCTGCCACCTGGAACCGGCCACCACCCTGCGCTTCACCAACGAGTTCGACGGTGACGACGCCCTGCGCCTGGACTGCCTGGCCGGCTGGCACGACCACTTCCTGCACCTGCTCGACGCGCTCGACGGCCGCCCCATGACCGGCGAGGCGTGGCAGGCGTGGACGCCGGAGCGCTGGCGGTCGCTGCGGGAGCGGTACGCGGCCCGTTAGCGACCGGGGCGTCAGCCCTCGCCCTGCTCCTTCTCGCGCCGCCGCAGCTCCTCCTCGCGGCGGCGCAGGTCCGCCTCCCAGTCCTTGAGCAGCGCCTCGTCCTTCTTGTTCTCCTCCTTGAGGGAGTTCAGGAAGTCCGGGTTGTCGTCGGGCGCGACGAAGCGGGTGCGGTGGTTGCGGTGCCACTCGGACGGAGTCGAGCCCCCGGCCGGGGCGTGCCGGCGCTTGCCCGCCACCAGCCAGGCGACCGGGCCGACGAGGACCTCGCCGAAGAGCAGGATGATGATCACCCACACCACCTTCGGCAGGCCGCGCACCTCCTCCTCGGGGGTGTTCAGGCAGTCGATGAACGCGTAGATCCACAGGGCCAGGACCAACAGGAACGGCAGATACCTGAGCATGAGAAACGGTCCCCCCGGGAGATGTGGTGAAAGTGCTGGGTGCGTGAGAGCGGGGCCAGGGTAGCGTCTGGCCCACATCGCACGAGAACTCCCCGTGGGCAACCGCGGGGTGGACAGGGGGAACCATGACGGGGGCGCTGCATCCCGCGGTGGTCGAGGACCGTTTCCGGCTCCGGGCCGAGCGGCAGCGGGCGTGGGGCGTCGGTCTGCTCGTCGCGGCCGGGATCTGCTGGGGGTACGCCGCCTACCAGATGTTCGCGCCGTACGAGACCCGGGTCTGGAGCGTCGACTGCTCGGGCCCCGCCGTCGCCGACCGCGACGGTGTGTACGACGCCGGTGGCCCCTACGACCGGGTGGCCCGGCGCAAGGCCGCCCTGTGCGCGGAGGGCCGTGACTGGCCCGCCCCCGTGACGGCGCTGCTGATCGGCGCCCCGCTCGCGGCCGTCGGAGCCTCCCTGCGCACCGCCGGGTCCGTCGCCCTCGCCCTGCGCGCGCATGCCGCCGAGCTGGACCGCGCCGGGCGCTGAGCCACCCCCGGCAAGATCGGCCATCAGGGATGACAAACTGGATGGCATGGCTTATGACGATCTTCGCTCCCTGCTCCGGGCGCTGGAGCGCGAGGGTGACCTCAAGCGCATCAAGGCTGAGGTCGATCCGCATCTGGAGGTCGGTGAGATCGTCGACCGCGTGCAGAAGTCCGGCGGCCCGGCCCTGCTGTTCGAGAACGTGAAGGGCGCGTCGATGCCCCTCGCGATGAACGTGTACGGCACCGACCGGCGACTCCTCAAGGCGCTCGGCCTGAAGTCGTACAGCGAGATCAGCGACAAGATCGGCGGCCTGCTCAAGCCCGAGCTGCCGCACGGGTTCGTCGGCATCCGGGAGGCGTTCGGCAAGCTCGGCGCGATGACCCACGTGCCGCCGCGCAAGGTCAAGGACGCGCCCGTGCAGGAGGTCGTCCTGCACGGCGACGACGTCGACCTGGACAAGCTGCCCGCACTGTTCACCTGGCCCGAGGACGGCGGCTCCTTCTTCAACCTGGGCCTCACCCACACCAAGGACCCCGAGTCCGGCGTGCGCAACCTGGGCCTCTACCGCCTCCAGCGCCACGACAAGCGCACCATCGGCATGCACTGGCAGATCCACAAGGACAGCCGCAACCACTACCAGGTGGCCGCCCGCAAGGGCGAGAAGCTGCCCGTCGCCATCGCCTTCGGCTGCCCGCCCGCCGTCACATACGCCTCGACGGCGCCGCTGCCGGGTGACATGGACGAGTACATGCTGGCCGGGTTCCTCCAGGGCAAGCGCGTCGAGATGGTCGACTGCAAGACGGTCCCGCTCCAGGTACCGGCCAACGCCGAGGTCGTCCTGGAGGGCTGGCTGGAGCCCGGCGAGATGCTGCCCGAAGGGCCGTTCGGCGACCACACGGGGTTCTACACCCCGCAGGAACCGTTCCCCGCACTCACGATCGACTGCGTCACGATGCGCAGGCGGCCGTTGCTCCAGTCGATCGTCGTCGGCCGTCCGCCGACCGAGGACGGCCCCCTCGGCCGTGCCACGGAGCGCTTCTTCCTCCCGCTCCTCAAGGTGATCGTCCCCGACATCGTCGACTACCACCTGCCGGAGTCCGGCGGCTTCCACAACTGCGCCATCGTCTCGATCGACAAGAAGTACCCCAAGCACGCCCAGAAGGTCATGCACGCCATCTGGGGCGCGCACATGATGTCGCTGACCAAGCTGATCGTCGTCGTCGACTCCGACTGCGACGTCCACGACCTCCACGAGGTCTCGTGGCGCGCGCTCGGCAACACCGACTACGCGCGCGACCTCACCGTCGTCGAAGGACCGGTCGACCACCTCGACCACGCCTCCTACCAGCAGTTCTGGGGCGGCAAGGCAGGCATCGACGCGACGCGGAAGTGGCCCGAGGAGGGGTACACGCGTGACGGGGGCTGGCCCGAGATGGTCGTCTCGGACCCCCGAACGGCGGCCCTTGTGGACCGCCGCTGGAAGGAGTACGGACTCTCGTGAGCGCCGCTGAAGGAATCCTGCCCCAGCAGCCGGGGCGCACCAAGGCGTTCCTGCGCCTGGTGATGATCGAGCACTCGGTGTTCGCGCTGCCCTTCGCCTACATCGCGGCGCTGACCGCGATGTTCGAGCTGGACAAGAACATCCACTGGGGCCGGCTGCTCCTGGTCACCATCTGCATGGTCGGCCTGCGGACGTTCGCGATGGCGGCGAACCGGATCATCGACCGCGAGATCGACGCCCGCAACCCGCGCACCAAGCACCGTGAACTCGTCACGGGCGCGGTGTCGGTGAAGTCGGCGTGGACCGGCGCGCTGATCGCGCTCGTCGTCTTCCTCGCCTCGGCGGCGCTCCTGAACCCGCTCTGCCTCGCGCTCGCGCCCGTCGCGGTGATCCCGATGGTCGTCTACCCGTACGGCAAGCGGTTCACGAACTTCCCGCAGGCCATCCTCGGTCTCGCGCAGGCGATCGGGCCGATCGGCGCGTGGATCGCGATCACCGGGTCCTGGTCCTGGGACGCGGTGATCCTCGGACTCGCCGTCGGCATCTGGATCGGCGGCTTCGACCTGATCTACGCGTGCCAGGACGTGGAGACCGACCGCGAGATCGGCGTCATGTCGGTGCCGGCCCGCTTCGGCATCCCGGCGGCGATCTGGGGCGCCCGCGCCTGCCACACCGTCGTCACGGCCCTGTTCGTCTGGTACGCGCTGGCCACCGGCGCCGGGGTCTTCTTCTGGATCGGCCTTCTGATCGTCGCGGGGGCGTTCCTCTACGAGCACACGATCGTGAAGCCGCACGACCTGTCCCGCCTGAACCGAGCCTTCTTCCAGGTCAACGGCTTCATCGGCATCGCCCTCTTCGTGTGCGCCCTCCTCGACCTGCTGGTGCGGGGCCTCACGGTGTGATCCCGGAGGGGCCGAGATCGGCGCGCACCAGGCGGAGGAACGCCTTGAGCCCGCCGATGATCTCCTGGTTGTCCGTCAGCCGGTTCACGACCGCCTCGAACTCACGGCTGAGCGTGTCGATGCGCTGATCCGTGCGGTCGGCGCGCTCGTGGGCGGAGTGGCCGACGGCGTCCACGGCGAGGCGCAGTTCGCCGAGGACCCGGTACGTCTCCTCGGCCTTCTCCTCCAGGACGACGGCTCCCTTCCGCAGCCCGTCGACCGTGGCGCGCAGGCCGGCCACGTCGTCGCGCGGGAAACGCACCTCGCCGTGGAGCGTGGTCAGACGGTGCCGCAGCGCGGAGAACCAGGCACCGGCCGGGCGGAACAGGGTGCTGGCCAGGTAGCCGCCCGCGAGCCAGTAGCCGGCCTCGCGCCCGGTGGCCCAGGCGGCGAACACCGTGGCGGCTCCGGTGACGACATGCGCGCCGACGGCCAGGCGCAGCATCACCTCGGCGATCCGCCCGGCCTCCGCGTCCCGGTCAGCGGGGACGCTGAGCCCCTTCTCCCGGCTGACGCGCGCCTCGTGCACGACGGAACGGGCGCGGAAGTACAGGTTCCAGGGCACGGTGAGCAGCAGCACGAGCCACATCAGGCAAACGGCGCCGCCCAGCACGAGCAGCAGGGTCTCGGCGGGGATGCCGAGCACGTGGACCAGGACGAGGGCGACGACGGCGGCCGCCCCGCTGAGCACGATGTAGAGGGCCTTCATGGCCACACTGTGGCGAGGCGCGCGGCCTGCCGCATGGGCCCGCGTACTCAGCCGGGTACTCAGGTGGGCAGTGCCGTGCGCCTCGGCTCCGGGCGGCGCCGCACCGCGAAGGCCGCCGCCACCCCCGCCACCAGTCCGATCAGATGGCCCTGCCAGCTCACGCCCTCGTTCGTCGGGGAGAGGCCCGCCAGGATTGTTGTGCCCCAGTAGGCGGCTATCGCGATGCCGACGACGATGCCGAGCGGTCTGCGCTCGACGAAGCCGCTGAGGACCACGAAGCCGAACAGGCCGAAGATGAGGCCCGACGCGCCCGCCGTGTTCGAGTGGGCGGGCGCCACCAGCCACACCCCGAGCCCGTCCGCGACGATGATCAGGGCGCAGGCGAGGAGGAAGCGCCGGATCCCGGAGAGCGCGGCGACGAAGCCCAGGACAAGGAGCGGTACCGAGTTCGCCGCGACGTGGTCGAAGCCGAAGTGGATGAACGACGCCGGGACGACGTCGACCAGCTCGGCGGGGTCGCGCGGCTGGATGCCGAAGCGGTCGAGGGCGTGCCCCGACGCCGTGTCGACGATCTCGAGCAGCCACAGCAGGGCCACCCACCCGGCCATGAGCTTGCCCGCGGCCAGCGCGCGGCCCGTGCCCGTGCCTCGTACACCGCCGCCGCTCGTGCGGCTCGTGCTGTCCGTCATCTCTGCCCCACCCCCCGATGGAGAACGGCCACGGCCCCTGCTCAAGTTCCCCTGCGGGGGCGCCGGATAGGCTCGTGGTGTGGAGCACGTTAACGCACCGAGCCGCAGGCCCTGGGTGGTCGGGGTGTCCGGCGCATCCGGGACCCCGTACGCCGCCGCCGTGCTGCGTGCGCTCATCGACGCGGGCGAGGCCGTGGATCTTGTCGTCTCCCGCGCCTCACGGCTCACCCTGCTCGACGAGACGGGTATCGCGTTCCGGGACGCGCACTGGCGCGAGGACCTCGCGCAGTGGCTGGCGCGGGGCGCGGACGGCAAGCCGGACACGTTCGGCGACATCGACACCGGCGCCGTGCGGTACTGGCCCGCGGGTGACCTCGCGGCGGGTCCGTCCTCGGGTTCGTACCAGGTCAAGGGCATGATCATCGTCCCGGCGTCGACGGCGTGCGTGGCCGGTGTGGCGCTCGGCCTGTCGAAGGACCTGTTGCAGCGCGCGGCGAGCGTGACGCTCAAGGAGGGCCGCAGGCTGATCGTCGCGGTCCGTGAGACGCCGCTGAACGGGCAGACGCTCAAGCACCTCGTGACGCTCGACGAGGCGGGCGCGATCGTGCTGCCGGCCTCCCCGGCGTTCTACGCGGGCGCGACGCACATCCAGGATCTGGTGGACTTCGTCGCGGGCCGGGCCCTCGACGCGGCAGGGGTGCCGCACACGCTGTACCGCCGCTGGGAGGGAGAGCTGGGGGGCTCTCGTCAGCCGTAACGCACCGCTCGGCTTCGGTTAATTGCAGGCGTTATCCCCGTGCGCCTTGGTTTTCGTACGTAAGCTCGCGTCAACGCTGAACAATGAAAGGCTTTGGACCTATGGACGCCGTGGACAGGCAGCTCATCCAGGCCCTGCGCGAGAACGGCCGCGCCTCGTATGCGGAGTTGGGCCGTCTCGTCGGCCTGTCCGGGCCGAGCGTCACGGACCGCATCAACCGCCTGGAGGCGGCGGGTGTCATCACCGGCTACCGGGCCACCGTCGACTCCGCCTCACTCGGTCTCGGCGTGACCGCGCTGATCGGCATCTCGCTCTCCGACGCGGCCGACCACGAGGACGTCGCGCACCGGCTGAAGGACCTGCACGAGATCGAGGACTGCTGGTTCATCGCGGGCGACGACTCGTACATGCTCAAGGTGCGCGTCGGTGACGTGGACGGCCTGGAGAAGACGATCCGCCGCCTCAGCGGCACCAAGGGCGTCTCCCGCACCCGCACCACGATCGTGCTCTCCACGAAGTGGGAGAACCGGGTGGGGGAGCTGCCCGAGGAGGTGTGAGCGCGGCGCTGTCCGAGGGTGGGCGTACGGTGGAGCGGACTTAAGGGTCGTGTTGGTGAGGAGAGGTACGGGCATGGACGCAGGGCTCAAGCGCGAGCTGGAGCAGAAGGTCAGGGACGGTGAGCGGCTGTCCCGCGAGGACGGCATCGCGCTCTACGAGTCGGACGACCTGGCCTGGCTCGGCGGTCTGGCCCACGAGGTGCGCACGCGCAAGAACGGTGACGTGGTGCACTTCAACGTCAACCGGCACCTCAACATGACCAATGTGTGCACCGCCTCGTGCGCCTACTGCTCGTTCCAGCGCAAGCCGGGCGAGAAGGACGCGTACACGATGCGCATCGAGGAGGCCGTGAAGCTCGCCAAGGCGATGGAGTCGGAGAACCTCACCGAGCTGCACATCGTCAACGGCCTGCACCCGAACCTGCCGTGGCGCTACTACCCGCGCTCGCTGAAGGCGCTCAAGGAGGCCCTGCCGAACGTCGGCCTCAAGGCGTTCACGGCGACGGAGATCCACCACTTCGAGAAGATCTCGGGCCTTTCCGCGTCCGAGATCCTCGACGAGCTGATCGACGCGGGCCTGGAGTCGCTGACCGGCGGCGGCGCCGAGATCTTCGACTGGGAGATCCGGCAGCACATCGTCGACCACGACACCCACTGGGAGGACTGGTCGCGTATCCACCGCCTGGCGCACGAGAAGGGCCTCAAGACGCCCTCCACGATGCTGTACGGGCACATCGAGGAGCCGCGCCACCGCGTCGACCACGTCCTGCGCCTGCGTGAGTTGCAGGACGAGACGGGCGGTTTCCAGGTCTTCATCCCGCTGCGCTACCAGCACGACTTCGTGGACATGAAGGACGGCAAGGTCAGGAACCGCCTCCAGGCGCGCACCACCATGGCGACGGGCGCGGAGGCGCTGAAGACCTTCGCGGTCTCCCGCCTGCTGTTCGACAACGTGCCGCACGTGAAGTGCTTCTGGGTCATGCACGGCCTGCACACCACGCAGCTCGCGCTCCAGCACGGCGCGGACGACATGGACGGCTCGGTCGTCGAGTACAAGATCACGCACGACGCGGACAACTACGGCACGCCGTCCAAGCTGACCCGCGAGGACCTGCTCGACCTGATCCGCGACGCCGGCTTCCGTCCGGTCGAGCGGAACACCCGCTACGAGATCATCCGTGAGTACGAAGGACCGGACCCGGCCCGCCGTGACGAGCCGCAGCCGATGCGGGTCTGAGGACCCTCCCGGGGCTCAGTTCAACGGCAGCATCATGTGGACGTCGTCCCGGTCGTCCCCCGGGGCGACCCGGATGGCGCCCGGGACCCGGCCGACCTCCTTGTAGCCGCACGCCGCGTAGAAGCGGTCCGCGCCCGTGCCGCCCCGGCAGGTCAGGCGCAGCGCCTCGATCCCGTCGAAGGTGCGGGCCGCCTGCTCCGCCGCCGCCATGAGGGCGCGGCCCTGCCCCTGGCCCTGGAGCCGGGGGTGGACCATCACCGTGTACAGCCACAGGTGGTGCTTCATCAGGCGGTGCGGGGTGGGGGAGAGGAAGGCGGTCGCGGCGACCGTGCCGTGCTCGTCGCGTCCCACGAGCAGGCGCGTGCGGCCCTCCGCGATCGCCGTGAGGCGCTTGTCCAGCTCGGGCCGGATGTCGTCGCGGGTGACGGGCGGGACGAAACCGACGGCTCCACCGGCGTTCGACACGTCGGTCCACAAGGCGAGGAGCTGATCGCACAGAGCCTCGTCCATGACCGGGTCCAACGCGAAAGTAAGTGTCATGGGTGGACCGTACCCATTACAAGTGGGGCGCTCAACAAGATTCCACGGGCGCGTGCTTCACTGGAGGGACCATTTCGCAACGGAAGAGTGGATTGAGATGCTCCGCTACACGCTGATGCGCCTCGGAATCTTCGCGGGCTGCTTCCTCGTCGTCTGGGGTCTCGTCGCCACCGGCATCGTCCCGCGCGGCCTGGGCGGCTCCAATTACCTGTGGATCGCGCTGCTCGCCCTCGTCATCTCCGCGCCGCTCAGCTTCGTCCTGCTGCGCGGCGAGCGCGACCGGGCCTCCGAGAAGATCGTCGCCCGCGTCGACCGCGCCAAGGCGACCATGGAGGCCAACCGCTCCATGGAGGACGAGGCGGACGACGCCGCCCGTGCCCACGGCGCGTAATCCCGCTCACACCCCCAAGCACCGCACCCGCCCCCGCCACCCCTCCAGGTGGCGGGGGCGCCTGCGTTTTCAAGGCATTTGCGGCTTTCTGCGCCACACGCCGCATCTATTCCCCAAAGCAGCCCTTTGATGTTCTCAAAGCACTGGTGTTAACGTGCTTGTCATGAAGACATCCGCAGCGCACCGCACCACCCCGGGCGTCCCGCTCGTGGCGCGCCTGCATGTCGATCTCTGCCGCTGCGTGTCCGCGGCGTGTCGCGCCTGACGCGACCGATCCCGCCGCAGCGAGCGCCGCTGACCTGACCTCATCTCACGGTCGCCGCTCCCGTACGTCGTCACGTCCCCGCCTTGTCCCCGCGCGTTATCACTGGAGTGCTTCCGTGTCCGCGAACACCACCCCCACCGACGCCAAGCCGGCGTCGGGCTTCCGCATACCGAAGATCCCGTTCTGGGCGCAGATCCTGGGCGGTCTCGTCCTCGGTGTGCTGCTCGGCTGGCTCGCCCGCAGCCAGGACATCGACTGGCTGGTCACGACCCTCGACAAGGTCGGCCACATCTTCGTCCAGCTCCTGAAGCTGGCGGTCGCCCCGCTCGTCTTCTTCGCGATCCTGGTGTCGATCACCAACCTCCGCAAGGTCAACAACGCGGCGCGGCTCGCGACCCGCACCCTGCTCTGGTTCATGATCACGTCGCTGATCGCGGTCGCCATCGGCCTCGTCATCGGTCTGGTCACCAACCCGGGCTCGGGCACCGGCCTCACCCCGAAGGACGGCGCCAAGCCGGACCACGCGGGCTCCTGGCTCGACTTCCTGACCGGCATCATCCCGACGGACGTCATCACGCCGTTCACCGAGCTGAACGTCCTCCAGATCGTCTTCATGGCCGTCGTCGCCGGTATCGCCGTCCTCCAGATCGGCGACAAGGCCAAGCCGATCCTGACCCTCTCCGAGTCGGTCCTCGAACTGCTCCAGAAGGCCCTGTGGTGGGTCATCAAGCTGGCGCCCATCGGCACCATCGGCCTCATCGGCTACGCCATCGCCACCTACGGCTGGAACCTGATCAGCAAGTACGCGACGTTCACCGCCGACATCTACGTGGGCTGCGCCCTGGTCCTCTTCGGCGTCTACCCGCTGCTGCTCGCGACCGTCGCCAAGCTGAACCCGCTCCAGTTCTACAAGGGCGCCTGGCCCGCCATCCAGCTGGCCTTCGTCTCCCGCTCCTCGGTCGGCACCATGCCGCTGACCCAGAAGGTCACCGAGCGCCTCGGCGTCCCGAAGGAGTACGCCTCCTTCTCCGTGCCGTTCGGCGCCACGACCAAGATGGACGGCTGCGCCGCGATCTACCCGGCGATCGCCGCGATCTTCGTCGCGCAGATCTTCGACATCGACCTCTCCGTCGGTGACTACCTGCTCATCGCCTTCGTCTCGGTGATCGGCTCCGCCGCCACGGCCGGTCTGACCGGCGCCACGGTCATGCTGACCCTGACGCTGTCCACGCTCGGCCTGCCGATGGAGGGCGTCGGCCTGCTCCTCGCGATCGACCCGATCCTGGACATGATGCGCACGGCCACGAACGTGGCCGGCCAGGCGCTCGTCCCGGTCATCGTCTCGGCGCGCGAGAAGATCCTCGACCACGACGCCTACGACAACGCCTCCTCCTCCCCGGTGGACGAGCCGCAGCAGTCGGCGCCGGTCTCGGTCGCCGCCTGACCGTCCCCCGGTTCGTACACCGGCCCGTGCCCCGCTCCCGGACTCCGGGGGCGGGGCACAGTCGTAGGCTGACCTGTGCAAAAGCAGGGACGGCAGGACGCGGTGGAAGGCGGCAGGGGTGGGCGGGGACGTGCGGGCCGGGGCGGGGCAGAAGCGGATGCCGCGGGCCGAGCGGGAGCGGCAGATGCTCGACGCGGCGGTACGGGTGTTCGGGGAGCGGGGTTACCGGGCGGCGTCGATGGACGACATCGCGGAGCTCGCCGGGGTCTCCAAGCCGCTGGTCTACCTGTATCTGAACTCGAAGGAAGACCTGTTCACCGCCTGCATCCGGCGCGAGGCGGCGGCGCTCGTCGCGGCCGTGCGCGCAGGCGTCCGCACGGACGTTCCCGCCGACCGGCAGCTCTGGGACGGCCTCACCGCGTTCTTCGCGCACACCGCCGAGCGCCCCGACGGCTGGGCGGTGCTGCACAGCCAGGCACGCTCCGGCGGTGACCCGTTCGTCGCGGAGGTCGGGGCGATGCGCGAGGAGATCGTCGCGTTCGTGACGTCCCTGATCGCCAAGGCCGCACGCGAGGCGCACGAGGACCCGGGGCCGACCGAACGCGAGGTCGCCGGGCTCGCGCAAGCCCTCGTGGGCGCGGCGGAGGCCCTCGCCGGATGGGCCAACACCACCCCGTCCGTCTCCGCGAAGGAGGCGGCCACGACAATGATGAACTTCGCGTGGTCCGGCCTCGGCAACCTCATGGACGGACGCCGCTGGTCATCCCAGCGCTGACACCTCCCCCTCCACGTGCACCCGGCCGCCCTTCGCCGCCCGCAGCTCGAAGGCGGTCCCCTCGGCCGCGTACGTCACCGTGCCCGGCAGCAGCACGGGCGCCTTGAACCGTGCCTGTACCTGGACGGGCCCGCCCGCGCCGAACTCCGCGAGGCACCGGGCGACGGTCCACATGCCGTGGGCGATGGCGCGCGGGAAGCCGAAGAGGCGGGCGGTCAGCGGATGCAGGTGGATGGGGTTGCGGTCGCCGGACGCGGCCCCGTACCGACGCCCGAGATCACCGGGCAGCGCCCAGGTCTGGAGCGCGGGAAGCGGCTCGCTCTTCTCCTCCGTGACGCTGCCCCCACCACCCCTCCCATGCCGCGCCAGATACGTACTGATGGACTCCCAGACGAGACTTTCGCCCGCACGCAGTTCGGTCCGCACGACGGCCTCGGTGCCGCGCCGGTGGGCCCGCAACCCGTCCACGTACACGGTCAGTCCGTACGTCCCCTCGGCGGTGAGGCTCCGTCGCTGCGTGATGTCGATCGACGTGTGGACGAGCCCGAGCAGCGGCAGCGGGAACGCCCGCTCCGACATCAGTCGCATCGCCGCAGGGAACGCGAGGACATGCGGATACGTGACCGGAAGCTCGTCCCGCCCGGTGGGGAAGGCACAGACGCGCTCGTACGCGGCGAGGTGCGCCCGTGCCACTCGGAGCGAGGGAAGGACGAGCCGCGTGCCGGGCACCTCGGCGTCCGGCCGTGGCCGCTTCAGCGGGGACAGGAGCGCGCCGCGAGCCATGAGGGGACCGAGGGACGGAAGCGAGGTGAGGGTGTGCGTGCGGGGTGCGGGCGGCATGGCGGGTCCTTCCCGAAGGGGATGAGGCACGGGCGGCGCTTGTCGGCTCACGCGCCCAGCAGGCTCTGCCCGCAGACCCGGACGACCTGTCCGTTCACGGCGCCGGACGCCGCGGCGGCGAGCCAGGCCGTGGTCTCCGCGACGTCGACCGGGAGGCCGCCCTGCCCGAGGGAGTTCATGCGCCGCCCGGCCTCGCGGATGAACAGCGGGACCGCCGCCGTCATCTTCGTCTCGATGAAGCCCGGGGCCACCGCGTTCACCGTGACGCCGTGCTCGGCGAGGGCGCGGGGCGCGAGGGAGCGGACGAGGCCGATGACACCGGCCTTGCTGGTTGCGTAGTTGGTCTGGCCGGTGTTGCCCGCGATGCCCGCGATGGAGGCCGTGGCGACGATCGAGCCGCCACGCCGCACCGCACCCGCCTTCAGCAGGGCGTCGGTGGTCCGCAGCACGCCGGCGAGGTTCACGTCGAGCACGGAACTCCACCGGTCAGCGGGCATGTTGGCGAGACGCCGGTCGCGCGTGATGCCCGCGTTGTGCACGAGGATGTCGAGCCCGTCCTCGCCGACGAACCCGGCGATACGCTCACCGGCGTCCTCGGCCGTGATGTCCAGCGGCAGGGCCCGCCCGCCAAGGCGCTCCGCCACCTTCGCGAGATCGGCCTCGGCGGACGGCACGTCGAGGAGCACCACCTGGGCCCCGTCCCGTACGAGGGTCTCGGCGACGGCCTCGCCGATGCCGCGCGCGGCACCGGTGACCAGCGCGGTGCGCCCGGCGAGGGGAGCGGCCCAGTCGTCCGGCACGGCCACATCGCCCGCGGGCGTGCCGACTTCGATGACCTGCCCGCTGACGTAGGCGGACCGGGGCGAGAGCAGGAACCGCAAGGTCGACTCGGCGGCGCTCACCGGGCCCGCGATCCGCACCAGGTTGACGGTGCGCCCCTGGCCGATCTCCTTGCCGAGGGAGCGGACGAACCCTTCGAGCCCCTGCTGCACGGCCGCCTGGTGGTGGTCGTCGGGGGAGAGCGGCGCCCCGAGCACGACCACGCGCCCGCTCGTCGCGACGGAACGCACGACGGGATGCAGGGCGGCGTGCACCTCGGCGAGCGTCTCCGGACCGGTGACGGCGGTGGCGTCGACGACGACACCGACCGGGCGGGCCGCCTCCGGACCCCGCCCGGAGAGCGAACCGCGCACATCGAGCCCGGTACGGCGCAGCAGCTCCGACAGCTCACCTCGGTACGAGGAGGGGCCGGCGGAGAAGTGCAGCAACTGCCCGCTGAACCCGGGCTGCTCCGCCGACCAGCGGCGCAGGGGCGCGGGCTGCGGCAGACCCAGGCGGCGGGTCAGGAGGCGGCCCGGGGCCGTGCCGGTGAAGTTCAGATAGCGGTCGGCCATTGTCCAACTCCCTGCGCGGTCGTAAATTTACTTCGGAGTAAGGTTACTCAGTAGTCAGGAGTTGTCGAGATGGAAAGCCCCGCCAAAACCCCGGCACCGCCCCGCCGAGTCGCCGTCATCGGCGGCAGCCGCATCCCCTTCGCACGCTCCGACGGCCCCTACGCCACCGCCTCCAACCAGGAGATGCTGACCGCGGCGCTGAACGGCCTCGCGGACCGCTTCGGTCTCCAGGAGCCCGGCGCGGTCGGGGAGTTCGTGGCCGGAGCCGTGCTCAAACACAGCCGGGACTTCAACCTCGCGCGCGAGACCGTGCTCGGCTCGACGCTCGACCCCCGCACACCCTCCTACGACATCCAGCAGGCCTGCGGCACCGGACTCCAGGCGATCATCGCCGCCGCCAACAAGATCGCGCTCGGGCAGCTCGACAGCGCCGTCGCGGGCGGCTCCGACACGGCGAGCGACGCGCCGCTCGGCGTCAACGACACCCTGCGCAAGATCCTCCTCGCCGCCCGCCGCGCCAAGACGACCGCCGGCCGCCTCCAAGCGCTGTCCCGGATACGGCCCGGCCACCTCGTCCCCGACATCCCGCGCAACGCCGAACCCCGTACCGGCCTGTCGATGGGCGAACACGCGGCGGTCACGGCCCGCGAATGGGGCATCACCCGCGCGGACCAGGACGCGCTCGCCGCCGCGAGTCACCAGCGCCTCGCGGCGGCGTACGACCGGGGCTTCCTCGACGACCTGGTCGTCCCCCACCGCGGCCTCGAACGCGACCAGAACCTGCGCCCCGGCTCCACCGTCGAACAACTGGCCAAACTCAAGCCGGTCTTCGGCGTGAAGGACCCCAACCCCACCATGACCGCGGGCAATTCGACACCGCTCACGGACGGGGCGGCGGTGGTACTGCTCGCCAGTGAGGAATGGGCGCGGGCGCGCGGGCTGGAACCGCTCGCCTATCTGACGGCGTACGAGACGGCGGCGGTCGACTTCGTCGGCGGCGACGTGACCGGGGGCGGCGGGGACGGACTGCTCATGGCGCCGGCGTACGCGGTGCCGCGCATGCTCGAACGGGCCGGGCTCGGGATCGAGGACTTCGACCTCATCGAGGTGCACGAGGCGTTCGCCTCCCAGGTGCTCGCGACGCTGGCGGCGTGGGAGAAGCGGGGGCTCGGGGCGGTTGATCGGGGGCGGCTCAATGTTGCGGGGTCATCCCTGGCCACGGGGCATCCCTTCGCCGCGACCGGGGCGCGGATCGTCGCGACCCTGGCCAAGCTCCTCTCGGAACGCGACGGTTCTGGCCGCGGCCTGATCTCCATCTGCGCGGCGGGCGGCCAGGGAGTGACGGCGATCCTGGAACGGGCGTGACGCGGGGTTGTGCGTTACCCGGGGTGGGGCGGGGGCCTGTTCGAGCGGTGACCCGGCGCTCTTGCGCGGTCCGGGTATGCGCGGGGGGCCTGCTCGCCCGGTCACCCTGCGCTGGGGTGCCGCCGGGCGGGGCGTTTGCGGGGGCCTGCTTGCACGGTGACCCGGCGCTGGGGTGCCGCCTTGCCCACCCTGCCGCCCCAGGCGGCAGATTGCCCAAGGCGGGGGCGCTCTGGGCGGGGGAGGTGGGCGGCAGATTGCCCAAGGCGGGGCGGGCCGGGGTGCCCCGGGTAGGGGTGTGGATGGCAGGTTGCCCGAGGCGGGGCGGGGGTGTCCCGGGTGGGGAGGTGCGGGGAGCGGCAGATTGCCCAAGGCGGGCGGGAACGGCCGGGGTGGGGGTGGTGGATGGCAGGTTGCCCTAGGCGGGGCGCCCGGGGGGTGGGAGGTGCGGGGAGCGGCGGGTTGCCCATGGTAGGGGACCACCGGGGTGCACCCGCGTCGCTACGGGAGGGGACGTGTCGGGGTGCCCCCGCAGGACACCGCCGGAATTCAGCGCCGGGTGACCCGCCCTCTGGCGGACAGAGGACGACCAGACCTATCCGGCCGAGGAGGTACGCCGGCGCGGCCCCGCCCCATCATCGGACCGACCGCGCCCTACAGCGCCCTGCATGTACCCCTGGCACGGCCCCGCCCCACCACACAACCGACCGCGCCCTACCGCACCCTCGCAGGCCCCAGCCCCGCCCCACTCACAGACGCGCGCCTCGTGCGTAGCGGCCCGGGGACGTGCCGAGTACGCGTTTGAAGTGGCGGGTCAGATGGGACTGGTCGTAGAAGCCGCAGCGCACCGCCACCTCCCCTGCGGCAACCCCCTCCAGAAGCAGCCGCCGCGCCCGGTCCACCCGCCGCGCCATCAGGTATTGGTGCGGAGCAATCCCGTACGCCGCCCCGAACGACCGCACCAGATGCGCGGGATGCGCGTGCACCAGCGAGGCCGCCTCCCTCAGCTCGACCCCTTCCACCACCCGCGCGTCGAGCAGCTCCCGCAACGCCCCGGCCACCCGCCGATCCGTCCGGCGCCGCCGCACCCCCTCCGCGAGCCGGGGCCGCAACCGTTCCCGCAGCCGCTCCCCGACCAGCTCCAGCCGGGACGCCGCCTCCAGTTCGTCCCCGCGCCGCGCCAGCGAGGCGTGCAGTTGGCTGATGCGCTGCCGCAGCAGCGGATCGGCGAGATCGGGCGTGTCGACGGCGGGCCCGATGTACGACGCGTCGAGCGGCCCGCACCCCGCGTCGAGGTACAGCACCCGCTTGCGGAAGCCGAGCGGGGTCGCGGCGGACCCGTTGTGCGGCACCTGCGGGGGCAGCAGGGACACGGTCCCGAGCGGCGTACCGTGCTGGTGCCGCTCGAGGTCGTAGCGGACGGCGCCTTCGTCGACGATGAGCAGCGTCCAGGTGTCGTGCACGTGCATCGGATAGGCGTGCCGGGTGAAGTGGGCGTGGAAGACCTCGGTGACGCCCGCGACCTCGGGGCGCCACGCGGTGATCTGCTCGGAGCCCGTCGCGGCGGCCATGCAAAAAACGTACAAGACGGGGCGCGAACGCGACCGGCAGTCTCAAGGCATGAGCACAGAGACCGAGCCCCGAACCGGGACCCAGAGCGCGAAGCACACCGCTCAACCCCCCACCCGCTTCGACACAAAGATCGCCGTCCTCCTCCGCGACGACCTGGAGACATGGCAGCGCCTCAACGTGACGGCGTTCCTCGTCAGCGGTCTCGGTACGGAGGTTCCCGAGGTGGTCGGGGAGGAGTACGCCGACGCGGACGGAACGCCGTACTTGCCGATGTTCCGGCAGCCGGTGCTGGTGTTCGAGGGCGGCAAGGAGGTGCTGAGGGCGGCGCACGAGCGGGCGCTGCGGCGGGCGCTGCCCCGTTCGGTGTTCACGTCGGACCTGTTCGCGACGGGCAACGACACGGACAACAGGGCGGCGGTACGGGCGGTGGCCGCAGCGGACCTGGACCTGGTGGGGATCGCGGTGTACGGCCCGCGCAACGCGGTGGACAAGGTGCTGAAGGGCGCACACATGCACGGCTGAGGACGGCTGAGCCGGGCCCGGGACGGAAAGGGCAGGAGCCCCGTCTCACCCCGCCCGGCGCGAGGCCGGGACGGGGGAGCGGGGCTCCTTGGGTACTGCGCTAGGTTCCGGATCGGGTCACGGCACCTGCCGTGCGGCGATCGCGAAGGAATTAGGCGGGGGTGACGTTCTCCGCCTGCGGGCCCTTCGGACCCTGCGTGACGTCAAAGGTCACGGCCTGGTTCTCCTCGAGGGAGCGGAAGCCGTTCGCGTTGATCGCCGAGTAGTGGACGAAGACGTCCGGGCCGCCGCCTTCCTGGGCGATGAAGCCGAAGCCCTTTTCAGCGTTGAACCACTTCACGGTTCCGGTAGCCATAAGCCCTCCTATGGGCCAAAGGGTCGCCCTGCTCCAGAACCTGCAAATGCGCTTACGAACAACTGCAAAAGTCTGAATACGACGAGAGCCTGCGGTTACATGCTCCGCAGGCTCTGTACTGCAAGGGAAACCAAACTGCAACTTGCGGCGAGCCTAGCACGTAGGCAGCCGAAAGCAATAGAGGGCAAGATCACGTCACTCGGAGGTTTGACACGACCGGTGCGGCGTCTTGACACGACCGGAGCGGCGTCTTGACGCGGCGCGGTCCGGTGTCTCGCGGAAGCCGGGGGCGGATGTCCCGTCCGGCCCGGAGCCTGCACCGTACCTCATGGGGTCTAGCCTCGCCGATGTGGACAATTCTCCCGAGACTCCTCAGGCCGAGCGGCGCGCCCGCCCCCGCGTCGGCCACATCCAGTTCCTGAACTGCCTGCCCTTGTACTGGGGCCTCGCGCGGACGGGATCGCTCCTCGACTTCGAGCTGACGAAGGACACCCCGGAGAAGCTCAGCGAGCAGTTGGTCCAGGGCGATCTGGACATCGGCCCGATCACCCTCGTCGAGTTCCTGAAGGCGGCGGACGACCTGGTCGCCTTCCCCGATCTGGCCGTCGGCTGCGACGGCCCGGTGATGTCCTGCGTGATCGTCTCGCAGGTCCCGCTCGACCAGCTCGACGGGCGCCGCGTGGCGCTGGGTTCGACGTCCCGTACGTCCGTCCGGCTCGCGCAGTTGCTGCTCGCGGAGCGCGTCGGCGTACGGCCGGACTACTACACGTGCCCGCCGGACCTGGGCCTGATGATGCAGGACGCGGAGGCGGCGGTGCTCATCGGTGACGCGGCGCTGCGCGCGAACCTGCACGACGCGCCGCGCCTCGGGCTGCGGGTGCACGACCTGGGCGCGATGTGGAAGGAGTGGACGGGGCTGCCGTTCGTCTTCGCGGTGTGGGCGGCGCGCAAGGAGTACGTGGCGCGGGAGCCGGTGATCACGCACCAGGTGCACGAGGCGTTCCTGCGGTCGCGGGACGTGTCCCTGGAGGAGGTCGCGAAGGTGGCGGAGCAGGCGGCGCGCTGGGAGGTGTTCGACGAGCGCGTTCTGGAGGAGTACTTCACGACGCTCGACTTCCGGTTCGGCGCGGCGCAGCTCGAAGGCGTCACGGAGTTCGCGCGCAGGGTCGGCCCGTCGACCGGATTTCCCTCCGACGTGACGGTCGAACTGCTCGCGCGGTGACGCGGACGGAATTCCGCCGGGTATGCCGCGTATGGCGCGTGTGCCCCGCGCATCACGTACGCGCGGAGGAATTCCGTGAACGCCGCACCGGAATTCCCCGGCGCCGGGATGAAATCGGCGTGAACGCACGGCATTCCGGTGACGCGACTACGCTGCTGCAGCACAAGCGCCTCAAGCGCCACGGAGTCCGGAAGAGTACGGGGGAGGGTCCGGATGCAACCGCTCGCGGCCGACGATCCGACGACGGTCGGTCCCTACCGCGTCCTCGGCAGGCTCGGGCACGGCGGAATGGGCCGCGTCTACCTGGGCCGCAGCGCCGGCGGCCGGACCGTCGCCGTGAAGGTGGTGCACCCGCACTTCGCCCTGGACGAGGAGTTCCGGGCGCGGTTCCGACGCGAGGTGGACGCGGCGCGGCGGGTCGGCGGCGCGTGGACGGCCCCGGTCCTGGACGCGGACCCCGACGCGGCCGTGCCGTGGGTGGCGACGGGCTATGTCGCGGGCCCCTCGCTCGCCCAGGCGGCCGGTGACGGCCGGCCGCTGCCGGAGCACTCCGTACGGGTCCTGGGCGCGGGCCTCGCGGAGGCGCTGGCGGCGGTGCACGGCCTGGGCCTCGTCCACCGGGACGTGAAGCCGTCGAACGTGCTGCTCACGGTGGACGGACCGCGCCTGATCGACTTCGGCATCGCGCGGGCCACCGCCGGTACGGCTTCGCTGACCGGCACCGGCGTCTCCATCGGCTCGCCGGGTTACATGGCGCCCGAGCAGATCCTCGGCAAGGGCGTGACCGGCGCGGCGGACGTGTTCTCGCTCGGCGCGGTCCTCGTGTACGCGGCGAAGGGCGAGTCCCCGTTCCCCGGTGACTCGTCGGCGGCGCTCCTCTACAAGGTCGTCCACGAGGAGCCCGAGCTCGGCGCACTCACCGGCGAGGTACGGGACGTGGCCGCTGCCTGCCTGGCGAAGAACCCGGCGGACCGGCCCGCCCCGGAGGAGGTCGCGCGGCGCCTCGCACCCGAGGGCGCGGCCCGGCTCGTCGCGGCGGGCTGGCTGCCCGGGGCGCTGGTGGAGCAGGTCTCGCGCAGCGCGGTGCAGCTCCTGGACCTGGAGGGGGCGCCGACACCGGTGCCGCCGTCGGGCCCGGTCGGCTTCACGAGCCCGTCGGTGAGCGGGGGTTCGGCCCCGGCGGGCGTCTTCGGACCGCCGGACCCGGGGTACGCGACGGTGCCGCCGCAGCGCCCGCAGGAAGCGCCGCCGTCCCCCGACCCCGCATCCGTCACGGAGGACGCCACTCCGGGCCGCTTCTCCGTCTCCGTGTCGGCGACGTCCACGCCCACGTCCGCCGACGGACGGGGACGCAGGCTGAGCTGCTCGGTGGCGCTCGCGGTGGCCGGGGCGCTCGCGGCGGTCACGGTCGGCGGGATTCTTGTGGTGAACATGCTGCCGGATTCGGGCAGCAAGGAGGCGGGAGCGAAGCCCTCGACCTCCACACCGGCCCCGCCCATGGACTCCGTCCCGCCCTCAGGGTCGGCGTCACCGTCCGGGACGGGGTCCGTACCGGCGTTCTACCTAGGCGCCTGGAACGGCCCGGCGGTACAGGCGGGCATGCCCTTCGGCACGTTCCGGGTCGACCTGAGGCAGGCCGCTGCCGGCGAACAGGTCGGCAAGGTGACCTCGACCGACCCGCTCGGCATCCAGTGCGTCGACGTACTCACACTGAAGTCCGTCGACGGCAAGGAACTGGTCGCCGGGGGCGAGGCCGCGCGGGACAACCCCGGCACGTGCGCCAAGGGCCCGCACACCGTGCACCTCACGCGCGACGGCGACGCCCTCACGTACACGTCCCAGTACCCCCAGGCGGGCAACCCCACGGCCGACCTCGCGCGCGTACCGAAAGGCTGACCCGGGTGGAGACCGTCGCGCTGACCGTCCTCGCCGCCCTCTGGGGCGCCGCGGCCGGAGCGCTCCTGCCGCGCCCCGCTTACCGCCTCTCCGTGGAGCCGGAGGAACCGTGGCGCTCCACGGACCCCGAGGGCCGGCCGATCCCCGGCTGGATAGGCCCCGCGCGGTACGGGCCCAGCACCGTGGTTCTCTCCACCTGTACGGCCCTCATCTGTGCCCTGCTCGCCGCCGCCACCGGCACCCGGCCCGAACTGGCCGCCTGGCTGCTGCTCGCCCCGCTCGGCGTGCTCCTTGCCACCGTCGACTTCGCCGTGCACCGGCTCCCCGACTTACTGACACTGCCGCTCGCCGCGCTAGCCCTCGCCGTGCTCGGCGCCGCCGCGCTGCTGCCCGAACCCGGCGGGTCCTGGCGCGGCACGCTGCTCGGTGCCGCGGGGATGGGCGGCGGATACCTGATCCTGCACCTCCTCTATCCCCCGGGCTTGGGCTTCGGTGACGTGAAGCTGGCGGTCGGGCTCGGGGCGGCGCTCGGCTGGTACGGGTGGGGTGTGCTGTTCCTCGGCGCGTTCGTCGGGGTGTGCCTCAACGGCCTGTTCGCGGCGGTGCTCGTCGTCTTCCGGCGGGCGGGCCGGAAAACGCTGCTGCCCTTCGGCCCGTTCATGATCGCGGGGGCCTGTGCGGGGGTTCTGCTGGGCGCTCTGGGGGCCTGACGTACGCTGAGACGGTCCGCCCTGATTTTGTTCAAACCGTGTTCAACCCTCCGAAAGGGGCACGTCCGGTGACCGAGAAGGCCGCGCTTCAGTCCGTCCTCGACCGCGCCGCCGCCGGCGGGCGTATCACCCCCGAAGAGGGCCTCGCCCTCTACCGCGACGCGCCGCTGCACGCGCTGGGCGCCGCCGCCGACGCGATCCGCCGCCGCAAGTACGCGGGCATCGAACACATCGCCACGTACATCATCGAGCGGAACATCAACTACACGAACGTCTGCGTCACGGCGTGCAAGTTCTGCGCCTTCTACGCCGCCCCGAAGGACACCAAGAAGGGCTGGACCCGGGAGCTCGACGACATCCTGCGCCGCTGCGCGGAGACCGTCGAACTCGGCGGCACGCAGATCATGTTCCAGGGCGGGCACCACCCGGACTACGGCGTGGAGTACTACGAGCAGCACTTCTCCGCGATCAAGAAGGAGTTCCCGCAGCTGGTCATCCACTCCCTGGGCGCCTCCGAGGTCGAGCACATGGCGCGGATCTCCAAGGTGTCGGTGGAGGAGGCGATCCAGCGCATCCACACGGCCGGTCTGGACTCCTTCGCGGGCGCCGGCGCCGAGCTGCTGCCTGAGCGGCCGCGCAAGGCCATCGCGCCGCTGAAGGAGTCCGGCGAGCGCTGGCTGGAGATCATGGAGACCGCGCACAATCTGGGTGTCGAGTCGACCTCCACCATGCTGATGGGCACCGGCGAGACCAACGCCGAGCGCATCGAGCACCTGCGGATGATCCGCGACGTGCAGGACCGCACCGGCGGCTTCCGCGCGTTCATCCCGTACACGTACCAGCCCGAGAACAACCACCTCAAGGGCCGCACGCAGGCCACCCTCTTCGAGTACCTGCGCATGATCGCGATCGCCCGGATCTTCCTCGACAACGTCCAGCACATCCAGGGCTCCTGGCTGACCACGGGCAAGGAGGTCGGCCAGCTCTCCCTGCACTACGGCGCCGACGACCTCGGCTCGATCATGCTGGAGGAGAACGTCGTCTCCTCCGCCGGAGCCAAGCACCGCTCCAACCGCATGGAGATCATCGAGCTGATCCGCAAGGCGGGCCGCGTCCCCGCGCAGCGGGCCACCACCTACGAGCACCTCGTCGTGCACGACGACCCGGCCAACGACCCCGTCGACGAGCGCGTCATGTCCCACATCTCCTCCACGGCCATCGACGGCGGCACCGCCCACCCCGAGCTCAAGCTCGTCGCGACCAACTAGGCCCGGCCCCCCCTGTGCTGACCCTGCACGCCACCGCCGACGCCGCCCTCCTCGTCGACGGGGAGACCATCAAGGCGCTCGGACCGTACGAGGAACTGGCCGCCGCGCACCCCGGCGTACGGGTGCGGCGCTGGCCCGGCATCCTCACGCCCGGACTCCTCAACCCGTACGGGCCCGAGATCCTGGAGCAGACCTACCACCCCGATCCGCGCGAGGCCGACACGTACGGGACGGTTCCGATCGGCGGGGAGCGGGCGCGGGAAATCTTCCGGCGGGATCCCTCGCGGCTCGGGGCGAGTGCGCGGCGGGGGGTTCAGCGGTTGTTCGCGCACGGGACGGTGGCCGTGGCCGGGCGGTTGCAGGCCAAGCCCGTCCTCGAGGTCGCCCAGCGCTCGGGCCTCGCCTTCGCCGGACGGCCCGAGGGGCTGCCCGGGCCCGTCTCCTTCTCACCCAAGCCGTTGGTTCTGCTGCCAGGGTTCTCGGTGGGCGGGGCGGCGAGGTTCGCGGTGTTCGACGTGGCGGACCGGGAGGATCTGGTGCGGCAGGGGGCGTCGACGTGTGTGGCGACGGTGATCAGGGGGCGGTTGGTGTACCGGGGGCGGTAGCGCTCCGCGGGGCGGGTCGCCGGGTGCGGGCCGTTTGTGGCTGGTCGCGCCGTTCCCCGCGCCCCTAGGACGCGCACTGCGTGCGCTGCCCGATCGGTACTTCGTCTGCGGGTTCGTGGTGGCTGGTCGCGCCGTTCCTCGCGCCCCTGAGGGTGTGCCGTGTGCGGTGTCTCTGGGGTGGGTCAGCGGGTGGTGACGGTTACGCAGTTTGTGGAGGCGTCGTTGCTCGATGCGGTGTCGCGGGCCTCGAACTGGGCGTGCGCGGTCAAGGTTGCTCTTGCCGTGACGGCGGCGGGTGAGGACGGTTCGGGGTTTGCCGTCGGGGCCGGTGGTGGGGTTCGGGGGCGGTGGGACGGGCAGGCGTCCGGCAAGGTGACCGGGGCCACCGACGGCGGAGCCTGACCCGCCGGCCGCGGCCCGTTCGTCGGCTCGATGCCGCCCTCCAGGGCCTGCGTCGCCACCCAGCCCCCCGCGGCCATAGCCACCCACGCCCCGGCCGCCCAACGTCGTGCCGCCCCCAACGCGCCCACCCCTCCGTCCGGCCACGTGCCCCCGCATCCTAGACAGGTCCCGGTCACCCGGTGACGGACCCGGTCCTGCCACAATGGTCAAGTGACCCGCGCATCGCTGGACAAGCAGCCCCACGAAGTCGCCTCCATGTTTGACGACGTGGCGGAGAAGTACGACCTCACCAACGACGTGCTGTCCCTGGGACAGGCCCGGCTGTGGCGCAAGGAGGTCGCCAAGGCCGTCGACGCGCGCCCGGCGCAGAAGATCCTCGACCTCGCGGCGGGGACGGCGACGTCGTCGCAGCCGTTCGCCCGGGCCGGCGCGTACGTCGTCCCCTGCGACTTCTCCCTCGGGATGCTCCGCGTGGGCAAGCGGCGCCACCCCTGGATGCCGTTCACCGCCGGTGACGGCACAAGGCTGCCGTTCAAGGACGACACGTTCGACGCGGTGACGATCAGCTTCGGGCTGCGCAACATCCAGGACACCGACCAGGCGCTGCGCGAGCTGTACCGGGTCACCAAGCCGGGCGGACGCGTCGTCATCTGCGAGTTCAGCCACCCGACGTGGGCCCCGTTCCGCACGGTCTACACCGAGTACCTGATGCGCGCGCTGCCCCCGGTCGCGCGCGCCGTCTCCTCGAACCCGGACGCGTACGTCTATCTCGCGGAGTCGATTCGCGCCTGGCCCACCCAGCCGGAACTGGCCGCCCGGTTGCAGGGCGCGGGGTGGAAGAAGGTGGCCTGGCGGGACCTGACCGGCGGCATCGTCGCGTTGCACCGCGGTACCAAGTGAAGTACGCCTTCGCCTATTGCAGTTGACGGGAACCGGTCGGCCGGAAAGATGTGTCCGTTGAGTACGTGGTGACGACCGGGTGACGGTGCGTCACCCGGTCGTCCCCGGATCATCGTCACGGAGCATCCCGATGCCGTCGTTCTGCCCGCACTGTGGAGCCGAGGCTCCCGAAGAGGCCCGTTTCTGCATGAGATGCGGGCGGGAACGGTCACCCGCCGCCACTCCGCCCCCGCCCAGCACGCCCCCCGTTCCCGCCGCGGCCCCCGCCGGTGCCCCCACACCGCCGCCGCCCACCCACGCCCCGGGCCCCGCTCAGCCCTCGGCCTTGGGACAGTTCCTCGGGCGTGCGATGCGCGGCGACTGGGCCGGGGCCGCGCAGGCCGCGCTGTGGCCGGTCGGGCTGCTCGTGGTCGCCGCGTTCGCCCTGGCCATCCCTTCGTACGGGCAGGACCCCGACGACGTCGTGCTCGGGTTCGCGGACCGGATGCGGGTCGCCCTGGCCGTGCTGCTTCAGGGGCTCGGCGGCAGCCTGGAGGTCTCCGGCCGCGGCTCCGGCGGCTCGATGTACGGCGGCGGCTACGACTCCGGTTCCGCCGGTACCGCCTCGCTCTCCGTCATCCCGCTCCTGGTGACCGTGGTGTGGATCGTCGCGCTCGTCATCGGCGTACGGATGCTGCGGACGCGCCTGTACGCGCGGACCGTGCCCGGGGCGCCGGGCGGCGCGAGCGCGGGCCTTGAGGCGGCCGTGCGGGTCGCGCTGCTCGTCACCGGGGCGACGCTCGTCCTGGCCCTGATCGGGCAGCCGGACATCCGGGAGGCGTCGCTGCACACGGCGCCGTTCCTGACGGCGTTGTGGACGCTGCTGCTCGCGTTCGCGGTCGCCGGGGGCGTGCTGCACGGCGACGACCTGAAGTACCGGATCGCGGGTGCGCGGCCGGGCGTACGGATGTCGGTGCGGGCGTTCGGCACGGCCGTCCGGGCCATGGGCTGGGTGCTGCTGATCGCCGCCGTGCTCGGCTGGATCGGCCTCGCGATCTTCGGTGACGACGGGTCCTCGAACCCGTCCGACCTCGCCGACTCCTCCGACTTCGACGGCTCGGACGCGGCGGCGCTCGGCGTCTTCTTCATGCTCCTGCCCAACCTCGCGCTCGGCGTGCTCGGCCTGAGCTGGGGCGCTCCGCTGCAGTTCGAGGGGCGCGGGTCGTCGTCGTTGGGGGGCGGGCGCTACGAGAAGGAGTCGTTCGGGCTGTCCCGGCTCGGCGACGAACTCGGCTCCGGCGCGGTGGTCTACGCCCTCGCCATCGGGCTGGTCTGCGCCCTGGTCGTCGGTGTCCTGACGGCCCGGCGCTCCCTCGACCGCCGCGAGCAGTTCCTTTCGGCGGCCCTGTTCTTCGGCCTGTTCCTGCTGCTCGCCGGGGTCGGCGGCATCGGCGCGGAGTTCGCGGGCGACCTCGACTTCTTCGGCAGCGGCGCGGGCCGAGTCGACCTGGGCGTCAGCGTCCCCGACGCACTGCTGTTCGGACTGCTGTGGATCGCCGCGGCGACATTCTTGACGCCATACCTGCTGCAACTGACAGGCATGCCAACGGCCATCGCCCAAACCCCGCTCCCAGCAATGCTGGGCCAGACCCCGCTCCCGGGGGCACTGGGCCAGACCCCGCTGCCAGGCGCACTGGGCCGGACTCCGCTCCCGGGCGTGCCGGGCCAGGCCCCGCACGCAGGTGCACCGGGCCAGGGCCCGCTTCTGGGTGTGCCGGGTCAGGCTTCGCTTCCGGGTGTGTCGGGGCAGACCCCGGCGCCCGCGATGCCGGACCAGTCACCGACGGCCGGTCAGTCGCCGTTGGAGGGTCAGCAGCCGATGGCTGGTCAGTCGTCGAAGGCTGACCAGCCGCCGACGTCGGATCAGTCGCCAGAGGCCGGTCAGTGGCCGACGCCGAGCCAGTCGGCGACGGGCGACCGGTTGCTGACGCCGGATCAGTTGTCGGCGCCGGGCCAGGCACCAATGGCCGACCAGTCACCGACGCCGGATCAGTCGCCAGTAGCCGGTCAGTCACCGGCGCCGGATCAGTCGTCGACGGCCAACCATCCGTCGGCGCCGGGCCAGACCCCGACGGCCGACCAGACGCCTCCGTCCCCAGCCCCGTCCGACACTCCACCCGCGGCCCCGCCCACCGCCCCCTCCGAGACTCCACCCGCGTCTCCGTCCGCAACCCCGTCGGAGACTCCCCCCGCCCCCCTGGACCAGCTGCCGACGGCCGATCAGACCCTGCTGCCTGCCGCCCAGGCCCCCGCACCCGGCGCACCCGCCCAGCCTCCGGCACCCGGCGTACCCGCCCAGCCCCTGTCGCTGAGCAAGCCGGACGGGGCCGAGACCTCGACCCCGTACACCCCGACCGTCGTCCCCCTGGGCCACAGTCACACCCCGGGCCCCTATCAACTCACCCCGCACCCAACCCCCGTAGCCCCCACCGGCGACAGCCCCTCGCGGCGCGTCGGTGTCTGGGTCGGGACCATCGTCGGTGCCATCGTCATCGGTGGTGGTGCCGCGGCCGGGGTGCTGCTGCTCATGGACAACGGTGGGGGCGACAAGCAGGACGGCAAGGGCGGCGAGCCGGTTCCGACCCAGAGCCAGAGTCAAGACCAGGGGCAGAGTCAGGGCCAGACGCAGACACCGCCCGGGCCCGCCTCATCCACCCCGAGCCCTACCCCTACCCCGACCGACAGCCCGACCCCCTCCGTGCTCGCCTCCGACGCCGCCCCCACCGGCATGCCCGACGTCCCGGCCGGCTACCACCAGGTCTTCGACGAGAAGGGCTTCTCGTTCGTCATCCCGGACGTCTGGGACCGCGTGGGCATGCGGAACGGCAGCCAGATCACGTACGCGGGCAGCACCGGCATGGAGAAGTACGTCATCGGCGTCATCCGGAACGCGCCGTACACCTCCCACGAGAACCTCCTGGCGATGGAGAAGCATCTTGAGGAGGACTCGAAAAAGAGCAACTATCAGCGGATCCGCCTGGAAACGAACACCTTCCAGGGCCGGGAGGGCGCCCTCTGGGAGTACACGTACGAGAACGAGGCCGGGCAGACGATCCACGGCATCGACCAGTCGTACATCACCCCGGACGGCACCGAGTACACGATCTTCCTGACCGGCAAGGAGGACCTGTGGACCGATCTCGCCGGCACGTATCAGGTCGGTCTGGACTCCTGGCGGCTCACGGACATCGACTGAACCGCCCGGCAGACCGCGCAGGTTCGGTGGACCCGTCCGTCCCGTCCGTCCCGTTCAACCCGTCCGACTCGTCCGGCTCGTCGAGTTCACGGCGCATCCCCCCGCCCCGCGGCCCCGGCTCGCGGGGCACGCGCACACCCGCGCCGCCGCCACCCGCCTCGCCCTCGCCGAGGTCGAACCAGACGGTGACGGCGGCGTCGCGGGGGACCTCGACGCCGGGCAGCGGGTACTGGCGTACGACGTAGTCGACGGTGGTGGCCGCGAAGTCGGGCCGGTCGGGGGCGGTGAGCCGGACCCCGTGCGCCGCGGCCAGGCCGCGCGCGTCGGCCGCCATCAGGCCGACGAACTTCGGGACCCGGACTTCCGGCGGGTACTCCGGGTACGCGGGGTACCCGGGGTTCTCGGGTGGTATGTGCACAGACGTCACCCCCAGGAGGTACCGGAAGGGTAGCCCCGCGGGGCGCCGCGCGAAACGCCCCGGCGCGAGCCGCCGCCCCCGACGCCTCCGCTACAACTCCAGGCGGAAGCAGTGCCCCTGGCGCCCGGACGGCGTCACGAACGTCTCCGTGCGCTCCATGCCGAGCCGCCGCGTCACCGCGATCGACCGCTCGTTCAGCGCGTCGACCATCGCGACGACACTGGTGACGCCCGACGCCCGTACACGGTCGAGGGTCGCGAACGCGGCGGCCGTCGCGTACCCCTGGCCCCAGTACGCGCGGCCGAGCCGCCAGCCGATCTCGATCTCGCCGGTCGGCCCCCAGGGGCGTTCCCAGGGCTGGGCGCCCGTGAAGCCGATGACCTGGTGCGACTCGTCCGTCATCGTCCACAGGCAGAAGCCGCGCTCGGCGTCGTGCCGGCGCTGGCGGGCGGTCAGCTCCTCGTACACGGACAGCTCGGCCGGGCGGCCCCCGTGGAACTCCATGACCTCGGGGTCGTCGAAGACCCGGTGCCAGGCGAAGGCGTCCTCGTGGGTGGGGACGCGCAGGTCCACGGCGGGCAGGACTCGACTCATGGGCTGACCCTTCGCTGGGTGATCGATGCCGCTGAATAGACTGCCCATGTCCGTGCCGGACGGCACACCTGTTTTCGAGCCTGGGGAGAACCCGCCGTGACCGAGCAGCCCAAGCGACTCGTTGACAACGCTGAGCACAGCGCAGATGTGATTGTCGTCGGGGCCGGTCCTGCCGGTTCGACGACCGCCTACTACCTCGCGAAGGCGGGTCTGGACGTCCTGCTCCTGGAGAAGACGGCGTTCCCCCGCGAGAAGGTGTGCGGTGACGGCCTGACCCCGCGCGCCACCAAGCAGCTCGTCTCCATGGGCATCGACATCTCGGAGGAGGCGGGCTGGCTGCGCAACAAGGGCCTGCGCATCATCGGCGGCGGCGTCCGCCTCCAGCTCGACTGGCCGGAGCTGGCCAGCTACCCGGACTACGGCCTCGTCCGCAAGCGCGACGACTTCGACGAGCAGCTCGCCCGCCAGGCGCAGAAGGCGGGCGCACGCCTTTACGAGCGCTGCAACGTCGGGGCGCCGGTCATCGACGACCGCACAGGGCGTATCACGGGCGTCCACGCCAAGCTCGGCGAGGAGAAGACCGAGACCACCTTCCACGCCCCGCTCGTCGTCGCCGCCGACGGCAACTCGACGCGGCTGTCCCTCGCCATGGGTCTGCACCGGCGCGAGGACCGGCCGATGGGCGTCGCGGTGCGTACGTACTTCACCTCGCCCCGCCACGACGACGACTACCTGGAGTCCTGGCTGGAGCTGTGGGACCGGCGCGGCCCCGGCGAGGACCGCCTCCTGCCCGGCTACGGCTGGGTGTTCGGCATGGGCGACGGCACGTCCAACGTGGGCCTCGGCATCCTCAACTCCTCCAAGGCGTTCAAGGAGCTGGACTGGCGCGAGGTCCTGAAGGCGTGGTGCGCGTCGATGCCGGAGGACTGGGGCTTCACCCCGGACAACATGACGATGCCGATCCGCGGCGCCGCCCTGCCGATGGCCTTCAACCGCCAGCCGCACTACACCAAGGGCCTGCTCCTGGTCGGTGACGCGGGCGGCCTGGTCAACCCGTTCAACGGCGAGGGCATCGCGTACGCCATGGAGTCGGGGCAGATCGCCGCCGACGTCATCGTGCAGGCCCACGCGCGGGCGACCCCGGCCCAGCGCGAGCTGGCGCTGCAGAGCTATCCGCGGATCCTGAAGGAGACTTACGGCGGGTACTACACGCTGGGCCGCGCCTTCGTGAAGGTCATCGGCAACCCGAAGATCATGAAGATCGCGACGCAGCGCGGGCTGACGCACCCGATCCTGATGAAGTTCACGCTGAAGATGCTCGCGAACCTCACCGACCCGACCGGCGGCGACGCGATGGACCGCATCATCAACGGCCTGAGCAAGGTCGCGCCGAAGGCGTGAGCGGCACGGCGGCTCGGGGTCATACGGTGGAGCCATGATTTTCATCGCTGTGAAGTTCACCGCCCGCCCCGAGCACGCCGACTCCTGGCTGGAGAAGACCCGCGCGTTCACCGAGGCGACCCGCGCCGAGGAGGGCAACCTCTTCTTCGACTGGTCGCGCAGTGTCGAGGACCCGAACCAGTTCGTCCTCCTGGAGGGTTTCCGGGACGCCGACGCGGGCGCCGTCCACGTCGCCTCCGACCACTTCAAGGCCGGCCTCGCCGCCATGGCCCCGCTGATCGCCTCCACCCCCGAGATCATCAACGCCGACATCCCGAACGAGGGCTGGGGCGCGATGGGGGAGCTGTCCCCGCAGGACTGAGCCGGGCAGTCGGCGCACGCGCGAAGGCCGCCGCACCCCGAACCGGGGGCGGCGGCCTTCGCCGTACGTACGAGGGGCTCAGAGGGCGCGGACCGCGCCGCTCGCCGGGTAGCCCGACAGGTCCTGGATCACGACGCCCTTGGAGGGGTTCGCGGCGTCCAGGTACTGGCCACCGCCGATGTAGACGCCGACGTGGTACGCGGAGCCCGCGCCGCCCCAGTAGAGGATGTCGCCGACCTGGATGTTGGAGAGCGAGACCGGGGTGCCGAAGGTCGACTGCTCCTGCGAGGTGCGCGGCAGGTCGACGCCGGCCTGCTTGAACGCGGCCTGCACGAGGCCCGAGCAGTCCCAGGAGTTGGGGCCCGTGCCACCCATCACGTACGCGTCGCCGACCTGGGCCTTCAGGAAGCTGATGACGGCGCCGACGGAGCCGCTGGCCGGGGCGGCCACGGTCGTCGAGGCCGTGGAGGCGCCGGTGGTGGCGGTGCCGGTGCTGCTGCCGGTGGCGGCGAGCGTCGTGCGCTCGGCGGAGCGGGACGCGGCCTGCTGGGCGGCCTCGCGCTCGGCCTTCTCCTTGGCGGCGGCCTCGGCCTCGGCCTTCTTCTTGGCCTCCGCCTTCTTCTCGGCGGCGGCCTGGTCCTTCTTCGCCTGCTTCGCGGCGTTCGCGAAGGCCTCGTCGCGCTCGGCCTGGAGCTGGTAGTTGGCCGCGGCCTGCTGGGTGGCGTCCGCGGACTGGGCGACCTGCGTGGACAGGTCGGTGGTGAGCGTGGGCAGCTCGATGGTCTGCGTGACCGGCTCGGCAGCGTTCGCCGCACCGGACGCACCAGCCACGGCGAGGGTGCTGAGCACGCCACCGGTGACTCCGGCGCGCAGGGCCATCTTCGAGGCGCTGCGGCGGGGCTTCCGGTGGCTGGGTATGTGAGCGGTGTGGGACATGAGTACAACCGCTATCAGGGCTTCACGGTTCCCTTCAAGAAACGTGTGGTGCGCCACAGTTGTGAAGCGGCGGCGTGAAAACCGGCCGTGGCGGGCCTTATTGACGCCGTAACGGGCAATACGGACAGCCTTGATCGAGGCTGTGATCACGGTCTTTCCGCAATTCGTCCGAATTGCCCGGCGCTTACCACCTGTTGACACCGTTGGCCAAGCCCGGTTTCCGTCGGCCCCTCCGTCGCGTGACGCAGGTCACAAACAACCCCTAGGGGTCGGCCTCGCGTCCACTTCCGTCCACACCTCTCACCCTGATGTGTGAACGGCGTCCACTATCAGCCACCCGTGTCCAGCGCCAATTTGCCTGCGCGGTTCCCTTCTTGATAGTGCAACACCTCTCTCACCAGCCATGACAGGCCAAGATGTCACCACTGGTGATCACTCAGGCGCTTCGAGTGTGAAGATCACCGCTCATCCGACTTCATGATCGTTCGTCAGGTGGTGGAGATCACAAAGTAGTTGGCGTACCCCGTGTCGCAGATCACAGAGTGGCAGGCATAGGATGCGGGGCAAGTTGGGCTTGTGACCTGCTTCACATGTAAGCGATCTTCAACCGCTTACGTGGTGGGGAGTGGGGCCGCGAGCTCATTGCAACCGCCAGCAGTCAGTGCCGACTGAGAGGAGCGAGGAGCGGTGAACGCGTATGCGCCCATCCTCGTACTGGGAGCCCTCGGGGCAGGCTTTGCGATCTTCTCCGTGGTCATGGCCACGCTTATCGGTCCAAAGCGGTACAACCGGGCCAAGCTTGAAGCCTATGAGTGCGGGATCGAGCCGACCCCGACGCCGGCCGGTGGCGGGCGCTTCCCCATCAAGTACTACCTGACGGCGATGCTCTTCATCGTCTTCGACATCGAGATCGTCTTCCTCTACCCCTGGGCCGTCACCTTCGACGCGCTGGGCGTTTTCGGGCTCGTGGAGATGCTCCTCTTCGTGCTCACCGTCTTCGTCGCGTACGCGTACGTGTGGCGGCGCGGCGGCCTGGAATGGGACTGAGCCCCGTACAGGGGAGACCGGGAGCCACAGACCAATGGGACTCGAAGAAAAGCTGCCGAGCGGCTTCCTGCTGACCACCGTCGAGCAGGCCGCGGGCTGGGTGCGCAAGTCGTCCGTCTTTCCCGCCACGTTCGGCCTCGCGTGCTGCGCCATCGAGATGATGACGACCGGCGCGGGCCGCTACGACCTGGCGAGGTTCGGCATGGAGGTCTTCCGCGGCTCGCCGCGCCAGGCGGACCTGATGATCGTCGCGGGCCGGGTGAGCCAGAAGATGGCGCCCGTCCTGCGCCAGGTCTACGACCAGATGCCGAACCCCAAGTGGGTCATCTCCATGGGCGTCTGCGCCTCGTCGGGCGGCATGTTCAACAACTACGCGATCGTGCAGGGCGTCGACCACGTCGTCCCGGTCGACATCTATCTGCCCGGCTGCCCGCCCCGGCCCGAGATGCTGATGGACGCGATCCTCAAGCTCCATCAGAAGATCCAGTCCTCCAAGCTCGGCGTGAACGCCGAGGAGGCGGCCCGTGAGGCGGAGGAAGCGGCGCTCAAGGCGCTCCCGACGATCGAGATGAAGGGGCTGCTGCGGTGAGTGACGCGCAGAACGACGGGGCCAACCCCGAGAAGGACCTCAGCACCGCGAACCTCCCGGGGCAGCGCGGCGACCAGGGTGAGGAGATCCGCGTCCAGCGCGGCATGTTCGGCGCCAACAACGGCGGCGACACCTCCGGTTATGGCGGACTTGTCCGCTCTGTCCGCCTGCCTGGCGAATCCGTTCGCCCCTACGGCGGCTGGTTCGACGAGGTCGCGGACGAGCTGGAGGGCGCCCTGGAGGAACAGGGCCTCGTCCCCGAGAACGCCATCGACAAGACCGTCGTCGACCGCGGCGAGCTGACCTTCCACATCGAGCGCGAGCACCTGGTCCGCGTCGCACGGACGCTGCGCGACGACCCGGCCCTGCGCTTCGAGCTGTGCACAGGCGTCAGCGGCGTCCACTACCCCGGTGACAAGGGGCGCGAGCTGCACGCCGTCTACCACCTGCGGTCGCTCACCCACGGCCGGCTGATCCGCCTGGAAGTCTCCATGCCGGACACCGACCCGCACGTCCCGTCCCTGGTCGGCGTCTACCCGACCAACGACTGGCACGAGCGCGAGACGTACGACTTCTTCGGCATCGTCTTCGACGGCCACCCCGCGCTGACCCGGATCATGATGCCGGACGACTGGCAGGGCTTCCCGCAGCGCAAGGACTACCCCCTCGGCGGCATCCCCGTCGAGTACAAGGGCGCCCAGATCCCGGCTCCGGACCAGCGGAGGTCGTACTCATGACCACTCCCCAGGCAACCCCTCGCGCGACCACCGAAGGCACCGTCTACACGGTCACCGGCGGCGACTGGGACGAGGTCGTCGAGTCGGCGGTCAAGTCCGACGACGAGCGCATCATCGTCAACATGGGTCCCCAGCACCCGTCCACGCACGGCGTGCTCCGCCTCATCCTGGAGATCGACGGCGAGACGGTGACCGAGGCCCGGTGCGGCATCGGCTACCTCCACACGGGCATCGAGAAGAACCTCGAGTACCGCACGTGGACGCAGGGCACCACGTTCGTGACGCGCATGGACTACCTGACGCCGTTCTTCAACGAGACGGCGTACTGCCTCGGCGTCGAGAAGCTGCTCGGCATCGAGGACCAGGTGCCCGACCGGGCGAACATCATCCGCGTGCTCCTCATGGAGCTGAACCGGATGTCCTCGCACCTGGTCTGCATCGCCACGGGCGGCATGGAGCTCGGCGCCACCACGATCATGATCTACGGCTTTCGTGATCGTGAACTCATTCTCGACCTCTACGAGCTGATCACCGGCCTGCGCATGAACCACGCGTTCGTCCGGCCCGGCGGACTCGCCCAGGACCTGCCGCCCGGCGCGATGGACCAGCTCCGCGAGTTCGTGAAGAAGATGAAGAAGAACCTCCCGGAGTACGACAAGCTCGCCACCGGGAACCCCATCTTCAAGGCCCGTATGCAGGACGTCGGCTACCTCGACCTCGCGGGCTGCATGGCGCTCGGCGCCACAGGACCGATCCTGCGCTCCGCGGGCCTCCCGCACGACCTGCGCAAGACCGACCCGTACTGCGGCTACGAGACGTACGACTTCGACATCCCGACCGCCGACACCTGCGACTCCTACGGACGCTTCCTGATCCGCCTGGAGGAGATGCGCCAGTCGCTGCGCATCATCGAGCAGTGCCTCGACCGGCTCGCCCCGGGCCCGGTCATGGTCGGCGACAAGAAGATCGCCTGGCCCGCCCAGCTGGCCCTCGGCCCCGACGGGCTCGGCAACTCGCTCGACCACATCAAGAACATCATG
This sequence comes from Streptomyces sp. NPDC046939, assembly GCF_040644575.1. Classification (NCBI taxonomy): domain Bacteria; kingdom Bacillati; phylum Actinomycetota; class Actinomycetes; order Kitasatosporales; family Streptomycetaceae; genus Streptomyces; species Streptomyces sp. NPDC046939. Next base: position 123,267 of record NZ_JBEYWV010000019.1, read on the forward strand.
GGCACCTCCATGGAGGCCCTCATCCACCACTTCAAGCTGGTGACCGAGGGGTTCCGGGTCCCGCCGGGACAGGCGTACACCGCCGTGGAGTCGCCCAAGGGCGAGCTGGGCGTGCACGTCGTCTCCGACGGCGGCACCCGCCCCTACCGGGTCCACTTCCGCGACCCGTCCTTCACCAACCTTCAGGCGATGGCCGCGATGTGCGAGGGCGGCCAGGTCGCCGACGTCATCGTCGCCGTCGCCTCCATCGACCCCGTGATGGGAGGCGTCGACCGGTGACCATCAACTCCTCGGAGCAGGGCGTGAGCCTGGGCATGCCACAACTGCCCGCGCCCGCCTACCCGGACGACGTCCGAGCCCGGCTCGAGACCGACGCGAAGGAGATCATCTCCCGCTACCCCGGCTCCCGCTCGGCGCTGCTCCCGCTGCTCCACCTCGTCCAGTCGGAGGAGGGCCACGTCACGCGCACCGGCATGCAGTTCTGTGCCGACATGCTGGGCCTGACCACCGCCGAGGTCACGGCCGTCGCCACCTTCTACACGATGTACCGGCGCGCCCCCAGCGGCGACTACCAGGTCGGCGTCTGCACCAACACCCTGTGTGCCGTCATGGGCGGCGACGCGATCTTCGAGTCGCTCCAGGAGCACCTGTCCGTCGGCAACGGCGGCACCACGGACGACGGCAAGATCACCCTGGAGCACATCGAGTGCAACGCGGCCTGTGACTACGCGCCCGTGGTGATGGTGAACTGGGAGTTCTTCGACAACCAGACGCCGGAGTCCGCCAAGCGCCTCGTCGACGACCTGCGCGCGGGAGCGCCGGTCTCCCCGACGCGCGGCGCCCCGCTGTGCACCTTCAAGGAGACGGCGCGCATCCTGGCCGGCTTCCCCGACCAGCGCGAGGGCGCCGTCGAGGCGAGCGGCAGCGCGGGCCCCGCCTCCCTGATCGGACTGCGTCTCGCCAAGGGCGAGGCGGAGCCCGCGCGCGTGGTCCACCCGCGCGCGGAACACGCCGAGGGCCATGCGCCCCACGACCCGTCGCCCTCCGAGCACCTCAGCTCGCACGACGCGCCGCAGGACACCTCGGCCTCCGACCCGGCCCACCCGGCGGGCCCCGCCGCCGAGGAGGGGGAGTGATGACCTTGGCGACCGAAGTCGAGAACAACGACACCAGCCCGGAGAAGGTGCTCGCACCGGTCCTCTCCGCGTTCTGGGACGAGGAGAAGTCCTGGTCCCTGGACGTCTACCGGCGCCACGACGGCTACGAGGGGCTGCGCAAGGCCCTCGCCATGGAGCCGGACGACCTCATCGCGTACGTGAAGGACGCGGGCCTGCGCGGCCGAGGCGGCGCGGGCTTCCCGACGGGCATGAAGTGGCAGTTCATCCCGCAGGGCGACGGCAAGCCGCACTATCTGGTTGTCAACGCCGACGAATCGGAGCCGGGGACCTGCAAGGACATCCCGCTCCTCTTCGCCAACCCGCACAGCCTCATCGAGGGCATCGTGATCGCCTGCTACGCGATCCGCTCCGAGCACGCCTTCATCTACCTGCGCGGCGAGGTCGTCCCCGTACTGCGCAGGCTGCACGAGGCCGTCCGCGAGGCGTACGACGCCGGGTACCTCGGGCAGAACATCCTCGGGTCCGGTCTCAACCTCGAACTCACCGTGCACGCGGGCGCGGGCGCGTACATCTGCGGTGAGGAGACCGCACTCCTGGACTCGCTCGAGGGCCGTCGTGGTCAGCCGCGACTGCGTCCCCCCTTCCCGGCCGTCGCGGGCCTGTACGCGTGCCCCACTGTGGTGAACAACGTCGAGTCCATCGCCTCGGTTCCCGCGATCCTGCACCGGGGCAAGGACTGGTTCCGCTCGATGGGCAGCGAGAAGTCCCCGGGCTTCACGCTGTACTCGCTGAGCGGCCACGTCGCCTCGCCCGGCCAGTACGAGGCCCCGCTCGGCATCACCCTGCGCCAGCTCCTCGACATGAGCGGCGGGATGCGCCCCGGCCACCGCCTCAAGTTCTGGACCCCCGGCGGCAGCTCCACCCCGATGTTCACCGAGGAGCACCTCGACGTCCCCCTCGACTACGAGGGCGTCGGCGCCGCCGGGTCGATGCTCGGCACCAAGGCGCTCCAGTGCTTCGACGAGACCACGTGCGTCGTGCGCGCGGTCACGCGGTGGACCGAGTTCTACGCCCATGAGTCCTGCGGCAAGTGCACGCCCTGCCGCGAAGGCACGTACTGGCTCGTGCAGTTGCTCCGCGACATCGAGGCGGGCAAGGGCTCGCTCGGTGACCTCGACAAGCTCAACGACATCGCCGACAACATCAACGGCAAGTCGTTCTGCGCCCTCGGCGACGGCGCCGCCTCGCCGATCTTCTCCTCGCTCAAGTACTTCCGCGACGAGTACGAGCAGCACATCACGGGCAAGGGCTGCCCCTTCGACCCGGCCCGCTCCACTGTCTGGGCCGACCAGCACCGCACGGAGGTGAACGCATGACCGTCACGACCAGCGCTCCCTCCGGGGGCGGCGAGGCGGCCGTTCCGCCCGAGGACCTCGTCTCGCTGACGATCGACGGCATCGAGATCAGCGTGCCCAAGGGCACCCTGGTGATCCGCGCCGCCGAACTCCTCGGCATCGAGATCCCCAGATTCTGCGACCACCCGCTCCTCGACCCGGCCGGCGCCTGCCGCCAGTGCATCGTGGAGGTGGAGGGCCAGCGCAAGCCGATGGCGTCCTGCACCATCACCTGCACCGACGGCATGGTGGTCAAGAGCCAGCTCTCCTCGCCCGTCGCCGAGAAGGCGCAGGTCGGCGTGATGGAGCTGCTGCTCATCAACCACCCGCTGGACTGCCCGGTCTGCGACAAGGGCGGCGAGTGCCCGCTGCAGAACCAGGCGATGTCGCACGGGCAGTCCGAGTCCCGGTTCGAGGGCAAGAAGCGGACCTACGAGAAGCCGGTGCCGATCTCCACGCAGGTGCTGCTCGACCGCGAGCGGTGCGTGCTCTGCGCGCGCTGCACCCGGTTCTCGAACCAGATCGCGGGCGACCCGATGATCGAGCTGATCGAGCGCGGCGCGCTCCAGCAGGTCGGTACCGGTGAGGGCGACCCGTTCGAGTCGTACTTCTCCGGGAACACCATCCAGATCTGCCCGGTCGGCGCGCTGACCTCGGCGGCGTACCGATTCCGCTCCCGCCCCTTCGACCTCGTCTCCTCGCCGTCGGTGTGCGAGCACTGCGCGGGCGGCTGCGCGACCCGCACCGACCACCGGCGCGGCAAGGTCATGCGCCGCCTGGCGGCCAACGACCCGGAGGTCAATGAGGAGTGGATCTGCGACAAGGGCCGGTTCGGCTTCCGGTACGCGCAGCGTCCCGACCGGCTGACGACGCCCCTGGTGCGCGACGCCGACTCCGGTGAGCTGCGGGCCGCCTCCTGGCCGGAGGCTCTGGAGGTCGCCGCGCGCGGGCTCGGCGCGGCGCACGGCCGTACCGGCGTCCTGACCGGTGGCCGCCTCACGGTCGAGGACTCCTACGCGTACAGCAAGTTCACCCGCGTCGCCCTCGGCACGAACGACATCGACTTCCGCGCGCGCGTGCACAGCAGCGAGGAAGCCGACTTCCTCGCCGCGCGCGTGGCGGGCCGGGGCCGTGATCTGGACGGCACGGGCGTCACGTACACGAAGCTGGAGAAGGCGCCCGCGGTGCTGCTCGTCGGCTTCGAGTCGGAGGAGGAGGCGCCCGGCGTCTTCCTCAAGCTCCGCAAGGCGTGGCGCAAGCACGGCCAGAAGGTGTTCTCCCTCGCCACGCACGCGACGCGCGGCCTGGAGAAGGCGGGCGGCACGCTGCTGCCCGCCGCGCCGGGCACCGAGACGGAGTGGCTGGACGCGCTCGCCTCCGGGGTCGGCCTGGAGGGCGAAGGCGGTGCTGCCGCCGCAGAGGCGCTGCGCGCCGAGGGCGCCGTCCTGGTCGTCGGTGAGCGGCTCGCGGTCGTCCCCGGTGGCCTCACCGCCGCCGTACGGGCCGCGTCCGCGACCGGCGCCGAGCTGGTGTGGATCCCACGCCGGGCCGGTGAGCGCGGCGCCGTCGAAGCGGGCGCGCTGCCGTCGCTGCTTCCGGGCGGCCGTCCGGCGACCGACCCGCGCGCGCGGGACGAGGTCGCCGCCGTCTGGGGCGTGGCCGCGCTGCCGCACCGCTTCGGACGGGACACGGGGCAGATCGTCGAGGCCGCCGCCGGTGGTGAACTGCGGGCGCTGGTCGTCGCCGGGGTGGAGGTCGCGGACCTGCCGAACCCGGCACGCGCGCGTGAAGCCCTTCACGAGGTGGACTTCCTGGTCTCCCTGGAGCAGCGGCCGAGCGAGGTCACCGAACACGCGGACGTCGTCCTGCCGGTGGCCGCGGTCGCCGAGAAGGCGGGCACGTTCCTCAACTGGGAAGGCCGGGCGCGGATGTTCGAGGCCGCGCTCAAGCCCGACCAGATGACGCGCCGCGTCGCACCGACGGACGCGCGCGTGCTCCAGATGCTGGCCGACGCCATGGACGTCCACCTCGGCCTGCCCGACCTGCGCGCCGCGCGCCGCGAGCTGGACCGGCTCGGCAACTGGGACGGGCCGCACGCGAGCGAACCCCTGGAGACCGGCGCCCCGGTGCCGCGCCCGGCGGCCGGTGAGGCCGTCCTCGCCGGGCACCGGCTCCTGCTCGACCAGGGCCGCCTCCAGGACGGCGACGAGGCGCTCGCCGGGACCCGGCACGCCGCCCACGCGCGCGTGTCCGCCGCCACCGCCGCCGAACTCGGCGTCAAGGACGGCGACGCGCTGGCGGTCACCGGGCCCACGGGCGCGGTCGCGCTGCCGCTCCAGGTCACGCCCATGCCGGACCGCGTGGTGTGGCTGCCGCTCAACTCCGCGGGCGGCGGCGTCGCTTCGGACACCGGTGCCGTCCCCGGCGACCTGGTGAAGATCGGCCCGGCGCCCGCCGCGGCCCCGGAGGTGCAGTCATGAGCCCCATGGCACTGAGCCCCTTGGCGAGCGAAGACCTGTCCATGTTCGGCACCGACCCGTGGTGGCTGGTGGTCGTCAAGGCGGTGTTCTGCTTCGCCTTCCTGATGGTGACCGTGCTGTTCTCCATCGTGTGGGAGCGCAAGGTCGTCGCCTGGATGCAGCTGCGCATCGGCCCGAACCGGCACGGCCCCTGGGGCATGCTCCAGTCGCTCGCCGACGGCATCAAGCTGATGCTCAAGGAAGACGTCATCGTCAAGCGCGCGGACAAGGTCGTCTACGTCCTCGCGCCGATCGTCGCCGCGATCCCCGCGTTCATGGCGATCGCCGTCATCCCGTTCGGCCCGTCGGGCAACGAGGTCTCGATCTTCGGCCACCGTACGGCGATGCAACTCACCGACCTGCCGATCGCGATGCTCTACATCCTCGCGGTCGCCTCGGTCGGCATCTACGGCATCGTTCTCGCGGGCTGGTCCTCCGGATCGACGTACCCGCTCCTCGGCGGCCTGCGCTCCTGCGCGCAGATGATCTCCTACGAGATCGCGATGGGCGCCGCGTTCGCCTCGGTGTTCCTGTACTCGGGCTCGATGTCGACCTCGGAGATCGTCGCCCAGCAGCACGACCGCTGGTACATCGTGCTCCTGCCGGTGTCGTTCCTGATCTACATCGTGACGATGGTCGGCGAGACCAACCGCGCCCCGTTCGACATGCCGGAGTCCGAGGGCGACCTCGTCGGCGGCTTCAACACCGAGTACTCGTCCATCAAGTTCGCGATGTTCATGCTCGCCGAGTACGTGAACATGGTGACGGTCTCCGCGGTGTCCACGACGCTCTTCCTGGGCGGCTGGCGCGCACCGTGGCCCGTCTCCACGTTCTGGGAGGGCGCGAACCACGGCTGGTGGCCGCTCCTCTGGTTCGTCGTCAAGGTGCAGTTGCTGCTGTTCTTCTTCATCTGGCTGCGCGGCACGCTGCCCCGTGTCCGCTACGACCAGCTGATGAAGCTCGGCTGGAAGGTCCTCATCCCGGTCTCCGTGGTGTGGCTGATGCTCGTCGCCACCGTGCGGACCCTGCACAACGAGAACTACGACTTCGCCGACATCGCCCTCTACATCGGCGGCGCCATCCTCGTGATCCTGCTCCTCTCCTTCGTCGTGGACATCGTCCGCGACCGGGGCGCCAAGGAGCGCGCGGAGGCCGACGAGCCGGCCGCGTTCGACCCGATGGCGGGTGGGTTCCCGGTGCCGCCGCTGCCCGGGCAGACCCTCCCACCGGTGCCGCGGCGACGCCCGCGCCGGGAGCGCGAGCTGATTGTCAGTGGCGGACCCGATACTGCGAGTGACGAATCACTCGGTGGATCTCGTGATGGAAAGGAGGCGTCCGATGGCTGACGAGAACGAGAAGGACACCACGCCCGGGTTCATGAACCCGGTGGCCGGCTTCGGCGTGACCTTCAAGGCCATGTTCAAGAAGCGGCTCACCGAGCAGTACCCGGAGCAGAAGAAGACCACCGCTCCCCGCTTCCACGGCAGGCACCAGCTCAACCGCCATCCGGACGGCCTGGAGAAGTGCGTCGGCTGCGAGCTGTGCGCCTGGGCCTGCCCGGCGGACGCCATCTACGTGGAGGGCGCGGACAACACCGACGAGGAGCGCTACTCGCCGGGCGAGCGGTACGGCCGCGTCTACCAGATCAACTACGCCCGCTGCATCCTGTGCGGCCTGTGCATCGAGGCGTGCCCCACGCGCGCGCTGACGATGACGAACGAGTTCGAGCTGGCCGACAGCAGCCGCGCCAACCTCATCTACACCAAGGAGCAGTTGCTCGCCGGTCTGGAGGAGGGCATGGTCGACTCGCCGCACTCGATCTTCCCCGGCATGGACGAGCAGGACTACTACCGGGGTCTGGTCACCGAGGCCGCGCCCGGCACCGAGCGCCAGGTCGCCGTCAGCAAGGGCGAGACGCCCCAGGAGGCGGCCAGTACGTTCGGTGAGGGCGAGCCCGCGTCGGAGCAGGTGATCCGGTGATGACGCAGCTCGCCGCCGCAGCAACTCTTTCCGCTGGGACCTCCACCGGCGAGGCCTTCCAGTTCTGGGTCCTCGGCACCGTCGCCGTCATCGGCGCGCTGTGCACGATCCTGATGAAGAAGGCCGTGCACAGCGCGCTGTGCCTCGCCGGAACCATGATCATCCTCGCGGTCTTCTACCTGGCCAACGGGGCGTACTTCCTGGGCATCGTGCAGATCGTCGTCTACACCGGCGCGATCATGATGCTGTTCCTCTTCGTCGTCATGCTCGTCGGCGTCACCGCCGCGGACTCCCTCAAGGAGACCGTCAAGGGACAGCGCTGGCTCGCCGCCCTGTGCGGGCTGGGCTTCGGCGTCCTGCTGATCGCGGGCATCGCCAACGCCTCGCTCTCGCACTACAACGGCGTCGGCAAGGCGAACGCGGGCGGCAATGTGGAGGGCCTCGCCGCGCTCATCTTCACCAAGTACGTCTTCGCCTTCGAGATCACCGGTGCCCTGCTGATCACCGCCGCGGTCGGCGCGATGGTGCTCACGCACCGCGAGCGCACCGAGCGCGCGAAGACCCAGCGCGAGCTGTCCGAGCAGCGCATCCGCGAGGGCAAGCACCTGCCGCCGCTGCCCGCCCCCGGCGTCTACGCCCGGCACAACGCGGTGGACATCGCGGGCCTGCTGCCCGACGGCACCCCGTCCGAGCTCACCGTCATGGGGACGCTGCGCGAGCGCGGTCAGATCCGTGACGTCTCGGGCGAGGCGCTCAGCGATCTGAAGGCCCTGGAGCAGCGCTCGGCCGACCGCCTCGAGCGTTCAGAGGAGGCGACGAAGTGAATCCCGTCAACTACCTGTACCTCGCCGCCCTGTTGTTCACGATCGGCGCCACCGGCGTGCTCATCAGGCGGAACGCGATCGTCGTGTTCATGTGCATCGAGCTGATGCTGAACGCGTGCAACCTCGCGTTCGTCGCGTTCTCCCGGATGCACGGCAACCTCGACGGCCAGATCATCGCGTTCTTCACGATGGTCGTCGCCGCCGCGGAGGTCGTGGTCGGCCTCGCGATCATCGTGTCGCTGTTCCGTTCCCGCCACTCGGCCTCGGTCGACGACGCCAGCCTGATGAAGCTGTAAGGGGCCGCGAACCACATGAACGCAGAGAACCTGATCGCGCTGCTCGTCGCGGCGCCCCTGCTCGGAGCGGCCGTCCTGCTGTGCGGCGGCCGGGCGCTCGACCGGGTGGGCCACCTGCTCGGCACGCTGCTCGCGGCCGTCTCCTTCGTGATCGCCGCCGTCCTCTTCACCGACATGCTCGGCAAGGGCGCGGAGGACCGCACCTTCCGCCAGCACCTGTTCAGCTGGATCCCCGTCGAGGGGTTCCAGGCGGACGTCTCCTTCCAGCTCGACCAGCTGTCGATGACGTTCGTCCTGCTGATCTCCGGTGTCGGCACGCTGATCCATCTGTACTCGATCGGCTATATGGAGCACGACGAGCGGCGCCGCCGCTTCTTCGGCTACCTGAACCTGTTCGTCGCGGCGATGCTGCTGCTCGTCATCGCCGACAACTACCTGCTCCTGTACGTCGGCTGGGAGGGCGTGGGCCTCGCCTCGTACCTCCTCATCGGCTTCTGGCAGCACAAGCCGAGCGCGGCCACCGCCGCGAAGAAGGCGTTCCTGGTCAACCGCGTCGGCGACATGGGCCTGTCCATCGCGATCATGCTGATGTTCACGACGTTCGGGACGTTCGCCTTCGGCCCTGTCCTCGGCAGCGTCGGGGACACCTCCGAGGGCAAGCTGACCGCGATCGGCCTGATGCTGCTGCTCGCCGCGTGCGGCAAGTCGGCGCAGGTCCCGCTCCAGTCCTGGCTCGGGGACGCGATGGAGGGCCCGACCCCGGTCTCGGCCCTCATCCACGCCGCGACCATGGTCACCGCGGGCGTGTACCTGATCGTCCGCTCCGGGGCGCTGTTCAACGCCGCTCCTGACGCGCAGTTGGTCGTCACCATCGTCGGCGCGGTCACGCTGCTCTTCGGTGCGATCGTCGGTTGTGCGAAGGACGACATCAAGAAGGCCCTCGCCGGCTCGACGATGTCGCAGATCGGCTACATGATCCTCGCCGCGGGCCTCGGCCCGATCGGCTACGTCTTCGCGATCATGCACCTGGTGACGCACGGCTTCTTCAAGGCGGGCCTCTTCCTCGGCGCCGGTTCGGTCATGCACGGCATGAACGACGAGGTCGACATGCGTAAGTACGGCGGCCTCAGGAAGTACATGCCGGTCACCTTCGTGACGTTCGGCCTCGGCTATCTCGCCATCATCGGCTTCCCCGGCCTGTCCGGCTTCTTCTCCAAGGACAAGATCATCGAGGCGGCCTTCGCCAAGGGCGGCACCGAGGGCTGGATCCTCGGCTCCGTCGCCCTGCTCGGCGCCGCCATCACCGCGTTCTACATGACCCGCGTGATGATCATGACGTTCTTCGGTGAGGAGCGCTGGAAGAACCGGGCCACCGCCTCGCCGGAGCAGCCCAGCGCGGAGCCCGCCGCCGAGACGCGCGGCGCCCACGACGAGCCGCACCCGCACGAGTCGCCGTCGTCCATGACGATCCCGATGATCCTCCTTGCCGTCGGTTCGGTCTTCGCGGGCGGCTTCTTCTCCCTCGGCGACCGCTTCCTGGACTGGCTGGAGCCGGTCACCGGACACAAGCACGGGCACCCGCCGATCAGCGCGGGCGTCGTCACCGGGGCCACCATGGTCTGCCTCGTCATCGGCGTCGGCACCGCCTGGCTCCAGTACGGGCGCCGGGAGGTCCCGGCGGTCGCCCCGCGCGGCTCGCTGCTCACCCGGGCGGCCCGCCGCGACCTGCTCCAGGACGACTTCAACCACGTCGTCCTCGTCCGCGGCGGCGAGCACCTGACGCGCTCCCTCGTCTACGTCGACCACACCCTGGTCGACGGGGTGGTCAACGGGACGGCGGCGTCGATGGGCGGCCTCTCAGGACGGCTGCGCAAGCTCCAGAACGGCTACGTGCGCTCGTACGCCGTCTCGATGTTCGGCGGTGCGGCGGTCATCACCGCCGTGACCCTGCTGATGAGGGCGGTCTGATACCGATGTCCTTTCCTCTGCTGACAGCGACGGCGGCGCTCCCGGCCGTGGGCGCCGTCGTGACGGCCGCCGTGCCGGCGAAACAGCGCACCGCGGCCAAGTGGCTCGCGCTCCTCTTCTCGGTCGCCACGCTCGTCCTCGCGGCGATCGTCGCGGTCCGCTTCGACCCGGACGGCGGCCGCTATCAACTCACCGAGTCCCATGCCTGGATCGCGGACTTCGGCGTCCGCTACGAACTGGGCGTGGACGGCATCGGGGTGGCGCTCGTCGCCCTGACCGCGCTGCTCATCCCGTTCGTGATCCTCGCCGGGTGGCACGACGCGGACCCGCAGGAGGAGGGCGTCGAGTCCCGCAGCGTCGCGGCGGGCCGGTGGCGGCCGACGCAGGGCTTCTTCGCCCTGATCCTCCTGGTCGAGGCGATGGTGATCATCTCCTTCGAGGCCACGGACGTCTTCGTCTTCTACATCTTCTTCGAAGCCATGCTCATCCCGATGTACTTCCTCATCGGCGGCTTCGGCGACCGCGCGGGCCCGCACGGCGAGAAGGAGGCGGCGACCCAGCGCTCGTACGCGGCCGTCAAGTTCCTCCTCTACAACCTGGTCGGCGGCCTGATCATGCTGGCGGCCGTCATCGGCCTCTACGTGGTCGCGGGGAACTTCTCGCTCCAGGAGATCGCCGAGGCGCGGGCGAACGGTTCGCTCGACATGGCGACCGACACCGAGCGCTGGCTGTTCCTCGGCTTCTTCTTCGCCTTCGCGGTGAAGGCCCCGCTGTGGCCGCTGCACACCTGGCTGCCGAACGCGATGGGCGAGGCCACGGCGCCGGTCGCGGTGCTGATCACGGCGGTGGTCGACAAGGTCGGCACGTTCGCCATGCTCCGCTTCTGCCTCCAGCTCTTCCCGGAGGCCAGCAAGTGGGCGACGCCGGTCATCCTGGTGCTGGCCCTGATCAGCATCGTCTACGGGGCCCTGCTCGCGGTGGGCCAGCGCGACATCAAGCGCCTGGTGGCGTACGCGTCGATCTCGCACTTCGGCTTCATCATCCTGGGCATCTTCGCAATGACCAGCCAGGGCCAGTCCGGCGCGACGCTCTACATGGTCAACCACGGCATCTCGACGGCGGCGCTGATGCTCGTCGCCGGGTTCCTGATCTCGCGGCGCGGCTCGCGGCTCATCGCGGACTACGGCGGCGTGCAGAAGGTCGCCCCGGTGCTCGCGGGCACGTTCCTGATCGGCGGTCTCGCGACGCTGTCGCTGCCGGGGCTCGCCCCGTTCGTGAGCGAGTTCCTCGTCCTGGTCGGCACGTTCTCGCGCTACCCGGTCATCGGCATCATCGCCACCATCGGCATCGTCCTCGCCGCGCTCTACACGCTGGTGCTCTACCAGCGCACCATGACGGGCCCGGTGAAGCCGTCGACCGAGGGCATCGCGGACCTGCGCGTGCGTGAGCTGGCGGTGGTGGTCCCGCTGATCGCCGTACTGATCTTCCTCGGTGTCTATCCGAAGCCGCTCACCGAGCTGGTGAACCCGGCGGTCAAGCACACCCTGTCCGACGTCCAGAAGAAGGACCCGAAGCCGGAAGTGGAGGCGGCCCACAAGTGAGCGCATCTGCCGTCCACAGCCTGTGGACAACTGCCGCCGATCCGATCTCCAAGATCGACGCCCCGAAGATCGAGTACGGGCAATTGTCCCCGACCTTGATCGTCGTCGGCGCCGCCGTCCTGGGGGTCCTGGTCGAGGCGTTCGTGCCCCGCAAGACCCGTTACTACGTACAGGTGTTCCTGTCGGTCGTCGCGCTCGCCGCCGCCTTCGCCGCGGTCGTGGCGCTCGCGGCGGGCGGGTACGGCACCACCAAGGCGCACATCGCGGCCATGGGCGCGATCGCCGTCGACGGCCCGGCCCTCTTCCTGCAAGGCACCATCCTGCTCGCGGGGATCGTCGCCGTCTTCACCTTCGCCGAGCGGCGGCTCGACCCGGAGGCGCACGGCAACCGCGTCGACTCCTTCGCCGCGCAGGCCGCCTCCGTGCCCGGCAGCGACAGCGAGAAGGCCGCGGTCAAGGCGGGCTTCACGACCACCGAGGTCTTCCCGCTGGTCCTCTTCGCGATCGGCGGCATGCTGGTCTTCCCGGCGGCCAACGACCTCCTGACGCTCTTCATCGCCCTGGAGGTCTTCTCCCTCCCGCTGTACCTGCTGTGCGCCGTGGCCCGCCGCAAGCGGCTCATGTCGCAGGAGGCCGCCGTCAAGTACTTCCTGCTCGGCGCCTTCGCCTCGGCCTTCACCCTGTTCGGCATCGCGCTCCTGTACGGCTACGCGGGCTCCGTCTCGTACGCCACCATCGCGAGCGTCGCCGACGGCTCGGTGAGCGACATCGACCCGGCCCTCGCCGACACCATGGGCAACGACGCGCTGCTGCTCATCGGCATGGCGCTGGTGGTCATGGGCCTGCTCTTCAAGGTCGGCGCCGTGCCCTTCCACATGTGGACGCCGGACGTCTACCAGGGCGCCCCGACGCCGGTCACCGGCTTCATGGCGGCGGCCACGAAGGTCGCCGCGTTCGGCGCGCTCCTGCGTCTGCTCTACGTGGTCCTGCCCGGCCTGCGCTGGGACTGGCGGCCGGTCATGTGGGCCGTCGCCATCGTCACGATGCTGGCCGGCGCGATCGTCGCGATCACACAGACCGACATCAAGCGGCTCCTGGCGTACTCGTCGATCGCGCACGCCGGGTTCATCCTCGCGGGTGTCATCGCGACCACCCCGGACGGCATCTCGTCGGTCCTCTTCTACCTGGGCGCGTACTCCTTCGTCACGATCGGCGCCTTCGCCGTGGTGACGCTGGTGCGCGACGCGGGCGGCGAGGCGACGCACCTGTCGAAGTGGGCGGGGCTCGGCCGCCGCTCCCCGCTGGTCGCGGCCGTCTTCGCGATCTTCCTGCTCGCCTTCGCCGGTATCCCGCTGACCTCCGGGTTCGCGGGGAAGTTCGCGGTGTTCAAGGCGGCGGCGGACGGCGGCGCGGGCGCGCTCGTCGTGGTCGGCGTGATCTCGTCCGCGATCGCCGCCTTCTTCTACATCCGCGTGATCGTCCTCATGTTCTTCAGCGAGCCGAAGGCGGACGGCCCCACCGTGGCCGTGCCGTCACCGCTGACCATGACGACGATCGCGGTGGGCGTGGCCGTCACGGTCGTGCTCGGCCTGGCCCCGCAGTACTTCCTGGACCTGGCGAGCCAGGCGGGGGTGTTCGTGCGGTAGCGCTCCGCTGAGATCGCGGGAAGCCCGGCGCCCTGGTGGGGGTGCCGGGCTTCACCCGTGTCCGGAGGGCTCAGCCCCGGTCGCGTTTTGCTTTGATCGCCGTGAGGTCCAGGTCCGCTGTGAAGGGGGCGTCGACCTTCATGCGCTCACGGAAGATCCCCACACTGACGTAGGCACCGGTGGTGGGCTCCAGCTCGAAGGCGTGGACCACGGCCTTGCCGTTCTCGTTCTCCACGCGCCAGTAGTGCGGGATCTTCGCGCGGGCGTACTTGAGGGGCTTGGTCTCGCGGTCGCGGGAGACGGAGTCGGGGGAGACGACCTCGATGGCCAGGATCACGGCTTCGGCGGGGAAGCGGGTCTGGTCCGGGTCCTCGACAACATCCTCCCGGACGACGATCACGTCCGGCTCGGGGCGGTTCTGGCGGTCGATGTCGATGGTGAACTCGCGGACGACTTCGTAGTGAGCCGGCGCCTGGGAATCCAGCCGCCCTGCGAAGAAGCTGATGCTGCGGTTGTGAAACACGTTCTGCGGACTCGCGAAGACCAGACCCCCGTCGATCAGCTCAGTATGCGGAGGGAGATCCGGAAGCCGGTCCAGGTCATCAGCGGTGTAGCCGCCCACGGGCGGTCTTGGCCAGGTCGGTGCGCGGGGCGCCTTCGGTTCGACGCTCGTCGGTGCTTCCATGCGACGGAGTCTGGCCGGGCCTTCGGGGTGACGGTCGGTAATGATCCAGTCTCCCACGGACGTGTGAACGACGTAGCAGTTGTGACGAAGTTATCCACAGGTGCTGCTGTGGACAACTCACGGGCTGTCGGTCCGGGCCCCTATCGTTGCGGGGGAAGTCGAGAGCGACAGTGGCGAGCGGCGAGCGGCAGGACGGGACTGGGACATGAGTGAGGTCATCGAGAGCGAGGCGCTGGCCACGCTGCATCGCGTCTTCGGGTACGACAGCTTCCGTGGTGAGCAGGAAGCGGTCATCGAGCACGTGGTGAGCGGTGGGGACGCCGTCGTCCTCATGCCGACCGGTGGCGGCAAGTCGCTCTGCTACCAGATCCCGGCCCTGGTCAGGCCGGGTACGGGCGTCGTGGTGTCGCCGCTGATCGCACTCATGCAGGACCAGGTGGACGCGCTCAGGGCGCTCGGCGTGCGCGCCGGGTATATGAACTCGACGCAGGACTTCGACGAGCGGCGCACCGTGGAGGCCGAGTTCCTCGCAGGTGAGCTGGACCTCATCTACCTGGCGCCGGAGCGGCTGCGGCTCGACTCCACCCTCGAACTGCTCTCGCGCGGCAAGATCTCCGTCTTCGCCATCGACGAGGCGCATTGCGTCGCCCAGTGGGGCCACGACTTCCGCCCCGACTACCTCGCCCTCGAGATCCTCGGCCAGCGCTGGCCCGACGTGCCGCGCATCGCGCTCACCGCGACGGCGACGCACGCCACGCACCAGGAGATCACCCAGCGCCTGGGCATGCCCGACGCCAAGCACTTCGTCGCCAGCTTCGACCGGCCCAACATCCAGTACCGGATCGTCGGCAAGGCCGACCCGAAGAAGCAGCTCCTCACCTTCCTCAAGCAGGAGCACGAGGGCGACGCGGGCATCGTGTACTGCCTGTCGCGCAAGTCCGTCGAGGCGACGGCGGAGTTCCTCTGCCGGAACGGGATCGAGGCCGTGCCCTACCACGCGGGCCTCGACGCGGGCACACGCCAGGCGCACCAGGCCCGCTTCCTGCGCGAGGAGGGCCTGGTCGTCTGCGCGACCATCGCGTTCGGCATGGGCATCGACAAGCCGGACGTCCGCTTCGTCGCCCACCTGGACCTGCCGAAGTCCGTCGAGGGCTACTACCAGGAGACGGGCCGCGCCGGGCGCGACGGCCTGCCGTCCACGGCCTGGATGGCGTACGGGCTGCAGGACGTCGTCCAGCAGCGCAAGATGATCAACATGGGGGAGGGCGGGGAGGCGTTCCGCCGCCGCGCCTCCGCCCACCTCGACTCGATGCTGGCGCTCTGCGAGACGGCCGAGTGCCGCAGATCGCAACTGCTCCAGTACTTCGGCCAGGACCCCAAGTCCGCCGCCTGCGGAAACTGCGACACGTGTCTGACCCCGCCCGAGACGTGGGACGGCACGGTCGCCGCGCAGAAGATCCTCTCCACGGTGGTGCGGCTCGACCGGGAGCGGCGGCAGAAGTTCGGCGCGGGCCAGATCATCGACATCCTGCTCGGCAAGCGCACGGCGAAGGTCATCCAGTTCGACCACGACCAGCTCTCCGTCTTCGGCATCGGCGAGGAGCTGACCGAGGTCGAATGGCGGGGCGTGGTACGGCAGTTGCTGGCGCAGGGCCTCATCGCGGTCGAGGGCGAGTACGGGACACTGGTGCTCACCGAGGAGAGCGCGAGCGTGCTCGGCGGGCAGCGTGAGGTACGGCTGCGCAAGGAGCCCAAGAAGGCGGCGGCGCCGCGCGCCACCGCCCGCGACCGTAAGGCCAAGACGCCGGCGGCGGACCTGCCCGAGGAGCTGCTGCCGGTCTTCGAGGCGCTGCGCTCCTGGCGCGGGGCACAGGCGAAGGAGAACGGGGTTCCGGCGTACGTCATCTTCCACGACGCGACGCTCAAGGAGATCGCGGTGCAACGGCCCACGTCACTGGCCCAGCTGGGGACCATCGGCGGGGTCGGGGAGAAGAAGCTGGCGACGTGGGGCGCGGGCGTGCTGGAGGTTCTGGCCGGGCTGGACGGGGGCGGCGCCCGGACCGTGGCTGCCGGGGCCGAGCCCGAGCCGGACTTCGGGCCCGAGCCCGATTTCGGACCCGAGCCCGAGCCCGAGGAGATCGACTGGTGAGCCGGGGCCGGGGCCGGGGCCTGGGCCTGGGCCTGTGCCGGGGGCGCCGTCAGCGCCTCAGACCGTTGACGGTGGCGTGGGTCGCGCGGGCGCCGCGCCGTCGTGGCCGCCCGCGCAGTACCCCGCGCCCCTAGGGGGTCACGATCCTGCCCGTCACTTCGCCCAGGGCCACTCGGGCGCCGTCCGGGCCCGGGGCCCATGCCTCCAGGGTCACCACGTCGCCGTCCTCCAGGAAGCCCCGTTTGCCGTCGGGGAGTTCGAGAGGCCGCTGGCCGTTCCAGGTGATCTCGATGAGGGAGCCGCGTTCGTGTTCGCCGGGGCCGCTGATCGTGCCGGAGCCGTAGAGGTCGCCGGTGCGCAGGGAGGCGCCGTTGACCGTCATGTGGGCCAGCATCTGGGCGCCCGTCCAGTACATGGTGGAGAACGGGGGCTCGGAGATGGTGTGGCCGTTCAGGGACACCGTGATGCGCAGGTCGTATCCGGCGGGGTCGAGGGACGGGTCCGCGTCGTCCAGGTAGGGGAGGAGCGGGACCGTGCGCGGCGGGGCGGGCACGCGCGCCGCGTCCAGGGCCTCCAGCGGCGTGATCCACGCGGAGATCGACGTCGCGAAGGACTTGCCGAGGTGCGGGCCGAGCGGCACGGTCTCCCAGGACTGGATGTCGCGCGCCGACCAGTCGTTGAGGAGGCAGATGCCGAAGACGTGGTCACGGTAGGAGGAGAGGGGCACGGCGGTGCCCTGCGCGGAGGGCACCCCGACCACGTAGCCGACCTCCGTCTCGATGTCGAGGCGGACCGAGGGGCCGAAGACGGGGGCCGGGTCGGACGGGCCCTTGCGCTGCCCGGAGGGGCGTACGACGTCCGTGCCCGAGACGACGACCGTGCCCGCGCGGCCGTGATACCCCACCGGAAGATGCTTCCAGTTGGGCTTCAGCGGCTCCTCGTCCGGGCGGAAGAGGCGGCCCAGGTTGGAGGCGTGGTGCTCGGAGGCGTAGAAGTCGACGTAGTCCGCGACCTCGAACGGCAGGTGCAGGGTGACCGCGGAGAGCGGGCGCAGCAGGGGCAGGACGGTCGCGCGGTGCGCGGGCTCCGTCAGCCACGCGGTCAGCGCGGCGCGCACCTCGGACCAGACGGCGCGGCCCGCCGCAAGGAGCGGGTTGAGGGTCGGGGCCGCCAGGAGTGCGGCGTGCGGGAAGCCGAACGCCTCGGCCGCCGCGCCCGCGTCCAGGACGTGGTCACCGATGCGGACGCCGACCCGGCGCGCACCGGCGGATCCGGCGGGCCCGTCGGCGCTGTCGGAGAAGACTCCGTAGGGAAGGTTGTGCGGGCCGAAGGGGTCGCCCTCGGGGAGGTCGAGCGGGGTGTGCTCGGACGTGCCAGCCATGCCGGTCATGCCTGCTTTCCTCACTTTCCATCGCGTGCGGATCACGTTACGGGGGAGACGCGCGTTCGGGCAGGGCCCAAAGAGTGCGCCATGTGTGCCATGTCCGGATCACCCGTTGTGGGAGGGGCGGTTCAGGCTTACCGTCGCCGTCATGACGGCGACGCCCGCGCCCCCCGCCCTGGACCGGGACGTGCCGGGCCTGATCGTCAAGTTCGGCGCCTATCCGCTGCATCACGGCGGCGTGGGCGCCATCCGCAGCCTGGGCCGGCTCGGAGTGCCCGTGTACGCGATCACCGAGGACCGCTGGACGCCCGCCGCCATGTCCCGGTACCTGTGCCGCGCCTTCCCGTGGCGGACCACCGGGACGGAGGAGCCCCGGTACCTGGTGGACGGCTTGCTGCGGATCGCGCGCCGCGTCGGGCGGCCGACCGTGCTGATCCCGACCGACGAGGAGGCGGCCGTCCTCGTCGCCGAGCACCAGGAGCCGCTCGCCGACGCCGGATACCTTCTGCCGCGCGTGGAACGGACGTTGCCGCGCCGCCTCGCCAGCAAGCAGGGGCTGTACGAACTGTGCGCGGAGCACGGGGTGCCGACGGCAGAGACGGTGTTCCCCCGCAGCCGCGCGGAGATCGAGGAGTTCGCGGGGCGGCCCGCCTGCTTCCCTGTCGTCGTGAAGAACCGCGAGGCGTTCACGCGCCGCGGCGCCCCGGCGGTGAGCGGTACGACGGTCGTCCGCACCCCCGCCGGGCTGCGGCAACTGGCACGCGGCTGGCCCGAACCGCCTGCCGTCGTCCTCCAGGAGTATGTGCCGCGCGAGCACGCCGAGGACTGGATCGTGCACGCCTACGTCGGCCCGGACGCCACGCCCCGCACCCTGTTCACCGGCGTCAAGATCCGCTCATGGCCGCCGTACGCGGGGATGACGGCGTACGCGTACGTGGCCGAGAACCCCGAACTCGCGGACGCCGTCGCCCACTTCGTCAAACAGCTCGGCTACACCGGGATCATCGACCTCGACCTACGGCTCGACCGGCGCGACGGGCAGTACAAGCTGCTCGACTTCAACCCGCGGGTCGGCGCCCAGTTCCGTCTCTTCGAGGACGATGCGGGCGTCGACGTCGTCCGCGCCCTGCACCTCTCGCTCACCGGCCGCGACGTTCCGGCGGGGACGCGGCGGGCGGGGCGGCGGTACGTCGTCGAGAACATCGACCTGCCGGCCCGGCTCGCGTACCGGCGGAAAGCCGACACGCGCACGGCACCGGCCCGCGCGCACGGCACGGAACGCGCGTGGTGGGCGGCCGACGACCCGCTCCCGTTCCTCACGATGCTCGCCCGCTCCGCCGGACCGGCGCCGGGCCACCTCCACCGGCTCTGGCGGACCCACCGCCTGGCCCGCCGCCCCACCGGGAGGGCCGGGTGATCCCGCCGGTGGCCGTCATCGGCGCGGGCCCCTACGGCCTGTCCACCGCCGCCCACCTCCAGGCGCACGGCCTGCCCGTCCGCGTCTTCGGCGAGCCGATGGAGAACTGGCGCGCGCACATGCCCGTAGGCATGATCCTCAAGTCCACGCCGGCCGCCTCCACCATCGACGCGCCGCGACGCGGACACACCCTCGGCGACTTCTGCGCCGCGACCGGGACCGAGCGCCTGGTGAGGGACGAGGACCTGATCCCCGCCGACGTGTTCGTCGCGTACGGGGACTGGTTCCGGCGCGGACTCGTGCCCGGCCTGGAGAGCGCGCGGGTCGTCTCGGTGGGCCGGAGTGACAACCGACCCGGGTTCGAGCTGGGCCTGGACTCGGGCGAACGGTTCACGGCCCGCGCCGTCGTCGTCGCCACCGGCCTGTCCGGCCTCGCCCATGTCCCGCCCGAACTGGCGCCGCTCCCGCACAGCGCCCACCACCACGACCTGTCCCGTTTCGCGGGCAAGGAACTGCTCGTGATCGGGGCGGGCCAGTCCGCCCTCGAAACGGCGGCCCTCGCAGCCGAGGCCGGGGCGAGCGTACGGGTGGTGGCGCGCGGCCGGGGCCGGGTGCGGTTCGGCGCGCCGCCGTGGGAGCAGCCGCGATGGCGGCCGGGGACGCCGTTCGGCCGGGCGTGGTCGTTGTACGCGCTCACGTGCTGGCCGCACCAGTACCGCCGACTGCCGCCGCACGTACGCCACTTCCTCGCGCGCCGCGTCCTCGGCCCCCTCGGTGCCTGGTGGCTGCGCGAGCGGTTCGAGGGGAAGGTGGCGGTGCGGGAGGTCGCCGCCGTCGAAGCGGCGCACGTGTCGGGCGGCGCCCCTGCCCTCACCGTCCGCACCCACGACGGCCGCCGTCAGGAGCTCACCGCCGACCATGCGATCGCGGCGACGGGCTACCGCGTCGACCTGGCCGCCCTGCCGTTCCTCGACGACGGGCTGCGGGCCCGCATCACCGTCAGCCGGGGAACGCCGCGCCTGGGCGCCGGTTACGTCTCGTCCGTCCCCGGGCTGTACTTCACGGGCGTGCTGAGCGGGTCCTCGTACGGTCCGCTGATGCGCTTCGTGTGCGGAACGGCGTTCGCGTCACCGCGCCTCGCCCGGCACCTGGCGGCGACGCACGGGTGACGCGGGGCTGTCACGGGCCCTCTGCCCCCACGCCTCGATCTCTGCAACTATCGTCCGGCGCACCCGGCAGGAGCTGACCGGGCACCACATCTACTACGCACGGGAGCGATGCAGTGGCAAGCAGGCTGCGACAAAAGCTCCGCGAACGCAGACTTATGATCGTCTCCGAGGCCGAGTACTCCTACGAGTCGTACTGCTACGAGTCCTGGGCAAGCGCGCGGTGACCGCCGCCGAGCTCCTCGCCGAGGAAGAAGTGCCGGGTTACGGGGCCCGGTTCGCCCGGTGCGACTCGTTCCTGATCCGTGACCGGGCCTGCTGGCTGGTGGCCGAGAGCGAGGACGGACCATGGGCGGGCCGGGTCTCCGCGGACGTCTCGCGAATCCTGGACGAGCGCTGCCGCGCAGGCGCCGGGCGTGGCTTCGTGTCGCCGCTCAAGGACGGCGGCCTCGCGGTGGCGGGCGCGGACCGGGTCGTGGTGTACGACGCGGGCGCACGTGTGCGGTGGGAGTACGTCTTCGGGGGCTGGGCCGACCGTAACAACGCGTCGGCGTCCTGCGTGGACACCGCCGACGGCCGCCGGCTGCTGGTCACCGTCCCCGGCCCCGACACGGGCGACGGCGCCTACGCCGGTGACCTGTGCGTCGCCCTGGACCTCGCGGACGGCCGCCGTGTCGCGGAGGCGGTGCTCCCCTCCGCGACAGCGGCGTACGCCTTTCAGCAGTCCCTCACCGACCCGGCGCAGATCCTGCTGAGCGCGCTCCAGGGCGACACGTTTTACGGCCTTCAGGTCACGGCGGACGGCGGGGACCGGCCGGC
This sequence comes from Streptomyces sp. NPDC046939, assembly GCF_040644575.1. Taxonomy (NCBI): domain Bacteria; kingdom Bacillati; phylum Actinomycetota; class Actinomycetes; order Kitasatosporales; family Streptomycetaceae; genus Streptomyces; species Streptomyces sp. NPDC046939. The sequence goes on from NZ_JBEYWV010000019.1 coordinate 144,233, forward strand.
CGTGGCGGAGGTCGGCCTGGAGAACGACCCGATCGCCGGTCTGTGCCGGGACGGCGCGGTGCTCAAGGCGGACGTCGGCGGCGGCTGGCTGAGCCGCTCGCAGGAGGGCCGGGAGGACGTGATCGTTGAGGCGGAGGACGTCCTGCCCGAGGGCTTTCTCTTCGTGGGCCCGCGCGCCGGGTTCCTGGACAAGGACCGGGTCCTCGCGGCCGTCGCCGAGGACCAGGCCCCGGGCGACAGCCGCCACCTGCTCCTGGACGCCCACACGCTCCAGCCGGTCGCCGAGCTCGATTACGCGGGCACGACCTGCGCCGACCCGTTGGCGCTCGGCGACGGGACATGGCTCACGGCGGAGGGGGACGTGGTGCGGCGCTGGCGGGCCGTCGACCGGTAGGCGGCCGCTGTCGCCGCCTGACGGGGAGCCGGAGTGGGCGCGCGCGGCGATCGTCCGCTCGTGGTCGGTCCGCACGGAGCCGGACCGACTCCTGCCCGGGGACGCGCCACCCGAATAACGCGACGCGTGGATCGCCCGTCCGCCGGGGGGCCACGGCATCATCGCCCCGCAGCCCCGCAGCCCCGCAGCCCCGCAGCCCCGCAGCCCCGCAGCCCCGCAGCCCCGCAGCCCCGCCCCGAGCCCCTACACGCCCGCCCAGATCCCGAACTCCGCCCCATTACCACACTCACGCCACCCCACCGGTACTCGACAACTCGCACGGCCGACGTGTCCGTATTCTTCGGATCATGGCCGCTCCCGCATATGCCCTCATCGCCACCGACCTGGACGGAACGCTGCTGCGCGGCGACGACACGGTCTCCGACCGCACGCGGGCCGCGCTCGCGACAGCCGTCCGGGCCGGGGCCCGGCACATCGTGGTGACGGGGCGGCCCGCACCCCGTGTCCGGCCGCTCCTGGATGATCTCGGCGGGGCCGGGCTCGCCGTGTGCGCGCAGGGGGCGCAGCTCTACGACGCGGCGAGCGGGCGCCTGTTGTGGTCGCTGACGCTCGACCGGGAGCTGGCCGAGCAGGCGCTCGGGAAGATCGAGGCGGAGGTCGGCCAGGTCCACGCGGCCGTCGACCAGGACGGGGTCGACGGGCTGACCCTCATCGAGCCGCAGTATCTGATGCCGCACCCCACGCTCCCGGCCGTCCGCGTCCGCCGCCGCGAGGACCTGTGGGCGGAGCCGATCAGCAAGGTGCTGCTGCGCCATCCCGACCTGGGCGACGACGAGTTGGCGGCGGTGGCCCGCGCCGCGGTGGGCCCGCTCGCCTCCGTCACCATGTCGGGCCCCGGCACCGTGGAGCTCCAGCCGCGTGGGGTGACCAAGGCGACCGGCCTGAACCTCGCGGCCCGCAGCCTCGACGCGGGCCCCGACGACACCCTCGCCTTCGGTGACATGCCGAACGACGTCCCGATGTTCGGCTGGGCGGCGCGCGGCGTGGCCATGGCCAACGCGCACCCGGAGCTGAAGGCCGTCGCCGACGAGGTCACGGCGTCCAACGAGGAGGACGGGGTGGCCGTGGTCCTGGAGCGGCTGTACACCTGAGCGGCGATGCCGGAATCACCCCGCCGTCCGCGGGATCCGCTTCTCCCACGTCCGGTGGAACACCACCTCACCCCCGTCGCGGCACACGACCTCACTCGTCGTGACGAACTCGTCTTCCGTGCAAGCGATTTCCGAGCGGCTCCGGACGGTCGCGTCCCACGCCAGTTCCGGCCGGTGGAGCCGGATCGACCAGTCGGAGCGGGTGCGGGCGGTCAGCGGGTCGTCCTCCTGGATGGTGTACGTCTCCAAGGCGTCCTCGGTGAATTCGAGGCCGTCGGGGTAGACGCGGGTGCCGCCGTAGCGGGGGTCGACCTCCAGGCGCCATTCGCCCTTGGCGACGTCGCGGACGACGAGGCGTTCGGGGCGCGGCTCGTCGAGCGACGCCGGGTACACGACGCCGAGCGGTTCGGACTGCTCGGGCTCGCCGAAGGAGATGACGCCGCCGAGATCGCCGTTGCGCACCGGGAGTTCGAGGGAACTGCCCGCCGGGTCGAGGGTGAAGCCGTTGGCCGAGCCGGGTTGGGGCCAGATCCAGGGCCAGTAGACGGAGGAGACGGCGAGGCGGATGCGGTGTCCGGCGGGGAAGGTGTGGCCGATGCCGTTCAGCTCGAAGGTGACGTCCTCGGTCGTGCCCGGCAGCCAGGGGACGGACGCGGCCCGGCCGTGGCGCGCGCCCAGGTTGAGCACGCCCCGGGTGACCAGGGTGGAGGAGCCGTCGGGGGCGATGTCGCAGAGCCGGGCGATGACCTGGCCGCGCGGGACCTGGCTGGTGATCCGGGCCGTGATGCGCGGGCGGCCCAGGACCCGTACGTCCTCCTCGACCTCGAACTCGAAGCAGGCCGACTTGGCGTCCTCGTCGCGCTGGTCGGGCGGCAGGTCCGCGTCGTTGCCGAAGGGGAAGAAGCGGCCCGCGTCGAGGCCCGTCTGCTGCGGGGAGCGCACCAGGACGGGGCTGCCCTGGAGGGCGTAGGTGACGGGGGAGACGTTGGGGGAGGGCCAGGACGGGTCGCCGACCCAGTGGCCCGGCAGCTCCTCGTAGACGGTGGCGGGCGGGTGGGAGTCGCTGATCCAGGAGCGGAGCTTGGGCTCGGACATGACGTTCGTGGTGTCGTCACCCTTCAGCCAGTGGTCCCACCAGCGCAGAGTCTCCTGGAGGAAGCCGATCGCCGGGCCCGGCGGCAGGCCCCGGTCCGGGTACTGGTGCGACCAGGGGCCGATGATGCCGCGTACTTGATCGTCGGGAAGCGCCTCCACCAGCCGCAGGACCGTGTCGCGGTACGGGTCGTGCCAGCCGCCGACCGCGAGGACGCCCGCCTTGATCGCGGAGTAGTCCTCGCAGACGCTGCCGTGGCGCCAGTAGGCGTCACGGGTCTGGTGGGTCAGCCAGGTGTGGACGAACGGTTCGACGGCCTCCAGGCGGTCCGTCCACATCTGCCGCCAGTGGTCGCCGACGAACATCGGGTCGGGCGGGCGCGACACGAAGGCGAGCATGGTCGCCGCCCACGCGTGCATGTCCACCGCGAGGACGGAACCTCCCATGTAGTGCACGTCGTTGTCATAGCGGTCGTCCGTGGAGCACACGGTGACGATCGCCTTGAGCGGCTCGGGCGCGAGGGCCGCGATCTGGAGGGAGTTGAACCCGCCCCAGGAGATGCCGAACATGCCGACCTTGCCCGAGGACCACTCCTGCGCGGCCAGCCAGTTGACGACCTCCACGCCGTCGCTGAGCTCCTGCGCGTCGTACTCGTCGCCCGGCATCCCCTCGGAGTTGCCGTGCCCGCGCACATCGACGCGGACGGAGGCGTAGCCGTGCCCCGCGTACCAGGGGTGGCGCTGCCAGTCGCGGGGCGCCGTCCAGTCGGAGAGCCGGTACGGCAGGTATTCGAGGAGGACCGGCACGGGTTCGTCGGTGACCGGCCGCCAGACGCGCGCGAAGAGCGTCGTCCCGTCCGAGAGGGGTACGCGGATGTCCTCGCGGACCGTCCCGTACGGGAATGTCGTCTGGATCTTCGGAGTACTCATGGCGGAACCTCGCTGGCGTCGGAGGGCTCAGTGAACGGGGTGCATGGTGCGGCGCAGCCACGGCGCCAGGGCGATGACGCCGGCCCCGACCGCGACGGCGATCGCGCCGTTGACGCCGAAGTAGGCGGGGTCGGACACCTCGCCGTAGAACTTCACGGTCTGGGCCTGGATGCCGTTGGCGAGGGCGAGCGAGAGGAACCAGAGGGACATGGTCTGGCTGGCGAAGGCGCGCGGGGCGAGCTTCGTGGTGGCCGACATGCCGGAGGTCTCCACGAGGATGTCGCCGAGCCCGAGCAGCAGGTAGGAGCCGACGATCCACCAGACGGCCATCCGGTACGCGCCCCCGCCGTGCCCGGCGGTCGGCACGACCATGAGCAGGAACGACAGACCGCCGAGGACGACGCCGAACGCGATCTTGTTGGAGGCGTGCGGCTGGCGGCGCCCCATCCGCGCCCACACCCCGGCGACGACGGGCGCGAGGGCGACCTCGAAGGCACCGAGCGCGGAGGCGTACCAGCCGGCCGGGAAGTGGAAGCCGAGGAGCGAGGTCTCGGCGTTGGTGGAGGCCAGCAGGATCATGGTCGAGTAGGCCTGGAAGAGGATGAAGTTGAAGGCCACCGACGCGATGAAGAGGACCAGGTAGGGGCGGAGCCGCCCGCGCTCCTCGGCCGTGACGCGCGGGCTGCGGAACATCACCGTGAAGTAGACGACGGGTGCGATCACCGAGATGACCGTGAGGCAGTCCACGAACCGGTCCATGGTCAGCCAGCCCACGGAGGCGAGCAGCACGGCGAGGGCGGCCACGACGACCACGCCCGCGACGATCATCCGCACCGCGCGCCGCATCCCCTCGGGCGCGAGCGCGTACTCGGCGGCGTGCTTGCGTCCGGCCAGGTGACGCCGTCCGGCCACGTACTGGATCAGGCCGAGGGTCATGCCGACGGCGGCGGCGGAGAACCCCCAGTGCCAGCCCTTGTGGTCGCCGAGCCAGCCGGTGATCAGCGGTCCGGCGAAGGCGCCGATGTTGATGCCCATGTAGTACAGCGCGAACCCGGCGTCGCGGCGCTCGTCGTCGGTGCGGTAGAGCTTGCCGACCATCGAGGCGACGTTCGGCTTGAGCAGCCCGGTGCCGGCGCTGATCAGGCCGAGCCCGACCCAGGTCATCGCGGCGGTGGGCACGGCCATCGAGTAGTGGCCGCAGGCGATGAGGACGCCGCCCCAGAGCACGGCGCGGTACGAGCCGAGGATGCGGTCGGCGAGCCAGCCGCCGGCGACGGAGACCAGGTAGACGAGCGTGCCGTAGGCGGCGGAGACCGACGCGGCGGTCCCCGCGGACATTCCCATGCCGCCGTGTGCGACGGTGTCGGCGAAGAACAGCACGAGGATGGCCTGCATGCCGAGGAACGAGAACCGCTCCCAGACCTCCAGGCCGGACAGCGTGAGCAGACCGCGCGGCTGTCCGAGGAAGGCGGTGCCGTCGCCGGGCGGCGGCTGGGCCCCCGCTTCGGAGCCGGAGCCGGGGCCGGTGGTGTCGGTGGTGCGGGACAAAATGCGTACTCCCGGTCGTATGGGCTGATCAAGAACATACCGGGGGTGTCATCGAGCCGCCTGGTCCGGGTTGTCCGGGCGGGCGCCCCCTGTGATCGAAACGCGACCGGATACGCTGACTTGAGTGATGGCAGCGACACATCGACAAACCGTGTCATCGACCGAGTGAAGACCAAATGATCGACCGAGTTCGCCATGTGAGCGTCGTGATCGTCAGCAGACAGGAGAACCTCTCGTGACCGTCGTCGGGACTTTCGGTCTTAGCGTGCGGGACCAGGCTCTCGAAGCCGATGTCCAGGCCGGTTTGACGGCTGTCGAGGAGGGGCTGCTCGAAGCCACCAAGAGCGAGGTCCCCTTCATCACCGAGGCCGCCCAGCATCTGGTGCGGGCCGGCGGCAAGCGCTTCAGGCCCCTGCTCGTGACGCTCGCCGCCCAGTTCGGCGACCCGTACGCGCCGGGCATCGTGCCCTCCGCCGTCGTCGTCGAGCTGACGCACCTCGCGACGCTCTACCACGACGACGTGATGGACGAGGCGGACGTGCGGCGCGGCGTGGAGAGCGCCAACCAGCGCTGGGGCAACTCCGTCGCCGTCCTCACCGGTGACTTCCTCTTCGCCCGCGCCTCGCACATCCTCGCCGACCTCGGCCCGGACGCCGTCCGCATCCAGGCGGAGGCGTTCGAGCGCCTGGTCACCGGCCAGATCCTGGAGACCGCGGGCCCGGCCGACGGCCGCGACCCGGTCGACCACTACCTGGACGTGCTCAGCGGCAAGACGGGCTCGCTCATCGCCGTGGCCTGCCGCTTCGGCGCCATGATGTCCGGCGCCGACGAGACGGTCGTCGACGTCCTCACCCAGTACGGGGAGCGGCTCGGCGTCGCCTTCCAGCTCGCCGACGACGTGCTCGACATCGCCTCCGACTCCCACGAGTCCGGCAAGACCCCCGGCACCGACCTGCGCGAGGGCATCCCCACGCTGCCGGTCCTGCGCCTGCGCGAGCGCGCCCGCCTGCTCGGCCTGCCCGAGGACCAGGCCCTCGTCGACCTCCTCGACTCCGACCTCTCCGACGACGCCAAGCTCGCCGACGCGATCTCCCGGCTCCGCGCCCACCCGGCCCTGGAGCAGGCCCGCCGCGACACCGTGCGGTACGCGCAGGAGGCCCGCGCCACCCTGACCCCGCTCCCGGAGTGCGAGGCGAAGGCCGCGCTCGTCGAACTCTGCGACGCGGTGGTGCACCGGGCGGGCTGAACCCTGAGAGGGGAGGAGTGCGTGTCATCCCCTGGGTGTACGCCGAGTTGATCCCGCGGTCTGACGCTTCGTGGTGGCCGGTTTGGTCAGATTGGGTACACCACTCCTTACCAATTCGGGTGAGAATGGCGGCTTGGGGTGGACGAGTACGCAGGGCGCCGCCGCCGAAGACGGAGGTAGGGCATCAGCATGGCACCGTACGATTCCGACAGCAGCCAGGGCGCCGGGCGCCGCAAGCTGGGCCGGTACGCGGTCCCCGTGGCCGTCGTGGGGGTGGCGGCGGCGACGATCGGGCTCGTCCCGGCGCTCGCCGACTCCGGCGACCCGGACTTGCCGAAGATCACGGCCCAGGAACTCATCGAGAAGATTGCCAAGTCGGACACCGAGCGGTTGTCCGGCACCATCAAGATCCACACGGACCTCGGCCTGCCGTCGTTCGGCGACGCGGCCGCGGGCCTGACCGGCGGGAACGGCGGGGAGAAGGGCTCGGCCTCGGCGGACCCGCGCGACAAGCTGACGGAGCTCGCCACCGGCACGCACACCCTCCGCGTCGCCGCGGACGGCGAGGACCGCCAGAAGCTGTCGATCCTGGACGACGCGTCCGAGTACAGCGTGATCCACGACGGCGCGGACGTCTGGGCCTACGACAGCGCCTCCGACCAGGCGTTCCACGCGAAGGCCGAGCAGAAGCCGGACGAGGGCGCGAAGAAGCGGTCGAGGGACGTCCCGGCGACACCGAAGCAGCTCACGGACGAGATCCTGAAGGCGTCCGCCGACACCACGTCGTTCACGGTCGACGGGACGGCGCAGGTCGCGGGCCGTGACGCGTACCGGCTCCAGATCAAGCCGAAGCAGCCGGGGTCGACGGTCGGCGCGGTCACGGTCTCCGTGGACGCGAAGACGGGTACGCCGCTGAAGTTCACGCTGACCCCGGCGAGCGGCGGCGCCGCCGTGATCGACGCGGGCTTCACCAAGGTCGACTTCTCCAGGCCGAAGGCGTCCACCTTCGACTTCAAGCCCTCCAAGGGCACGAAGGTCACCGAGGCCGACGACCTGCCGAAGCAGGACCACGGCCGGGCCGGACGGACCCCGAGCGCCACCGGCCTCGACGGGTTCGACGTGCTCGGCAAGGGCTGGACGTCCATCGCCGAGCTGAAGCTGCCCGGCGGCGCGGACGCGGCGGGCCTGGCCTCCGGCTCCGCACCGGACGGCATGCCGGCCGACGCGCAGAAGTTCCTGAACTCCCTCGGCGACAAGGTCACCGGGGCGTTCGGCTCCGGCACCGTCTACTCGACCCGCCTGGTGAACGTACTGATCACCGAGGACGGGAAGGTGTACGCGGGCGCGGTCACCAAGTCCGCGCTGGTGAAGGCGGCCGACGCGGGCTGACGCGACAGCGGTGAGCCAGCGGGCGGGGGACCGGTGCGCGCGGTCCCCCGCCACCGCACGTGACAGCGCATGTGACAGGGGAGGGGCATGGCGCCGGTCATCGAGACCCGGGAGCTGACCAAGCGGTACCGGGGCGGCCAGCTCGCCGTCGACCGGCTGAGCCTCACCGTCCCGGAAGGCGCCGTCTTCGGCTTCCTCGGGCCGAACGGCTCGGGCAAGACCACCACCATCCGCATGCTGATGGGCCTGATCGAACCGACCTCGGGCACCGCCCGGGTCCTCGGACACCCGATGCCGCGCGCCGCCGGCACCGTCCTGCCGCACGTCGGCGCGCTCATCGAGGGCCCGGCCCTGTACGGCTTCCTGAACGGCCGCGACAACCTGCTCCGCTACGACGCGGCGGACCCGACCGCGGACCCCCGCACCCGTACGGCGCGGGTCGCGCGGGCCCTGGACCGGGTCGGCCTGACGGCCGCGGCGACGAAGAAGGCGAAGGCGTACTCCCTCGGCATGAAGCAGCGCCTCGGCCTGGCCGCGGCGCTCCTGCAACCGCGCCGCCTCCTGGTCCTGGACGAGCCGACGAACGGCCTGGACCCGCAGGGCATGCGCGAGATCCGCACACTCGTCCGCGCGCTGGCGTCGGACGGCACCACGGTCTTCCTCTCCTCCCACCTCCTCGACGAGATCGAACAGGTCTGCACGCACGCGGCGGTGATGGCGCAGGGCCGCCTCCTCACGCAGGGCCCGGTGGCGGAGCTGGCGGCGGGGGCGCGGGGCAAGCTGACGGTGACGACCCCGGACCCGGCGGACGCGGCGCGCGTACTGAAGGAACAGGGCATCACCGTCCTGGAGACGACGGACACGGAGGTGACGGCGGACCCTCCGCCGCCCGGCACGGAACTGTCGGACCTGAACACGGCGCTGGTCACCGCGGGCGTCCGCGTACGAGGCTTCGGCGTGCGGCGGGCATCGCTGGAGGACGCCTTCGTGGCCCTGACAGGAGAGGGCTTCGATGTCGCAGGCTGACCCGGTCGTGAGGGACCGTCCGCACCCGCTCTGGACCCTGGGCCTGCTGCGCAACGAGCTGACGACGACGCTGCGCCGCTGGCGCACGCTCGCCCTGCTCGCGGTCCTGGCGGGCGTGCCCGTCCTGATCGGCGTGGCGGTGAGGATCGAGACGAGCGACGGCTCGTCGGTCGGCGGCGGCCCCGAGGGCGGCGGCCCGGCGTTCATCGCGCAGATCACCAACAACGGACTGTTCCTGGTGTTCACCGCGCTGGCGGCGACGCTCCCGTTCTTCCTGCCCATGGCGGTCGGGGTGATAGCGGGCGACGCGGTGGCGGGCGAGGCGAACGCCGGAACCCTGCGCTACCTCCTCGTGGCCCCGGCGGGCCGCACCCGCCTGCTCCTGACGAAGTACGCGACGACCCTGGCGTTCTGCGTCCTGGCCACCCTGGTCGTGGCGGTCTCGGCACTGCTGACAGGAGCACTCCTCTTCCCGCTCGGCGACATGGTGACGATCTCCGGAACGCGCATCACCTTCGGCGAGGGCCTGTGGCGAGCACTGCTGATCGCCCTCACGGTGGCGGCGTCGCTCATCGGCATCGCGGCGCTCGGCCTGTTCATCTCGACCCTCACCAACAGCGGCATCGCGGCGATGGCGACCACGGTCGGCCTGCTGATCACGGTCCAGATCCTGGACCAGATCCCGCAGCTCCACGCGATCCAGCCCTACCTCTTCTCCCACCACTGGCTGTCCTTCGCGGACCTGATGCGGGACCCCGTCTACTGGGACGACCTGGTCAAGAACCTCGAACTCCAGGCGCTGTACGCGGCGGTCTTCGGCTCGGCGGCATGGGCCCGCTTCACGGCGAAGGACATCACCGCGTGACTACTCCTCCTCGTACGGGAACCGGGCGAGCGGCGCCTCCTGCGCGAAGAACGTCTTGGCGCGGGCCAGCGCCCGTGTGTCCTTGCGTACGTCACCGGGCTTGCTGCCGTTGCCGAGGAGCACGCCGCCGAAGCGCATCCGCATGAACGCGGCCGAGTTGCGCAGCGTGGCGATCAGCGGATCGGCGACGCCGTCCTCCTCGTCCGCGAGCGCGGTCACGCCCCACAGGGTGCGCCCGGCGAGGGTGCCCTTGAAGTCGACGCCCGGGGTGCGCAGCCAGCCCGACCAGTAGTCCAGGTAGCGCTTGGTCGAGGCGGAGAGCGAATACCAGTACAGCGGCGACGCGATGACGATGTCGGTGGCGGCGAGCGTGGCGTCGAGCAACAGTGCGACGTCATCGCCCTGCGGCCGTACGTGGTCGGAGTCGTGCCGCAGGTCCTCGAAGTCGGGGAGCGGATGCGCGGCCAGATCGATCCACCGCTGCTCGACGCCGGAGGGCAGTTGCTCGGCGGCGGCGCGGGCGAGGATCTCGGTGTTGCCACCGCTGCGGCTGCTGCCGAGCAGGAACAGGAAAGTGCGGTCGGACATGGTTCCCCCTGCGCGTGGACGGACGCGACGAGCTACTTGCGCGTGCAGTATATGCACGCGCAAGTAGCTCGCGGAAGGGGACCGGGGGAGAGGGCCTACTGGGCCAACTCCCAGACGGCGTGGGCGATGGCGTCACTGTTGCGGTCGAGGGCGGTGGTGTCGATGTTCGTGGACCGGTCGCAGGACGAGTGGTAGCAGGGGTCGAACGCGCGGCCCGCGGTGCCGCCCCACTTCTGGGCCTGGGCGGTGGTCTTGTAGTAGTCGGCGCCACTGAACAGACCGCCGACCGGGATCCCGGCGTTCTTGAACGGGGCGTGGTCGGAGCGGCCGTCCCCCTCGGTCTCGATCTCGGTGGGAACGCCGATCCCGGCGTAGTAGTCCTTGAACACCTTCTCCAGGGCGGGATCGTCGTCGTAGACGAAGTAGCCGGGGTTGGGCGACCCGATCATGTCGAAGTTCAGATACCCGGCGATCCGCGACCGATCGGTCACGGACAACGAGTTCACGTAGTTCCGCGACCCGACCATGCCCAGCTCCTCGGCGCCCCACCAGGCGAACCGCAGATGCTTCGTCGGCTTGAACTGGGCGCGGGACACCGCCAGCGCGGTCTCCAGGATCGCGGCCGAACCCGAACCGTTGTCGTTGATGCCCGGGCCCGCGGTGACGCTGTCCAGGTGGGCGCCGGCCATGACGACCTGGTTGGTGTCGCCGCCGGGCCAGTCGGCGACGAGGTTGTAGCCGGTGCGACCGCCGGACGTGAACTGCTTGACGGAGGTCGTGAACCCGGCGGCGTCCAGCTTGCCCTTCACATAGTCCAGGGAAGCCTTGTAGCCGGGGCGGCCGTGGGCGCGGTTGCCGCCGTTCGCGGTGGCGATGGACTGGAAGGAGCTGAGATGCGCCTTGACGGAGGCGACGGGGATGTCCGGGGCGGCGAGCGGGGCCGGGGCCGGATTCGGGGCCGGGGCCGCGCCGACCGGGGTGGCTCCCGTGCCGATCAGGGCGGCGGCCGTGAGGAGGGCGGCGGCGGTCAGCCGCGCGCGTATGGGGTTGGGGTGCAGGGGCATGTGGGGGCTCCTGGTTCCTTTTTGGGTGGCCCGATGGTGCTGGGGGTCTGACGCAGCGTCAAGAGCGGATTCTGGTCACCCGTGTCCGCATACCGGGCGGGGTTGGTCTGAGGTCGGGGTATGCGGTGGGGCGGGGTGGGGGAGGTGACCGGATCGAATTAGGGGGGCGGGTGTTTTGCCCGGGTCGCTTGTGCCGTGCGGGCCGCTTACCCGTCCCCGGGTCACCCGGACCCATGTGCGGGCCTCTCCCACGAACCTTCCGGCGCTGGATGCCACCGACCGGGACACTCGCGGGAGCCTGTTTCACCGGTGGCCCGGCGCTGGGGTGCCGCCTTGCCCACCCGTGCCGCCCCAGGCGGCAGACTGCCCAAGGCGGGGCGGGGCGCCCCCGGGGTGGGAGGTGCGGGGAGCGGCGGGTTGCCCAAGGCGGCGGCATGGGGTCGGGTTCAGTGCACCCGCCGAGGCCGGATTTGGTGACCGTATGGGCCACCGGGGTGCACACGCGTGGCGGCGGGAGGGGACGTGGCGGGGTGCCCCCGCAGGACACCGCCGGAATCCCGGGCCGGGTACGCGACCTCTGGGCGGACAGCGGGCGATCGGACCTATCCGGCCGAGGAGGTACCCCGGCGCGGCCCCGACCCACCATCCCAGCCGGCCGCGTACTCACTGCACGCAGAACTCATTCCCCTCAGGGTCCCGCATCAGCACCCATCGCCCCCCGCGCTCCTCCACCTCCCGCACGACCCGCCCCCCGGCCCCCACGAGCCGTTCGACCTCCGCCGCCCGCCGGTCCGCCCCGACATGCACATCGATGTGCAGCCGGTTCTTGCCGGACTTGGCCTCGGGCACCCGCTGGAACAGGATCCGCCGCCCGAGCCCCGTCCCCGTCTGTTCGTCGACGGGATCGCCGGGGTGCCGGACGGCGACGAGGTCGCGGAAGGCGAGCCGCCCCCACCGTTCGACGGTCTCGTCGGGGCGTACGGCCCCGAACCCGAGGAGCCGTTCGATCAACGCGGAGTTGTCCTCGATCTCGTAGCCGAGGGCGGCGGCCCAGAACTCCACCTGGGCATGAGGATCGGCGGCATCGACGACGAGCTTCCAGTCAAAGGTCATGCATTAGTTGTAGACACGAAATAGGTCAGCCACCGTCCTACTTCAGCCGCGCCTGAACCTCGACCTCCCCGGCCGCCTCAACCGCCCCCGCCGCCACAACCCCCGCTTCCGCTTCCGCCGCCGCCCGCGCCAACGCAACCCGCCCAACCCGAGCGGAGCGCAACGCATCCCAGGTCAGCACCGCCAGCGCCAGCCACACCAGCCCGAACCCGGCCCACCGTTCCGCCGGCATCTCCTCATGGAAGTAGAGGATCCCGAGGACGAACTGGAAGACGGGCGCGAGGTACTGCAGCAGCCCGAGCGTGGACAGCGGCACCCGGATCGCCGCCGCGCCGAAGCAGACGAGGGGCACGGCGGTGACGAGCCCGGTGGAGGCGAGCAGCGCGGCGTGCCCGACACCTTCGGAGCCGAACGTGGACCGCCCCTGCGCCGCGAGCCACAGCAGGTACCCGAGCGCGGGCAGGAACTGGACGGCCGTCTCGGCGGCGAGGGATTCGAGCCCGCCGAGATTGACCTTCTTCTTCACGAGCCCGTACGTCCCGAAGGAGAACGCGAGGACGAGCGAGATCCAGGGCGGCTGCCCGTACCCGATGGCGAGGACGAGGACGGCGAGCAGCCCGACCCCGACGGCGGCCCATTGCGCGGGCCGCAGCCGCTCCTTGAGGAGGAGGACGCCGAGCGCGATGGAGACGAGGGGGTTGATGAAGTACCCGAGGGACGCCTCCACGACGTGCCCGGAGTTCACGGACCAGATGTAGACGCCCCAGTTGACGGTGATCACGGCGGCGCCGAGCGCGACGAGTCCTAGCCGCCTGGGCTGCCGCAGCAGTTCACGCGCCCATCCCCACCGGCGGACGAACAGCATGGCGACGCCGACGAAGGCCAGCGACCACACCATGCGGTGGGCGAGGATCTCGACGGACCCGGCGGGTTTGAGCAGCGGCCAGAAGAGGGGCACGAGCCCCCACATGCCGTAGGCGGCGAACCCGTTGATCAGCCCCGTACGAGCCTCGCTCTTCTTGACCCCGGCCGAAGCCGCTGTGGGCGAACCGTCCCGCACGGACCCTCCTCATGACACTGGCTGGCAGCCCCGCGGCGGCCACGAGAAAGGTAGCGCCGCGAGCCCGCCCATGTCATGCCCGTATCGCCATACGGTCCTGACGGTTCACGCCGTACGGTCACGCCGTCACTTCAGCGCGTCGGCGATCGCGTCGGCGACAGGTGTAGTGGGCCGCCCGATGAGCCGCGCCAGATCCCCGTTGCGCCGGGCGAGCAGCCCTCGCCCGATGGCGGTGTCGACCCCGACGAGGATCTCGGCGAACGGCTGGGGCAGCCCGGCGCCGAGGAGCACCTCCAGGTTCTGCTCCGGCGTCACGGCCCGGTACACGACGTCCTTCCCGGACTGCTTGGCGACCTCGGCGGCGTACTCGGCGAGCGACCAGGCCTCGTCCCCGCTCAGCTCGTACGCGCGGCCCTCATGCCCCGTACCGGTGAGGACGGCGACCGCGGCGGCCGCGTAGTCGGCGCGGGAGGCGGAGGCGACCCGGCCCTCGCCGGCGGAGGCGACGACGGCGCCGTGTTCGAGGACGACGCCGAGGTTCCCGGTGTAGTTCTCGTGGTACCAGCCGTTGCGCAGGAACGTGTACGGCAGGCCGGAGTCGAGGATCGCCTGCTCGGTGACCTTGTGCTCGTCGGCGAGCGCGAAGTCGGCGTCGGGCCCGCCGAGGATGCCGGTGTAGGCGAGCGAGGCGACGCCGGCGGCCTTCGCGGCGTCGATGACGGCCTGGTGCTGCGCGGCGCGCCGCCCGACCTCGCTGCCGGAGATCAGCAGCACCTTGTCGCCGGCGCGGAAGGCGTCGCCCAGCGTCTCGGGGGCGTTGTAGTCGGCGACGCGCAGTTCGACGCCGCGGGCCGCGAGCGGGGCGGCCTTCTCCTTGTCGCGGACGACGGCGGCGATCTCACCGGCGGGCACGCCCGCGTCGAGCAGCCCTTCGACGACGAGACGGCCGAGGTGCCCGGTGGCTCCGGTGATGACGAGGCTCATGACGGATATCTCCCGATAGACCTTTACGAAACGATTCGCTCCTCACCGTAAGACCTGCACTGTCATTTCGAAAGTACCCACTTTGAAGTAAGGTACTGGCATGAAGGTGAGCGCCATTGACGTCGACTGCCCGCAGCGCCTGGTCCTGGAGCACGTGACGAGCCGCTGGGGTGTGCTCGTGCTGCTCGCGCTGGAGGAGCGGTCGTACCGGTTCAGCGAGCTGCGCCGGGAGATCGGCACGGTCAGCGAGAAGATGCTGACGCAGACGTTGCAGACGCTGGAGCGCGACGGCATGGTGCACCGCGACGCCAAGCCGGTCATCCCGCCCCGCGTCGACTACTCGCTGACGGACCTCGGCAGGGAGGCGGCGGCGCAGGTGCGGGCGCTGTCGGACTGGACGGAGCGCCGCATGGCGGACGTGGCGCAGGCGCGCGCGAGGTACGACGAGACGCGATCAAGCCCGACGGCGTAAGAAACGCGAAAGAGCCCGGACGCGACAAAGCGTCCGGGCCCTCGACGGCACGGCACGGCTGTGCCGGACCGGCCTCAGCCGACCACGGTCCAGGTGTCCCCGCCGGCGAGCAGCGCGGCGAGGTCGCCCTTGCCGTGCTGTTCGATGGCGGTGTCGAGCTGGTCGGCCATCTGGGTGTCGTAGACGGGCCGTTCGACGTCGCGCAGGACGCCGATGGGCGTGTGGTGCAGCGTGTCGGGGTCGGCGAGCCGGGACAGGGCGAACGCGGTGGTCGGGGAGGCGGCGTGCGCGTCGTGCACGAGGACGTCGCCCCGGTTCTCGTCGGTCACCGCGACGACCTTCAGATCCCCGGTGGCCGCGTCCCGCACCACGCCCTTGGACCCTTCCGTGCCGAAGGTGATCGGCTGTCCGTGTTCGAGCCGGATCACGGCTTCCTCGGCCTGCTGCTTGTCCTTGAGGACCTCGAAGGCGCCGTCGTTGAAGATGTTGCAGTTCTGGTAGATCTCGACCAGCGCGGTGCCGGGGTGCGCGGCGGCCCGCCGCAGGACCTCGGTGAGGTGCTTGCGGTCGGAGTCGACGGTCCGGGCGACGAAGGACGCCTCGGCGCCGAGGGCGAGCGACACCGGGTTGAAGGGGGCGTCGAGCGAGCCCATCGGCGTCGACTTGGTGATCTTCCCGACTTCCGACGTCGGCGAGTACTGCCCCTTGGTCAGCCCGTAGATCCGGTTGTTGAAGAGCAGGATCTTGAGGTTGACGTTGCGGCGCAGGGCGTGGATGAGGTGGTTGCCGCCGATGGAGAGCGCGTCGCCGTCCCCCGTCACGACCCACACGGACAGGTCGCGGCGGGAGGAGGCGAGGCCGGTGGCGATGGCGGGGGCACGGCCGTGGATGGAGTGCATCCCGTAGGTGTTCATGTAGTACGGGAAGCGGGAGGAGCAGCCGATGCCGGAGACGAAGACGATGTTCTCCTTGGCCAGGCCGAGTTCGGGCATGAAGCCCTGCACGGCGGCGAGGATCGCGTAGTCACCGCATCCGGGGCACCAGCGCACTTCCTGGTCGGACTTGAAGTCCTTCATGGACTGCTTGGCCTCGGCCTTGGGGACGAGCGACAGGAGCGTCTCCGCGCCGCCCCCGGCCTTGCCGGCCCCCTCCGCCTTCTCCGTCTCCTCCGTGGACTCCCTGGTCCGCGTATCAGCCATCGATGGCCTCCTTGAGAGCCGTGGCGAGCTGTTCGGCCTTGAACGGCATTCCGTTGACCTGGTTGTAGCTGTGGGCGTCCACCAGGTACCTGGCCCGGATGAGGGTGGCGAGCTGACCGAGGTTCATCTCGGGGATCACCACCTTGTCGTAACGCCTCAGGACCTCGCCGAGATTCCGCGGGAAGGGGTTGAGGTGGCGCAGATGGGCCTGCGCGATGCGCTCGCCGGCGCCGCGCAGCCGCCGCACCGCCGCGGTGATCGGCCCGTACGTCGAACCCCAGCCGAGGACAAGGGTGGTGGCCGTCCCGGACGGGTCGTCGGCCTCGATGTCGGGCACCTTGATGCCGTCGACCTTGGCCTGCCGGGTGCGGACCATGAAGTCGTGGTTGGCGGGGTCGTAGGAGATGTTCCCGCTGCCGTCCTGCTTCTCGATGCCGCCGATGCGGTGTTCGAGTCCCGGCGTGCCCGGCACCGCCCACGGCCGCGCGAGCGTCTCCGCGTCCCGCTTGTAGGGCCAGAACACCTCGGTGCCGTCGTCCAGCGTGTGATTGGGGCCGGAGGCGAACTGGGTGCGCAGGTCAGGCAGTTCGTCCAGCTCCGGGATGCGCCACGGTTCCGAGCCGTTGGCCAGGTAGCCGTCGGAGAGGAGGAAGACCGGGGTGCGGTAGGTGACCGCGATGCGGGCCGCCTCCAGGGCCGCGTCGAAGCAGTCCGCCGGGGTGCGCGGGGCGACGACCGGGACCGGTGCCTCACCGTTGCGCCCGTACATGGCCTGCAACAGGTCGGCCTGCTCGGTCTTGGTCGGCAGGCCGGTCGAGGGCCCGCCGCGCTGGATGTCCACGACCAGCAGCGGCAGTTCGAGCGAGACGGCGAGCCCGATGGTCTCCGACTTCAGCGCCACGCCCGGCCCGGAGGTGGTGGTGACCGCCAGCGCACCGCCGAACGCGGCGCCGAGGGCCGCCCCGATCCCGGCGATCTCGTCCTCGGCCTGGAAGGTGCGCACGCCGAAGTTCTTGTGCCGGGACAGCTCGTGCAGGATGTCCGAGGCCGGGGTGATCGGGTAGGAGCCCAGGTACAGCGGCAGGTCGGCCTGCTGGGAGGCGGCGATCAGCCCGTAGGCGAGCGCCAGGTTCCCCGAGATGTTGCGGTAGGTGCCCGTGGGGAACGCGGAGGCGGCGGGGGCGATCTCGTAGGAGACCGCGAAGTCCTCGGTGGTCTCGCCGAAGTTCCAGCCCGCGTGGAACGCCGCCAGGTTCGCCTTCATGATCTCGGGCTTCTTGGCGAACTTCTGCTTCAGGAACCGCTCGGTGCCCTCGGTCGGCCGGTGGTACATCCACGAAAGCAGGCCCAGCGCGAACATGTTCTTGCTGCGCTCGGCCTCCTTGCGGGACAGCTCGAACTCCTTGAGCGCCTCCACCGTCAGGGTGGTCAGCGGCACCGGATGCACCGAGTAGCCGTCCAGCGAGCCGTCCTCCAGCGGGGAGGCGGCGTAGCCGACCTTGGCCATCGCCCGCTTGGTGAACTCGTCGGTGTTGACGATGATCTCGGCGCCGCGGGGCACGTCCGCGATGTTCGCCTTCAGCGCCGCCGGGTTCATCGCCACCAGTACGTCCGGCGCGTCGCCGGGGGTGAGGATGTCGTGATCGGCGAAGTGCAGCTGGAACGACGACACGCCCGGCAGCGTCCCGGCGGGCGCCCGGATCTCGGCGGGGAAGTTCGGCAGCGTCGACAGGTCGTTGCCGAACGTCGCCGTCTCGGATGTGAACCGGTCGCCCGTGAGCTGCATGCCGTCACCGGAGTCACCCGCGAAACGGATGATCACCCGGTCCAGACGCCGGACGTCCTTGCCCGATCCACCTTCACCCGCGGCTGTGCGCTGTTCCCCGACCACTGCGCTGTCGGTCCCGCCTGCCTGCTCGGCTGGACTACTGACCTGGCTGGTCACTGAACTGGACCTCCCTCGAGGCGGCTGTTCGGGCAGGGCCGTCCCACTGGCCTTCCCCAGGCCCACCCTACGTCTGCAAGGGGTGCCTACCTCTGAACGTTCGCATGATGGCCTTAGAATTGAGACGGCATGTCGTCCCGTTTTGCCATGATCTGCCGCCCCTGTGGAGCGCCGCTCGAGACGTTCTGGAGGACGCTCCGCGCGCGCTCCCCGGTTCTGGGCGGGATCCTGGCCGGTTCCCGCCCCCGCCGCACCCGCTGACGCGGTGTCAGCCGGTCAGTTCCGCAGATAGGTCAGAACGGCCAGAACACGCCGGTGGTCCCCGTCGCTCGGCGAGAGCCCCAGCTTCAGGAAGATGTTGCTGACGTGCTTCTCGACCGCGCCGTCGCTGACGACGAGCTGACGGGCGATCGCCGAGTTCGTCCGGCCCTCCGCCATCAGGCCGAGGACCTCCCGCTCGCGCGGCGTGAGGTTGGCGAGCACGTCCTGCTTGCGGCTGCGCCCGAGCAACTGCGCGACCACCTCCGGGTCGAGCGCCGTGCCGCCCTCCGCGACGCGGACCACCGCGTCCACGAACTCCCGCACCTCGGCCACCCGGTCCTTGAGCAGATAGCCCACCCCGCGGCTCGACCCCGCGAGCAGCTCGGTGGCGTACTGCTCCTCCACGTACTGCGAAAGGACCAGCACCCCGAGCCCGGGGTACCGGCCGCGCAGTTGCACCGCGGCGCGCACCCCCTCGTCCGTGTGCGTCGGCGGCATCCGTACGTCCGCGACGACCACGTCGGGGAGCAGATCCTGCGCCCCGAGGTCGGTGATGGTCTTGACCAGCGCCTCCCCGTCACCGACACCGGCGACGACCTCGTGCCCGCGGTCGGTCAGCAACCGGGTCAGGCCCTCCCTGAGCAGCACTGAATCCTCGGCGATGACCACCCGCACCCTGTCCTCCACGTTTCTCGGCCCCCCAGCGCCCCTGTGCACCTGTCACAGGGGCCAGTTCTGACAGGGCCAGCATTCCAGGAACCGGGCCGGGCTGCTCCCACGCGGCGGAAAAGGAGGCGCTCAGAGCCGTACGGAGCGCCAGGGCAGCTCCGCCGTGACCCGGGTCGGACCGGCCGGCGGCGAGTCGACGAGGAGGATGCCGTCGACCGCGTCGAGCCGCTCGGCGAGGCCCGCGAGCCCGGAACCGGCGGAGGCGTCCGCGCCGCCCACCCCGTTGTCGCTGACCTGGAGCATGAGGCGGTCGCCGGAGCGCCAGACGTCGACGCCGGCGCGCGTCGCCCGGCTGTGCTTGCTGATGTTCTGCAGCAGCTCGGAGACGGTGAAGTAGGCGATGCCCTCGATGGCGGGCGCCGGGCGCTCGCGGAGGTCGACCTCGACGGTCACCGGGACCGTGCAGCGCGAGGCGACCGCGGACAGGGCCGCGTCCAGGCCGCGGTCGGTGAGGACCGCGGGGTGGATGCCGCGCGCCAGGTCGCGCAGCTCCTGGAGGGCCGTCTTCACCTCGCCGTGCGCCTCGTCGACCATCCGCGCCGCCGTCTGCGGGTCCTCGCTCAGCTTCTCCTTCGCGAGACCCAGGTCCATGGCGAGGTTGACGAGGCGGGCCTGCGCGCCGTCGTGCAGGTCGCGCTCGATGCGGCGCAGGTCGGCGGCGGCCGTGTCCACGACGACGCCGCGGTCGGACTCCAGCTCCACCACGCGCGTGGCGAGCCGCGACGGGCCGAGCAGCCCGACGACGAGGAGCCGGTCCACCGTGGTCAGCGCCCGCACGATCCACGGCGTGGCCAGCGTGACGAGCAGCCCGACGGCCGCGGTCAGCGTGATCTCGAACGGGTTGTCGAGGTACACGGAGTGCGCCTCGTCCCCGTACAACTGCAGACCGCCCTGGCCGCCGTACATCGGGTAGACCCACTGCCACAGCGGATACGTGAGCAGCGTCCAGCCGGTCGTCCAGAACGTGACCGCCACGGAGAACGCGAAGACCGCCCACGGGAAGTGCAGCACCGTGTAGACGGCGTGGCGCCACGAGACGCCGCTCTTGAGTGTCGCGCCGAGCCAGGCGAGCGGGCCGCCCGTGCGGGGCCGCACCGGTTCCGGCGAGCCGATCTCCAGGCCGAGCAGGGCCCGCGCCCGCGCCCGCTCCAGGGCGCCGATGCCGCGCGCCCCGGCCAGCGCCGCGGCGAGCACCGGCACGCCGATGAAGGTGATGAGGAGCCCCGCGCCGAGCGAGAGCATCGTCACCGACCAGACGAACGCCGCGATGGCGATCGGCAGGCTCAGCAGCAGGTAGGCGAACTCGCGCCAGGCCCGTCCCTCGACCGGGGCGCGCAGCCCGGCCGGCAGCCGGCCGAGCCCGTGGCGCGCGGGGCGCGGCTCGTCGTCGTACGAGTACTCGCTGCGGTATCCGTACTGGTGCGTGGCCATGGGCGTCGTCCGTTCCTGATCGTGTCCGGTCGTGATCGTGTCCGGTGGGTCGTCGCGTGCGCCGCGCCGCCGTCCCGTTCCCGTCTCTGTCCTTGTCCGTCTTCAGAATCCCGGGCGGCGGGGTCCTTCGGCCATGCGGCGGGTCGGCGTCTTGGACCGGGGGTTTTCCCCACCCCCGGCCTCCGCTACGGCCGCTACGAGCGGTCGCGCCAGGGCAGTTCGGCGGTGACCGTCGTTCCGCCGCCCTCGGGGGAGTCCACGACGAACAGGCCGTCGACCGCGCCGAGCCGCTCCGCGAGCCCCGCCATGCCGGTGCCCTTGTCGACGCTGGCGCCGCCCCGGCCGTCGTCGTGCACCTGGATGAGCAGCCGGTCGTCCGCCCGCCACACGTCGACGGAGGCCGTCGTGGCGCGGCTGTGCTTGCTGACGTTCTGGAGCAGCTCGGAGACGGTGAAGTAGGCGATGCCCTCGATCGCGGCGGCGGGCCGCGCCGGCAGATCCGCGGTCACCTTCACCGGGACCGTGCACCGCGACGCCACCGAGGACAGCGCCGCGTCCAGACCGCGGTCGGTGAGGACCGCCGGATGGATGCCGCGCGCCAGGTCCCGCAGCTCCTGCAACGCGAGCTTCACCTCGCCGTGCGCCTCGTCGACCATGTCCGCCGCCGCGTCCGGGTCCTCCAGGAGCTTCTCCTTGGCGAGGCCGAGCCCCATGGCGAGGTTGACGAGGCGGGCCTGCGCGCCGTCGTGCAGATCACGCTCGATGCGGCGCAGATCGGCGGCGGCCGTGTCCACCACGACACCCCGGTCCGACTCCAGCTCGGCGATCCGCCGCTCCAGCTCGTCGGAGGGCGAGAGCAGGCCGCGCACCATCGCCCGGTCCGCGTTGGTCAGCCCCCGGACGATGAACGGGAGCACCGGCCACAGCACGAACAGGCCGGTCAGCGTCACCGCGAACGTCAGGATGCCCCAGGGCAGCCGCATCACCTCGTACAGCACCGTGCGCCAGCCCACCGAGTCCTTCAGCGCGGTCCACAGCCAGCCGAGGAAACCGTCCCCCTTCCGGCGCGGCAACGGGCTCGGCTCCTCGACCCGCACCCCCAGCAGCCGCCGGGCCCGCGCCCGCTCCGCCTTGCCGAGCATGCGCGCCCCGGAGAGCCCCGCCGCGATCAGCGGCAGCCCGATCACCGTGACGGTCAGCCCCGCGCCGACCGCGAGCAGCGTGACCGCGTACACGAAACCGAACAGGGCCAGGGGGAAGCTGGACAGGAGGAACGAGATCTCCTTCCAGGTGTGCGCGTCGTAGGCGAAGCGCGGCGGCGACACCTCGCGGTCGCCGGAGAAGTCGAGTCGGTCGGTCATAAGCGAAAGAGTGCCTTGCGCGCGGGCCGGGACGCCATGAGGTGGGCTGCCGGGGACGGACGGGGGATAACCCCACCCCGGAAGGGGCCCAGCGCCACTTTCGGCCGCCGCGCTCCGTACGGGCTGCTTACCCTCCCTTTAACAGGCCCTAGACTCCCGTGCGTACATCGTCGAACACGAACACACGAACACGCGAGGGGCGTAAGAGGTGCCGACAGACGTGGCGACGGACGTGACGGACCGGGCGGCCGTGACCGTCGGCGCGGCCGACTACTTCCACTCGTACTCGGTGGTCGGACTGCTCGCCGTCGTCGGCGTGCTCTTCGTCGCGGTCGCCTTCGGCGCGGGACGGCTGCTGCGCCCGGTGGTGCCGACCCCCGAGAAGCTCCTGACGTACGAGTGCGGCGTCGACCCCGTCGGCGAGGGCTGGGCCCACACCCAGGTCCGCTACTACGTCTACGCCTTCCTCTACGTGATCTTCGCCGTCGACTCGATCTTCCTCTTCCCCTGGGCGACGGTCTTCGCCGCGCCCGGCTACGGCGCGACGACGCTCGTGGAGATGTTCATCTTCCTCGGCTTCCTCGCCGTGGGCCTGCTGTACGCATACAAGAAGGGCGTCCTCACATGGACGTGAGCCGCGTGACCCCCGAGCCCGAGCCCGTCTCCGCTCCCGTTCTCCTGCCGGAGCCGAAGCGGCTCGGCGTGCTCTCCCGTCTGGCGCCCGAGCCGATGAAGGTGGTCCTGAACTGGGGCCGCCGCTACTCCCTCTGGGTCTTCAACTTCGGCCTCGCCTGCTGCGCCATCGAGTTCATCGCCGCGTCCATGGCCCGGCACGACTTCATCCGGCTCGGCGTCATCCCGTTCGCGCCCGGCCCGCGCCAGGCCGACCTGATGGTCGTCTCCGGCACGGTCACCGACAAGATGGCCCCGGCCGTCAAACGCCTGTACGAGCAGATGCCCGAGCCCAAGTACGTCATCTCCTTCGGCGCCTGCTCCAACTGCGGCGGCCCGTACTGGGACTCGTACTCGGTGACCAAGGGCGTCGACCAGATCATCCCCGTCGACGTGTACGTGCCCGGGTGCCCGCCCCGGCCCGAGGCGCTGCTCCAGGGCATCCTCAAGCTCCAGGAGAAGATCGCCCGCGAGTCGCTCGGCGAGCGGTACGGGTCCGCGTCCGCGGACGCGGCGGCCGGACGTCCTTCGGCGGCCGCGCTGAACAGCGGTCTCGTCCAGCCGCCCGCCGAGTCCCCCGAGGGGGAGCGGTGAACTGGCTGCCGGACCCGGTCGAGGAGCTGTTCGGCGCCGAGGCGACGGTCGAGGAGGCGTACGACCTCCTGACCGTCGACGTCCCCGCCGCCACCTGGACCACCGCCCTCGAAACCGCCCGTACGCGCCTGGGCTGCACCTACTTCGACTGGCTGAGCGCCGTCGACGAACCGGAGACCGGCTTCCGCGTCTGCGCGCACGTCGCCGCCGTCGCCCCCGGTTCCGTACGCCGCCTGCTGCTGCGCACGACCGTCCCGCACTCCGCGCCGGTCCTCGCCTCGGCCGTCGACGTGTACGCGGGCGCGGCCTGGCACGAACGCGAGACGCACGAAATGTTCGGCGTCACCTTCGAGGGCCACCCGCACCTGGTCCCGCTGCTCCTCCCCGACGGCTTCGAGGGCCACCCCCTGCGCAAGGACTTCGTCCTCGCGGCGCGGGTCGCGAAGGCATGGCCGGGCGCGAAGGAGCCGGGCGAGTCCTCGGCGGGACACGGCGCCCCCAAGCGCCGCCAGATGCTGCCCCCCGGCGTCCCCGACCCGAACGAATGGGGCCCCCAGAAGGGCCAACTCCCTCCGGCCCCGACCCGGCCCGCGCGCGGCGCGGCGGGGGCGGGGGAGCGACCGGTACGGCGGAGCCGCTCGGCGGCTTCGGCGACCCCGGCGACCCCGGCGAGCGGTGCGGATGCGGCGGAGACTCCGGCGCGTCCGGCGCGGCGAGCGCGGAGCGTGTCGGAGGGGTCGGCGAGTCAGCGGCCGGCGGCTTCGGCGGTGCCGGGGGCTCCGGTGGGTGGTCCGGATGCGGGTGCGGCGGAGGCGTCCGCGACCCCGGCGCGGCGGTCGCGGAGTGTGTCGGAGGGGTCGGCGAGTCAGCGGCCGTCGGCTTCGGCGGCGCCGGGGAGCGGGTCGGGTGCGGATGCGGCGGAGGCTCCGGTGCGTCCGGCGCGGCGGTCGCGGAGTGCGTCGCAGGGCTCGGCGAGCCAGCGACCGGCGACGCCGGGGGCCCCGGTAGGCGGCCCGGACGCGGCCGAGGCGCCTGCCAAGCCGTCCCGCACCTCCGACGCCCCGTGGCACAACGCCAAACCGGCGTTCGACGAGCCCCCGCAACCGCCCCGTGCGCCGAAGGCCGGGCCGGACGGTGTCCCAGGGAGTGAGTCGGAGGGCGCCTCGGAGACCGCGCCGGACGACGGCAAGGACGACACGGCCACCCCGAACCCGGCCGAGCCCAGCATCCGCACCCCGGACGAGACCGCCCCGGACGAGACCACCCGGGACAAGACCGCCCCGGGCGAGACGACCCCGGACAAGACCACCCCGGGCCCGACCGATCCCGACACCACCGCCGGAGGCACGCCGTGAATGACGTTCTCGACGTCGTCCTGCGCCTCGTCGTCGTCTTCGTCGCCTTCCTGGTGCTGCCGCTGATCGTCGGCCAGACCGAGCACAAGGTGATGGCCCACATGCAGGGCCGCCTGGGCCCCATGTACGCGGGCGGCTTCCACGGCTGGGCGCAGCTCGTCGCGGACGGCGTGAAGTTCGCGCAGAAGGAGGACGTGGTCCCGGCGGACGCCGACCGCCGGGTCTTCCAGCTCGCCCCGGCCGTGGCCCTGCTCCCGTACCTCCTGGTGCTGCTGGCGATCCCGGTCGGCCCCGGCGACGACGCGGTGGGCCAGGCCATCGACGCGGGCATCTTCTTCGTGCTCGCGGTGATGGGCGTCGGCGTGCTGGGCTCGCTGATGGCGGGCTGGGCGAGCGCCAACAAGTTCTCCCTGCTCGGCGGCTTGCGCACGGCCGCGCAGTTGCTCGCCTACGAACTCCCCATGCTGCTCGCGGCCGCGTCGGTGGCGATGGCGGCGGGCACGGTCTCACTGCCCGGCATCCTCGACGCGTTCGAGTGGTGGTGGCTGCCCTGGCAGATCGTGGGCGCCCTGGTCTTCTTCGTGGCGGGCCTCGCCGAACTGCAACGCCCCCCGTTCGACATGCCGGTCGCCGACTCCGAGATCATCTTCGGCGCGTACACGGAGTACACGGGCCTGCGTTTCGCCCTGTTCCTCCTCGCCGAGTACGCGGGCATCGTTGTCCTGTGCGGCCTGACCACCGTCCTCTTCCTGGGCGGCTGGCACGGCCCCTGGGGCGCCGACGGCCTCGGCTGGGTCTGGACCCTGCTCAAGACGGCGGTCCTGGCCTTCGTCGTCATCTGGCTGCGCGTGTCCTACCCGCGCCTGCGCGAGGACCAGCTCCAGAAACTCGCGTGGACCACACTCATCCCCCTCGCCCTCGCGCAGATCGCGCTCACCGGAATCGTGAAGGTGGCGATCGACTAGTGCCTCCGATCCCCGGGTCCGGCCTGGCCAAGGGCCTCGCCGTCACCCTCCGCACGATGACGAAGAAGACCGTCACCGAGCAGTACCCGGACGCCCAGCCCGAACTCCCGCCCCGTACGCGCGGCGTGATCGGCCTGTTCGAGGAGAACTGCACGGTGTGCATGCTGTGCGCCCGTGAGTGCCCCGACTGGTGCATCTACATCGACTCCCACAAGGAGACGGTGCCGCCCGCCGCCCCGGGCGGACGCGAGCGCAGCCGCAACGTCCTCGACCGCTTCGCCATCGACTTCTCCCTCTGCATGTACTGCGGCATCTGCATCGAGGTCTGCCCCTTCGACGCGCTGTTCTGGTCCCCGGAGTTCGAGTACGCCGAGACCGACATCCGCGACCTCACCCACGAGCGCGACAAGCTCCGCGAGTGGATGTGGACGGTCCCGTCCCCGCCGGCCCTGGACCCCTCCTCGGAGGAGCCGAAGGAACTGGCGGCGGCCCGCAAAACAGCCGACAAGCTGGCAGCAACAGCGGCAGAGGCGACACAACCGCCCCACCCGGCACCCCCGACAACACCGGCGCCTGAAGAGAACCCGGCATCTGCGACAACCCCGGCACCGCCGAAGAACCCGGCATCCCCGGAGACCCCGCGAACCCCGCGCAACGGAGGGCAGACCGAATGACCCCCGCCGCGCTCCCGCTCCCGGCGACCGTCACCCTGGCCTCCGAGCCGCACGGCTTCCTCTCCCCGACCGGGGTCGAGATCGCCTTCCTCCTCGTCGGCCTGGTCACCTTCGGCGCCGCGATCGTCACCGTGACCACGAAGCAGCTCGTGCACGCCGCGCTGTGGCTGGTGGTCGCGCTCGGCGGGCTCGCCGTGGAGTACCTCCTGCTGACCGCGGAGTTCATCGCGTGGGTGCAGGTGCTGATCTACGTCGGTTCCGTCGTCGTCCTCCTCCTGTTCGGACTGATGCTGACCCGCGCCCCGATCGGCCGGTCACCGGACGCGGACAGCCCCAACCGATGGGCCGCCCTGACCGTGGCCGTCGCCGCCGCGGTCGCCCTGGTCTGGGTCGTCGCCGACGCCTTCCGCACGACCTGGATCGACCTCGACGGCGCCGCCCAGGGCACCACGGACGTGACCGGCTCCATCCTGTTCCGGCACTGGGTCCTACCCTTCGAGGCGCTCTCGGTGCTCCTCCTCGCCGCCCTGGTCGGCGCGATCGTCCTGTCCCGCAAGAAGAGCGCGGCCGAGTCCGGCAACGGCCCGGAGCCCGCCGCCACCCGTTCGACCCGCCGGGAGGGCGACCGCTGATGCACCTCGTCTATCCCGCCGTCCTCGCCGCCCTCCTCTTCTGCACGGGCCTGTACGGAGTCCTGGCCCGCCGCAACGCGATCCTCGTCCTGATGTCCGTCGAGCTGATGCTCAACGCCGTCAACCTCAACCTCGTCGCCTTCGACGTCTGGCTCCGCGACGCCCTGCACTCCGGTCAGGCCCTGACCCTGTTCACCATCGCCATCGCCGCCGCCGAGATCGGCATCGGCCTGGCGATCGTCCTGGCCGTCCACCGCAATCGCGGCACCGCCGACATCGACAAGCTCCGCGACTCCGCCGAACCCGACGACCCGGACGACGACCCGCACGACCCGTCGGAGCCGTCCGGCCCGCATGACCCGTCCGCCGCGGCCGCCGAGGCCGACACCCCGGCCGGTCCGGACAAGAAGGCCGAGGCCACCGCGTGACCACCACGACCCTCGCCGTCCTCGTCCCCCTCCTCCCGTTCCTCGGCGCCGCCGCGGGCCTGTCCCTGGGCCGTACGGCCCCCGGCTTCGTCCGTCCGCTGGCCGTGCTGCCGACCTTCGCCGCGCTGGTCCTCGCCGTCGCCGTGGCGGTGCGGCAGGGCGGCGGCACCGGCGACGGCACGCGGGCCCTCGACGCGCACACCCAGCTCACCCCGACCGGCTCCGTGCCGATCGAACTGGCCCTGCACATCGACGGCTTCGCCGCCCTCACCGCCGTCCTGGTCGCCCTCGTCGCGACCTGCGTCCAGCTCTACTCGACCGGCTACCTCCGCGACGACCCGCGCTACCCCTCCTACGCCGCTCTCGTCTCCCTCTTCACCTCCGCGATGCTCCTCGTCGTCTACTCGGGCGACCTGATGGTGCTGCTGGTCGGCTGGGAAGTCATGGGCATCTGCTCGTACTTCCTCGTCGGCCACTACTGGGAGACCCCCGAGGCGCGGGCCGCCTCCCTCAAGGCTTTCCTCGTCACGAAGCTCGGTGACGTCCCCTTCCTCATCGGTCTGTTCGCCCTCGCCACCGACGCGGGCTCCTTCCGCATCACGACGATCCTGGGCAAGGCTACGAGCGCGGGCGGCCTCGACCACCCCACCCTCATCGCTCTGCTGCTCCTCGCGGGCGTGGCGGGCAAGTCGGCGCAGTTCCCGCTGCACACCTGGCTGCCCGACGCGATGGCGGGCCCGACCCCCGTCTCCGCGCTGATCCACGCCGCGACGATGGTCGCCGCCGGCGTCTACTTCGTCGCCCGCCTCCTCCCGGTCTTCGTCGCCTCCCGCGCGGCCCTGATCGTGCTCGCCGTCATGGCCGCCGTGACCATGGCGGGCTCGGCCCTCGCCGCGCTCGCCCAGGACGACATCAAGCGCGTCCTCGCGTACTCGACGATCGGCCAGCTCGGCTACATGACCGGCGCCCTCGCCGTCGGCGACCGCGACGCCGCCGTCTTCCACCTCCTCACCCACGGCGCCTTCAAGGCGCTCCTCTTCCTCGCGGCGGGCGTGATCATCCACGCCGCCGGCACCAACTCCCTGGCCGCGATGGCCCGCATGGACAAGCTCCGCGACCGCGTCCCCGACGCCTTCTGGACGATGACCGTGGCGCTGCTCGCGCTCGCCGCGATCCCGCCCTTCAGCGGCTTCTTCTCCAAGGAGGCCGTCCTCGGGGCCGCCGAGCACACCGCCACCGGCCACGAGCACGCCGTCCCGGTCGCCTCGGGCTGGATCGTCCTCGTCGCGGGCCTGATCACGGCCCTGCTCACCGCCGCCTACGCGACCCGCCTGTGGCTCCTCGCCTTCAACGGCCGGGGCACAACCGCCCCCGACCACGGCAAGCAGCCGGTCACGATGAACGCCGTCCTGTGGGTCCTCGCGATCCCCTCCCTCGTTCTCGGTCTCGCCACGGGCGTCCTGCCCGACTGGTTCGACGGCCGCTCCCTCACCCCGACCCTCACCACCTCCGTCATCGGCACCGGCTTCGCGCTGGTCGGCGCCCTGGTCACGTACGGGGCCTGGCGCCACACCACCGCGATGCAGGCGCGCCGCACCCCGCTCGGCGCTGTCGCCGTCGACACCGACTCGGGTGACGGCGGCCTGGTCGAGGCGGAGGCGATCGCCTCGCACACGGCCGCGTACGGGGACATCGCGGGCGCCGCCGACCCGGCCGACCCGGGCCGTCTGCTGCTCGGCCGCCTCCACCGGCACGCCGCCGCCGGGTTCCACCTCGACGCCCTGTACTCGACGGTGTTCGTCCGCCCGGTCCGCTCGGCCGCGACCCTGGTCCGCTTCCTGGACCGCGCGGTCGTCGACACCTATGTACGGGCCGCCGCCGAGACCCCGAAGGCGCTGGGCTGGGCCGTGCGCCGGGCCCAGACCGGCAATGTCCAGACCTACCTCAGCGCACTGCTCGCAGGCACCGTCGTCCTGGTGGTCGCCGTCGTCCTCGTCGCCACCGCCGGAGCGTGAGCAGCCGTGATCGATATCAGCGAATCCGTGATGCAGTTCCTTCTCGCATTGATCGTCGTGGGGCCGCTCATCGGCGCCGTCGCCGCTCTCCTGCCCGCGCCGCCCGGACTGAAGGGGAACTCCCCGCAGCAGGCCGTGCTCCGCCACGGTGTGATCGTGACCGGCGTGATCCTCATCGCCGCGATCGTCCTCGCGCTCGGCTTCGACCACGACCACCCGTCGAGGATGCAGGCCACGACCGACATCAGCTGGATCCCCGCGCTCGACGTGCGCATCCACCTCGGTGTCGACGGCATCTCTCTCCCCCTTCTGGTGCTCACGGCGCTGCTGACCTTCCTCTGCGCGCTGTACTCCTACTTCAAGCCGCCGAGCGGCCCAACCCCCCAAGCCTTCGTCGCGCTGATCCTTCTCCTGGAATCCGGCACGCTCGCCACCTTCGCCGTCCTGGACCTCCTCCTCTTCTTCCTCGCGTTCGAGATGGTCCTCATCCCGATGTACTTCCTCATCGCCCGCTGGGGCGGCGCCGAGCGGACAGCGGCGGCGTGGAAGTTCATCCTCTTCACGCTGCTCGGCTCGGTCGTGATGCTGCTCGGCCTCCTCCTTATCGGTGTTAAGTCGGGCACGTTCGACATCATGGCACTCGCCACTGACAACGGCCGGGGGCTGACCACGTCCGTGCAGGTCATCGCCGTTCTGGCGATCGGGATCGGGCTCGCCGTGAAGACCCCGATGTGGCCCCTGCACAGTTGGCTGCCTGATGCACACACCGCCGCCCCGACCGTCGGCTCGGTCCTCCTCGCCGGTGTCCTGCTGAAGATGGGTACGTACGGGTTCGTCCGGATCCTGCTCCCGGTCGCGCCCGACGGAATGCGGACCTTCGCCCCGTACCTCGCCGCGTTCGCCGTCGTCGGAATCATCTACGGGTCCCTGGCCTGTCTGAACCTCGTCAAGCAGGGCGCGAAGGGCGACCTCAAGCGCCTCATCGCGTACTCCTCCGTCGGCCACATGGGCTTCGTCCTGCTCGGCATCGCGACGATGAGCCCGACCGGCGTGAACGGCGCGCTGTTCGCCAACATCGCCCACGGCCTCATCACCGGCCTCCTCTTCTTCCTCGTCGGCGCCCTCAAGGACCGGGCCGGCACCAGCGACCTCGACACCCTGGCCCAGCAGGGCGGCATGGCCCTCTACGGCAAGGCCCCGCGCCTCGGCGGCCTCCTGTCCTTCGCCGCCGTCGCCTCGCTCGGGCTGCCCGGACTCGCCGGGTTCTGGGGCGAGATGCTCGCCCTGTTCGGCGCGTTCAAGCCCGCCGACGGGCTCAGCCGCCCGGCGTTCCTCGTGTTCATGTCCATCGCCGCGTTCGGCACGCTGCTCACCGCCGCGTACCTGCTCCAGATGGTCCGCCGCGTCTGCATGGGCCCGCGCGACCACGCGGCGCCCGCGCTCGCCGACGTACAGGGCTACGAGTTCGCCGCCTGGACGCCGCTCGCCGCCCTCACCGTCGTGGCGGGTCTGTGGCCCGCCGCGCTGCTCGGCCTCACCGACCCGGCCGTGCAGAAGCTCCTCGCAGGAGGCCTCCAGTGACCGCCGTCGCCGCGCCCTCCGTGGCCTCCCTCGTCCAGTCCGTCGACTGGGTCGCGATCGCCCCGCCGACGATCGCGGCGGTGATCGCCCTCGTCGTCCTGGTCGCCGACCTCTTCCTCGACGAGCGGCGCAAGCCGGTCCTCGGTTGGACTGCCGTGGCGGGCCTGGCCGCGGCCGGACTCGCCCTGTTGCCCTTGATCGGCGACGAGCGCTCCACGTTCTGCCTCACAGACGCGCGCGAAGCGTGCAGCTACACAGCGGACCGCTTCACGCTCGTCGTCCAGTTCCTCGTCCTGGCCGGCGCACTGCTCACGGCCCTGCTCTCGATGAGCACCCTCAAGGACGCGAAGAACGCGAACAAGCCGCTTCCCGAAGGGGAGTACTGGTTCCTCCTCCTGTCCTCCGCCGCCGGGGCCGCCCTCCTGCCCGCGTCGCGCGACCTCGCCACGCTCGTCGTCGCCCTGGAGGTCGCCTCACTGCCCGCCTTCGCCCTGGTGGGCCTCAAGCGCGACGACAAGCGCTCCTCGGACGCGGCCCTGAAGTTCTTCCTCTCCTCGGTCACCGCGACCGCCGTCACCCTCCTCGGCGTCAGCTTCGTCTACGCGACCACGGGCACCCTGCACCTCACCGAGGTCGCCACGGAGCTCACGCGCGTGGACGGCCAGTTCCACACCCTCGCCCAGGCGGGCGTCGCCCTCACCCTCGTCGGCTTCGCGTTCAAGACGGCCGCCGTGCCGTTCCACTTCTGGGTGCCGGACACCTACGTGGGCGCGCCCCTGCCGATCGCCGCCTACCTGTCGGTCATCGGCAAGGCCGTCGGCTTCACCGGCCTCATCCTCGTCACGGTGGTCGCCTTCCCCTCGTACGCCGACGTGTGGGGCCCGGCGCTCGCCGCCCTCGCCGCCCTGACGATGACGGTCGGCAATGTGGCCGCCCTGCGCCAGCGGGCCACGCGCGCGTACAGCGCCGTCCGCCTCCTCGCCTGGTCCTCCGTCGGCCAGGCGGGCTACCTCCTGGTGCCGATCGCCTCGGCCGCGTACTCCGACGACCCGCAGAAGTCGATCGGCTCCACGCTCGCCTACGCCCTCATGTACGCCGCCGTGAACCTCGGGGCCTTCGCGGTGGCCGCCCTTGTCGCCCGTACGAAGCCGCTGAACCGCGTGAGCGACTACCGGGGGCTGTACGCGGCCCGCCCGCTCGCCGCGCTCGTCCTGGGCTTCTTCCTGCTGTGCCTGGCCGGTCTGCCGCCGGGCGTCATCGGCCTCTTCGCGAAGGTCACCGTCTTCTCGGCCGCCGTCGACGCGGGGCTCGGCTGGCTCGCCGTCGTCATGGCCGTGAACGTCGTCATCGCGCTCTATTACTACCTGCGGTGGACCGCGGCCCTGTTCCGCGCGCCGGAGGGCGAGCCCATCGCCCACCGGCCATCCATGCCGCTCACCGCCGCCATCACCGTGACGGCGGTCGTCGGGGTCGCGCTCTCCGGGGCTCCACAACTGATCCTGCACTTTGTGGACAGTGGACTGTTCTCGTGATGACAGGGACTCCGAAAGCGCCGCTTTGGTACGTTTCTGGGTCGCAGTAATCCCAGAGGACGACACCGAAGACATAGATGGCACCGCAACCACAGATGGCGCAGCAACCAGGAACGCCCCCCACCCTCACCCTTCCCAGGAGCAGCAACGTGCTGAGCGGATTCAAGGACTTCATCCTCCGTGGAAACATCGTCTCCATGGCGGTGGGCCTGGCCGTGGGATCGGCGTTCACGGCCCTGGTGACCGCCTTCACCGCCGCCTTCATCACGCCGCTCCTGGGCTGGGCGACCGGCTCCATCGGCAACTACTCGGACGCCTACTTCACGCTCGAGGGCGTGAAGTACCCCTACGGGAAGTTCATCAATGCCGGCATCGCCTTCTTCATCACCGCCGCGGTGCTGTACTTCCTGATCGTCGTGCCGATGATGAAGATCACCGCGCGCGCCGACCGCAACAAGCCGATCGACATCAAGGCCGCCCTGCGCGACTGCCCCCGCTGCTACAGCCAGATCCCCGGCATCGCCACCCGCTGCCCGAACTGCACCAGCGAGATCGAGCCCGACCACAAGGCGCTGGAGATCGCGGGCCTCCTGCCCCAGCAGCACCACTGACCCGGCCGGCCCCCTGACTCGTACGGCCTACCGGAACCTCTGCTTGGGATGCGCGCACAAGGGAACTAGTCCCTCTCGTCTGGCGTTGACCAGTACGGGAGGGTCCACTAGGGACAGGCATCCGCAGCCACCCGCACAGGATCGCGGGGCCCAGTGGAAGCAGTGAGCAAGCAGTGGGTTCCCCTGCCGCACCATCAGGAGGGCGTACCGTGCACCGCCGGCACAACGGGTTGAAGACAGCCGTACTTCTCGGGGGCCTCTCCGCCCTCATCCTCGTCATCGGCAGCTTTTTCGGCCGTACCGGGCTCGTCATCGGCCTCGTCATCGCGATCGGGACCAACGCGTACGCGTACTGGAACAGCGACAAGCTCGCCCTGCGCGCGATGCGGGCCCGCCCGGTCAGCGAGTTCGAGGCGCCCGCGCTCTACCGCATGGTGCGCGAGCTCTCCACCCAGGCCCGCCAGCCGATGCCGCGGCTCTACATCTCCCCGACGGAGGCGCCGAACGCGTTCGCGACGGGCCGCAATCCGCGCAATGCGGCGGTGTGCTGCACCGACGGCATCCTGCGCATTCTGGACGAGCGCGAGTTGCGCGGCGTCATCGGGCACGAGCTCAGCCATGTCTACAACCGCGACATCCTGATCTCGTCCGTTGCCGGAGCCCTCGCCTCCGTGATCATGTTCCTGGTCAACTTCGCGTGGCTGATCCCGGTCGGCCGCTCGAACGACGACGACGGCCCCGGCATCTTCGGAATGCTGCTGATCATGCTGCTCGGCCCGCTCGCCGCCTCCCTCATCCAGCTCGCCATCAGCCGCTCGCGGGAGTACGAGGCGGACGCCTCCGGCGCCCAGCTGACCGGCGACCCGCTGGCCCTGGCGAGCGCCCTGCGCAAGCTCGACGCGGGCACCAAGCAGCTCCCGCTGCCGCCCGAGCCGCGTCTGGAGACGGCCAGCCACATGATGATCGCCAACCCCTTCCGCCCCGGCCAGGGCATGTCGAAGATGTTCTCCACGCACCCGCCCATGGCGGAGCGGATCGCCCGCCTCGAGCAGATGGCAGGTCGCCAACAGTGAAGACAATCCTGAACGTCATCTGGCTGGTCCTGAGCGGCTTCTGGCTGTTCCTCGGCTACCTCCTCGCGGGCGTGCTGCTGTGCGTCACGATCATCGGCATCCCGTTCGGCGTGGCCGCCTTCCGGATCGGCGTCTACGCCCTGTGGCCCTTCGGGTACACGACGGTCGAGCGCAGGGACGCGGGGGCGCCCTCCTGTGTGGGCAATGTGCTCTGGCTGATCCTCGCGGGCTGGTGGCTGGCG
Source organism: Streptomyces sp. NPDC046939 (assembly GCF_040644575.1). NCBI lineage: Bacteria > Bacillati > Actinomycetota > Actinomycetes > Kitasatosporales > Streptomycetaceae > Streptomyces > Streptomyces sp. NPDC046939. The sequence goes on from NZ_JBEYWV010000019.1 coordinate 178,455, forward strand.
CTCGCGCACATCGTCACCGGCATCGCCCTGTGCGTCACGATCATCGGCATTCCGTTCGGCATCGCCAACTTCAAGCTGATCCCCGTCTCCTTGATGCCGCTGGGCCGCGAGATCGTCTCCACGGACCGCCCGTTCGCCGCACGCTGAGCCCGCTCCCCGCGCGCAACCGTCGTACGCCTCTTCCACGTCCTCCTGGGCAACAGTGCGACAAGGAAACCCCGCACGACGCAGCACGACAGAGGGGCAGAACACGGCATGGGCATACTCAGTTGGATCATCCTCGGACTGCTCGCCGGTGCCATCGCCAAACTCCTGCTCCCGGGCCGCGACCCGGGCGGTTTGGTCGGCACCACGCTCATCGGCGTGGCGGGCGCCTTCATCGGCGGCTGGATCTCGTCCCGCTGGCTCGACCGGCCCATCACCAAGGACTTCTACGACACCGCCACCTGGGTGTCGGCGATCGGTGGCGCGCTCGTCCTGCTGATCGTCTACCGCATCTTCTTCGGCAACTCGCGCGAACGCCGCTGAGCGCGGACCGGCGGGCAGCGGCAGCGGGTATGGGGGGGGGCCCCGCCCGGGGGGGGCGCCCGGGACGCCCCCACCCCCGCGCGGGGGGGGGCCCCCAAGAGCGACTATAAGAAAGGCAGGCGGAG